>CAZIYA010000048.1:0-15352 GCA_964543355.1 uncultured Polaromonas sp.
CGGGTGTCTTGTCGGCATCTGCTGAGGGCGGCGGTGCTGCTGCAGGTGCACCTGCTTCCGCGGGCGGCGCCTTGCGTGCCAGCGCCTCGCCGCCATGCTTGACGACCTCGGCATCCATCGTGGCTTCGGCGCTCACCACGTCAGCACGTGCGACCTCGGTTTGCGCCTTGGCTGTTTCCACTTCTTTCATGGCTTCTTCAATCAGCGCCTGGCCCTTGTCGCGGTGCTGCTCGACGTCGGCGCGAGCCTCGGCCGTGCGCTCGGCGACCTCCCTGGACGCCGCCTGCACCTGTTGTTTCAGCCCATCCACTTCACCCGCGACCGATGCCAGCCGCTCGTCCATCTTTTGCTGTTCCTCCCGGGCCGCGTCGCCAGGCGGCGCGACTGCGGCCAGCGCGTCGTCCAGCATGGTGGCCAGGGCCTGCCGGGCGGCTGCCAGTTTTTCCAGCGGGCCGGCGCTGGCCTGGTTCGCCGCTTCGGCCTGGGTAGTTGCGTCCTGCTGCGCGGAAGCCAGCGCGCGTTGCAGGGGCTCCGCGGCGCTGAGCAGGGCCGCCATGCTGGCAGAGGTGGCGTCGGGCTGGCGGCTGGCGGATTGGCCCGCCGCTTCGAACTCCTGGCGCAGCGCGAGGGCGCTGTCGCTGGCGCTTTGCACGTCGGCCTGAATTTGCTCGAGGGCGTTTTCGGCGTCGGTGCGAAAGCTGTCCAGCGTGGCGCTCAACCCATCCACCTGGCTGGTGGCATCGTCGGCAGCCGTCTGCATACGTGTGACCAGGCTGCTGGTTTCGTTGCCGGCCTGGCTGAAGCGGCCGGCCATTCCGGACAAGGTCTGACTGGCGTCGCTTTCTGCCTGCGCCGCCGACTGCACAGCCTGCTGGGCCTGGCCGATCAGGCCATCGGCCTTGGCGAGCACATCGTCAAGCACCTGGCGCGCGCGGTTCACCTGCTGGTTCAACTGTCCTTTGAGATCTTCCATCAGGGCCTGAAGCTGGGCAGGCGGGCGCCGGATCTGTGCCTGCAGCGCCGACATCTGGCCACGCAGCGCCTGCACCTTTTCCTTGAGCTGGTCCATGGGCGGCTGCATCTTTGCCTGCACGTCGCTGATGGCCTGGACCACGCGGGACTCGGCGCTTTCCACCTGCAGTCGAACCGGCGCCACAAAGCGGCCCTTGAAACCCAGCACCTGCGCGCACACGGCATTGACTTTTTCACGCGGCTGCGTGGCGGCGACAAAACTGTCGCGCGCCTTGCGCACCTGGGCCACCAGCTTGTCGGGTTGGGCCTTGACCTTCTCCGCTGCCGCATGCATGTCGGTGGAAACCTGGGTCATGCGCTCCTGCGCCTGCTCCAGGGCGGCGCGCACCTGGTCCAGCACGGCAACCACCTGCGCAATGGCCTGGCGCACCTGTTCTATGGCCTGCTTGACCACGGCCCGCAACTGCTCGACGACCGCGATGGCCTGGTCCAGCAGGCCGATGGCGGTGTTGCCCGATGTCTTCACCGTGGCGCGCGCGCCGGCGATGGTTGTCCTGATGCCGGGAATCATCGCCTTGACGCCCATGAACAGCGTGCGCGCCGCCACCATGGCCAGAGAACGCGTGATGTACTTGGTGCAGACAGCGATGGCGTTGTCGCACAGTGCGTCAGCCTGGTCCATCTCGCGGCTGGCCTGCGCCAGCGCACGGTCGGCACGGTCCATGAACTCGCGGATGCGCTGCTGGATGCTCTCAATCATCTGCTGCGCTTCGTCAATTTGCGCCTCGACCGGCTGGAAGCGTTCGGGCAGGGCTTGCAGCGTGACCTTGAGTTCGTCGATCTCGGTGATGACTTCGCCCAGTGCGTCTTTCAGCACGATCAGTGTGTCGTCCACCCCGGCCACGGCGGTGTCCATGGTCTGCTTGAGCGCTGCAATCACGGTTTCCAGGTGGGTGATCTGGGCCTCGATGCTGGCCAGGATGCCGTCGATGATCTGGCCCACGGCTTCAATCTGCGCCGCGACCGCGTCGATGGCTGCTTCCACCCCGAGCACCGGCGCTGCAATGGCCAGTGCCACTTCCCGGGTGCGGTCCTTGAAACCACCGACCTGTTCGGTCAATGCGGCGAGTTCTTCCTCCAGCACGGTGACGGCTGCATCGATCCGGCCCATCACAGAGTCAAGGACACCGGACACGTCGGCAACGATCGCGTCGATCTGGACCTGGAGCCCGTCCAGCACCGCTGCCAGGCTTTGCGCCGTGGCTTCGATGTCTGTCTGGATGCCTGTCGCAGCGTCGGCGACTTCCGCCCGCACGTTGCCGATCTCGCTGTTGATGCCGTCCAGCGCGCCCTGCACCTCGGCGTGCACGCCGGCCTGCGCGCTGGCGAGGTCTGCCGGTTGCCTGATCTGCAGATCCGCCAGGCGTTGCTGCAAGGGCGCCAGCGTACCGGCAAACTGGGCCAGGCGCGGTTCCAGGGACAGTGCCCGCTTGCCCAGGTCCTGCGCGCTGCTGGCGATGCCGGCCAGCCGCGGCGGAATGCCGGACACATCGGGGCGGATCGCCGCCAGCCGGCCCGGCAAACCCGCGGCGACTGACACCGCTTCCCGGGCATCGCCGGCAATGCCGGCCAGATGTTGCCCCGCCGTGGCCAGGCGCGGTCCCAGGCCCGCCAGTGAGTTCACCACGCCGCCCAGGTCCGATTGCAGGCGCGTCAGTGCCACCGACAGCGGCCCGACCAGCGCTTGCGGGTTGAGCGGCGGACTCAGTTGGGCGATCTGGGTGGCCACCGCGCTGACCTGCTGGGTCACGGTGCTGATGGCCGCGGTGGCTTCGGCAATGCCGGCGCCCAGTTCGGTCTGCAAGGTGTTTGAGGCGGTGGCGACCGACTCGATCACCTGCGTGGCGCCGGTGCTGATGGCCGTGCCGGCCCGGGTCACAAACTGCATGCGCTACAAGTCGGCTAGCGTTTTGGTCACCGACGTGCTGGCATCGGTCATGGCGGTCTCGATCAGCGGTACCTTGGACGGTGTCGGCTCCAGCGACACACCGGCCAGGTCGATGCTTCCCATGGTGAGGTCAATCTGCTCCAGCGTCTGCTCGATTTCAGGCAGCACTTCGGCGCCTTCGATCTGCACTTCTTCGAGCAGCGGCAGCAGCGGAGGTACCGCAGGCCGGTCGGGCAGGGTGTTGAGGTTGATCAGGGCACTGGAACTGGACGCCGGTGCCGCTGCCTCGGTAGCGGGAACGATTGGCCAGCCGCCTGTGCCGGTGCCTGCCTGGCGGTTCCTCAGCACCAGGGCGCCGCGTGCCAGTTTGGCGGCAAGCGCCTGCAGCACCTGTGCATCGGGCATGGCAAACACCGAGGGGGAATGCTCGCAGCGGTACAGGGCGTAACGCAGGGCAGTAAGGGCAGCGGGATCGGCGCTCCAGAAGCGCAGGTAGTCGGCAGCATGCTCGGCACGCTCGAAGACGAGAGGTGTTTCGGTCAACGTGCCGGGCAGCGAGCTGAAGGCGTCGTGCAGCCAGACCGGATTCGACTGACGCTGCAGGGTAGCCAGAGGCACGCTCATGCGAACACCCGGATGGACAAGCTTGCCTGCGGACCGGCCCCCCGTTCAGGAAAAAATATTGGCGCGGCGGTGGCGGTGGGCGACATACAAGGCCTTCCCTGGGGTGGAGGAGGCGATTGTATATTTCGCTGGCCCTGCCGCGTATGCGTATTTCTAGTGTCCTGTCCCGCAAATAGGGTGATGAAATGAAATTGTCGAGTCAGTCGCCAGGCAAGGCGCGAGGAGGCGACATAGCCGTAGCTATGGCAACGACGAGCAACGCCGCATGGTGGCTGAATGGGCGATTTCATATCGCCTTTATTTGCGGGACAGGACGCTAAGCGGTGGCCGGCATCGGCAGTTCGACCACAAAGGAAGCGCCGCCGCCCGGCCGGTCTTCGCAGCGCACCTTGCCGCCATGCCGCGCGGTGATGGATTTGACCAGCGCCAAGCCCAGGCCCACACCGCCCTCGCGCTCGCTGGCACCCGGCAGGCGGTAAAAAGGTTCAAAAATCCGTTCACGCTGGTCTGCCGGCACGCCGGGGCCCCGGTCATTGACGCGGATCACGGCGCGCTGCTGTGCACCCGCACCGGTCTGCGCCAGTTCCAGGCTGATGTCGCCGTTGCTGTAGCGCCTGGCGTTCTCCAGCAGGTTGCGGATCAGCCGGCGCAGCAGGCGCGCCGAGCCCTGCAGTGTCAGGCTTTCGGTCTGGGCCGCCGTGCCCAGCTCCGCCTGCACGCGCGCGCATTCTTCGGCAGCCAGGCCGGTGAGGTCCACAGTTTCGAAGGGCTCTGCGTCCGCCTGCCTGGCATCGAGTCGGCTGGCCAACAGGATTTCGTCGATCAGCTGGTCCAGCTCGCTGATGCTGCGCGAGATCTCATCGCGCTGCGCCGAGCCGGCGCCGCCACCCATCAGCTCCAGGCCCATGCGTATGCGCGCGAGTGGTGAACGCAGCTCATGGGAGGCATTGGCCAGCAGGGATTTGTGCGAGGTCAGCAATGCTTTCTGCGATTCCATCAGCGTTTCAATACGTTCGGCGGCATGGTTGAAACGTTCGGCCAGGAACGCCACTTCGTCGCTGCCCTGCACCGCCACCCGGGCCGTCAGGTCGCCGCTGCCCCAGCGTTCGACGCCGCGCTGCAGCCCTTCGAGTCGCTGCGTCAGGCGGCGGATGATGGGGTAGGCGCCCAGGGCCACGGCCAGTGCCACCACACCGAGCATCCAGCCAAAGCCGAAAGGCGCCCGGTTCCAGGCATTCCTGGGGGGGCGTTTGGGCCGGGGCAGCTCGAGGTTCAGCACCTGGCCATCGCGGGTCACCAGGTCAAACTCCATGCCGTCGCCCGGTTTGCGGTCGGCTCTGGTCTGCGCCCGGCCGATGAGTTCACCGGTCTGGTTGTGCACCAGGACTTCGCGTATCGGCAACTGTGGGGGGTCGGTGCTCAGCTGCCATGCGGCACCCATCAGGAAAGCAAGCACGACCACGGTCGCCACGACCGCCAGCCAGATGCGCACATACAGGTGCGAGGTAAAACGTGACCACATAAGGGGGAAGCGTCAGGGCAGTGTGAGCAGACCCTAGTCCTGCTGTTTGGCGAAAACATAACCCACACCGCGCACGGTGAGGATGCGTTTCGGGTCCTTGGCATCCAGCTCGATGGCGCTGCGGATGCGGCCCATGTGCACGTCGATCGAGCGGTCAAAGGCTTCAAGCTCGCGGCCGCGCACGGCTTCCATGATCTGATCTCTGGAGAGCACACGGCCAGCGCGTTCGGCCAGCGCCACCAGCAAGTCGAACTGGTAGGAAGTCAGTTCGCAGGTCTTGCCGGAGACGGACACGGTGCGGGCGTCGCGGTCAATCTCGAGCGAACCGAAACGCATGGTTTGCTGGCTGCCGGCCGTGCTGGCGGCTTCACCGCCGCGGCGCAGCACGGCGCGGATGCGGGCCAGCAACTCGCGTGGCTCAAACGGTTTGGGCAGGTAGTCGTCGGCGCCGATTTCCAGGCCGACGATGCGGTCCATCGGGTCGCCCTTGGCGGTCAGCATCAGCACCGCTGTGCGCGATGCATCGCCGCCCATGCCCTTGATGCGCCGGCACACTTCGAGGCCGTCCATGTCGGGCAGCATCAGGTCGAGGATCACCAGATCTGGTTTGCAACTCTCCAGCGCTTCCAGGCCCTTGGCGCCATCGACCGCATGGGTGAATCCATAGCCCGACTGGCGCAGGTATTCCCCGACCATGGCCGCCAGGCGGGTGTCGTCTTCGATCATCAGAAGTTGCTGTGTCATGGGCTGGCTCACTGCGCGGGTGCTGGTGGGCTGATCAGTGTAGCTACTGGCGCCAGATGCGGGGCTGGACGCCAGCACATCGGTGGTAAACGGGCTCGGGGTGCGGTCACTCATGGGGGCTCCTTCTTCAATGACCGCTTCATGGTGCGCGCCGCGCAACAAGTCGCGTTAAAGCGGCTGTAAAGTTAGGTAAACCGCTGAAGCAGGCCGTCGAAGAAGATTTTCAGAGGGAGATTTGCTATTATTTTGATAGCTGCTTGCGCGCGCCAGTCAAGGGTTTGATGGCATTTTCATGCGCGAAGCCAGCCAGACCAGCAACAGCACCGGGATCCCCAGCAGCGCCGTCCCCGTGAAAAAGCTGCTGTAACCAAACGCATCCACGTAGGTGCCCGAATAGCCGGCCAGAAACTTCGGCAGCAGCAGCATCATGGAGCTGAACAGCGCGTACTGCGTGGCCGAATAATTGATGTTGGTCAGGCTCGAGAGGTAGGCAATGAAGGCCGCCGAGGCAATGCCGCTGGACAGGTTGTCGGCCGAGATCACGAAGATCAGCGCGTTGACGTCGTGCCCCAGCGAACCCAGCCAGGCAAACAGCAGGTTGCTGCCGGCACTGAGCACCGCACCCAGCATCAGCACACGCATCACGCCGAAACGCATGGCCAGTGCGCCGCCGGCAAAAGCGCCCACCAGCGTCATGATCACGCCATAAATTTTCGTGACGGCCGCCACCTCGTCCTTGGTGTAGCCCATGTCCACGTAGAACGGGTTGGCCATGATGCCCATGACCACATCGCTGATGCGATAGACGGCGATCAGCATCAGGATCAGCAGGGCGTGTTTGCCATAGCGGCGCAGAAAGTCGGCAAAGGGCTCGACCAGCGCGCTTTTGAGCCACTCGGCCGCATTGCGTGCGGGCGGGAGTTCGCGCGGCGTCGGCTCGGGCGAAAAAAGCACCGTGACCACGCCCAGCAGCATGGATGCCGCCATCACCAGGTAAGCAATTTGCCAGGCGCCGTGCTGGTAGGCCATCACGCCGCCTGCACCGGCCACTTCAGCGCGTGCGGCAATCCACAACACGCCGGCGCCGGCCCAGATCATCGCCATGCGGTAACCCGTCTGGTAGGCCGCTGCGAGCGCAGCCTGGCGCTGCACGTCGGCCGACTCGATGCGGAAGGCATCCAGCGCGATATCCTGTGTGGCCGAGGCAAAAGCCACGGCCAGCGCGCACCACACCACCGGCAGCAGCGCAATTTTGGGGTCCGTCAATGCCATGCCGGCCAGCGCTGCCATGATGACGCCCTGCGACAGCAGCAGCCAGCTGCGCCTGCGCCCGAGCAATCTTGTCAGTATCGGAATCGGCAGGCGGTCCACCAGCGGCGCCCAGACCCATTTGAAGCCGTAGGCCAGCCCGACCCAGCTCAGGTAGCCGATGGTGGTGCGGTCAATGCCGGCTTCGCGCAGCCAGAAACTCAGGGTGCCGAACACCAGCAGCAGCGGCAGGCCGGCGGAAAACCCGAGCAGCAACATGCGCAGGGTGGGGGCCTCGAGGTAAACCCGCAGGGTCTCGGCCCAGCCGGGACGTTGGGCTGGGGCAGTCGGGGTAGTCAGGGAAGCGGGAGTTTCAGGAAGCGGTGTCGGCTGACGCGGCGGCAGAGGTTTGTCGGATAAGGTCTCGCTCATGCGGGAATAATACGCTGTGACCTTCATGCCACGCATGCAGGAAGATGCCCTGTATTCTGGAGATGACGATGACATTTGTTTTGAGATCGACGCTGGCTGTGCTGGCTTGCACCCTGTTGGTGGGTACCGCGCCGGCCACGGCCCAGGGCGACGGGGTGGCCGTGGGACGCAACTCGGGCTTCACCCAGCTGGTGCCGGCCGGGGAGATCGAGCAGGCCGCCAAGCAGCAGTACGGCAAGATGATGCAGGAGGCGGCGGCCCAGAAGGCACTGGCCCCGGCCAGCCATCCGCAGCTGCAGCGGCTGCGCCGCATCGCCCAGCGCGTCATTCCGCATGCGGTGAGCTGGAACCCGCGCGCCAAGGACTGGCAGTGGGAGGTCAACCTCATCGGCAGCAAGCAGATCAATGCGTTTTGCATGCCCGGTGGCAAGATTGCCTTTTACACGGGCATTCTTGACCAGCTGCAACTGAACGACGACGAGGTCGCCATGATCATGGGCCACGAGATGGCCCATGCCTTGCGCGAGCACGCGCGCGAGCGCATGGGCAAATCGGCGGCCACCAACATCGGTGCCAGCCTGCTGTCCCAACTGCTTGGCCTCGGGGACCTGGGCCAGACCGTGGCGGGTCTGGGCGTGGAGCTGCTCAATCTGCGCTTTGGCCGCGAGGACGAATCCGAGGCCGACCTGGTGGGCATGGAACTTGGTGCACGCGCCGGGTTTGACCCGCGCGCCGGCATCACCTTGTGGCAAAAAATGGCTGCTGCCAACAAGGGCGCACCGCCGCAGTGGCTCAGCACACACCCGGCAGGCGCCACACGCATCGCCGACATGGAGCGCAACCTGCCCCGGGTGATGCCGCTGTACGAGCGGGCGCGCAAAAGCTGACCGCTTGACGATGCCTTCTTCCTCCGGCGGCGGCCCTGACGCCGGCAAAAAGCCATCCCTGGCCGCTGCCGCTTTCTGGCTGCAGTCGTTCCGTCCTGCGCGGACCAGGATCAACGCGCGGGAACGCTGGCGCATTACCCTGGGGGCCTTCGTCGGCATCCTGGTCGCCGGTCTCGCGTGCCATGCGGTGGGTGGCACCGCCGCTTCCGGCCTGCTGTGGCTGGTGGCGCCCATGGGCGCCAGTGCGGTGCTGGTATTCGGCGTGCCGGCCAGCCCGCTGGCCCAGCCCTGGTCGGTGGTTGGCGGGAACACGCTGTCGGCGCTGGTCGGCATTGCCTGTGCGCGCTGGGTAGGCCCGCCGGAACTGGCCGCTGCCGTAGCCGTCGGCGCCGCCATCGGCCTGATGCTGGCCCTGCGCTGCCTGCACCCGCCCGGAGGGGCTTCGGCCCTGATGATGGTGCTGGGTGGCATCACCGACCCCTGGTTTGCGCTGTTTCCGGTGTTCTTCAACGCCGTGTTGCTGGCGCTCGCCGGGATTGCCTACAACAATGCCACGCGGCGGGCCTATCCGCACCGGCAGCAGCCTGTCGCAGACGGGGAAGGCCCGAGTCAGGCCCGGGCCACCGATGCGGACCTGGACGCGGTACTCGCCCGATACAACCAGGTGCTGGACGTCAGCCGCGATGATTTGCAGGCGCTGCTGGAGCAGATGAAATGGCAGGCCTACCAGCGCAAGCTGGCCGGGATCCGCTGTGCGGACATCATGTCGCGCGACCTGGTGACAGTGACCCACAGCACGCCGCTGGAGCATGCCTGGGCGCTGCTGCGGGAGCGCCGCATCAAGGCGCTTCCTGTGGTGGACGCGGATTTCCGTGTCCTGGGCATCGTGACGCTCGCCGACTTCATGCGCGCGGCCGAGTTGCAGGGAAGGGGTTACCAAGGCATGGACACGCGGCTGCGAAAGCTGCTGGGCACCATTGGTGTCTCGGGCAAACCGCCGGTGGTGGGACAGATCATGACGCGCCAGGTTCGGGTGGCCAGCGAGCAGCGTTACCTGGTGGACCTGGTGCCGCTGTTTGGGGGCACCGGGCATCACCACATTCCCATCATTGCCGACGACGGGCGGCTGACCGGCATCATCACGCAGTCGGACATGGTGGCGGCGCTGTTCGAATCCCCCAAGCCACCGAATTGACTCTGGCTTCCGACCCTGCTGGCAGGGTGGTACAAATGGCCGTGGTCTAATAAAAAGCAGCATGAAAAACCGCCCTGACCCTGCCCAGCCTGCCGTCCCCGCGGTGGCCATTGCGGTGAGCGCCGGGGAGAACCTGGCATGAGCACGCCGCAAGAGGAGTTCCAGCGTTTCCTTGCCGAGCAGCGGATTGAGTACCAGCGCAGCCTGCCCGGGAAAATAGCCGAGATACGCGCGCTGTGGCAGGTGGTGAACGCGGACGCGGACGCACCCAAACCGATGAAAGATCTGGAGCGCATGGCCCATACCCTGGCCGGTACCGCCGGGACCCTGGGTTATCGGGAGATAGGCACCGCCGCCAAGGCGCTGGAGCTGCTGGTGGAGCACGCGGTGGTCGCCGGGCCGGACCTGACCCTGACCCAGCGCTCCGAGATTGCGCTGGCCATCGATACACTGCAGGGCGCCCTGCCTGCCGGATGATGGTTGCCCGGCCGCGTTTTCCACTTCATACTTGCGCATCCGAAGCTGGACGCCCTCTGCTGCGCGCCCGAGTCACCTGTTATTGACCAGAAGGACCCCGAATGCCCAAACCCCTCGCCCGAATCCTGTATGTGGAAGACGAGCCTGATATCCGTGCTGTTGCGCAAATGGCGCTGGAGGCTGTGGGCGGCTTTGTGGTGATTGCCTGTGCATCCGGCAGCGAAGCGCTGGCTGCGGCGCCCAGCGCCGCCGCTGACCTGCTGCTGCTGGATGTGATGATGCCTGGCATGGATGGCCCAAGCACACTGAAGGCCCTGCGCGACATGCCAGCCACGGCTGGCACGCCGGTGATTTTCATGACAGCCAAGGTGCAGGCCGCCGAAGTGGCGCAATACCGCGAGCTGGGCGCGATCGACGTGATCCACAAACCATTTGACCCGATGGAACTGTCGGCCCAGATCAACAGCATCTGGGCCCTGCAGAACCCCTGAAACACCGCAGCTCCTGCAAACCCGGCAGACATGGTTCCGGCGGGACAGGCGTTTTCCCCGGGAAGCGTCAGCCAGGCAAGCCCCGACGACAATAGCGCGATGCCCCACCCCAGCCCACCGGAGCCGTCCGGCGACATTCCCGTGACCCGGCACGACCCGGCCTCGCTGTCGGCCTGGGCGCCGCTCGGCTCGCCGGTTTTCCGCATGCTCTGGGGCACCTGGATGGCAGCCAACATCTGCATGTGGATGAACGATGTTGCGGCTGCCTGGCTGATGACGTCGCTCACCACTTCGCCGATCTGGGTCGCATTGGTGCAGTCAGCATCAACCTTGCCGGTCTTCCTGCTCGGGCTGCCCAGCGGTGCGCTGGCCGACATCCTGGACCGGCGCCGCTACTTCATCATCACGCAGTTCTGGGTGGCCGCGGTGGCCATGCTGCTGTGCCTGATGATCGTCATGGACGCCATGACTGCGCCGCTCCTGCTGGCGCTGACCTTTGCCAATGGTGTCGGGCTGGCGATGCGCTGGCCGGTGTTCTCCGCCATTGTTCCGGAGCTGGTGCCGCGCGCGCAGCTGCCTGCCGCGCTGGCACTCAATGGCGTGGCCATGAATGCCTCGCGCATCATCGGGCCGCTGGTGGCGGGGGCGCTGATTGCCAGCGCCGGCAGCGAATACGTTTTCATCCTCAATGCCGCGCTGTCCCTGGCGGCCGGCTTTGTGATCATGCGCTGGCGCCGCGAACACGTGCCCAGCCCGCTGGGGCGCGAGCGCCTGATCAGCGCGATGCGTGTCGGTGTGCAGTTTGTGCGCCAGTCGGCGCGCCTGCGCGCGGTGCTGCTGCGCGTGGCGCTGTTTTTCTTTCACTCCACCGCCTTGCTGGCCCTGTTGCCGCTGGTGGCGCGCGGCCTGCACAGCGGCGGCGCCGGCACTTTCACGCTGCTGCTGGCGTCGATGGGTTTTGGTGCCATTTTTGTGGTTGCCTTTTTGCTGCCGCGCCTGCGCCGCACTTTCTCGCGTGATGCACTGGTGCTTGGCGGCATGGTGCTGCAATCGGTGGCGACGGCCGTCGTGGCCTTTGCGCCGAATGCCTACGTTGCCGCCCCCGCCATGTTCTTCGCGGGTGCGGCGTGGATCACCACGGCCAACACCCTGAGCGTGTCGGCGCAGCTCGCCTTGCCCGACTGGGTGCGGGCGCGCGGCATGTCGATTTTCCAGATGGCGATCATGGGTGCCAGCGCCCTGGGCGCCGCCGTGTGGGGCCAGATTGCCACCGTCACCAGTGTGCCGGCCAGCATGCTGACCGCTGCCCTGACGGCGATTTTTTCGATCGGCGCCACGCAGCTGCTGCTGCGTGACCGCAGCATTGAAGAAGACCTGACACCTTCGCGTGTGTTCAAGGTGCCCAGCGCCGAGGCGCCACCACTGACGGGCCAGATTCGCATCACGATTGAATACCACATTGACCCGGCCCGGGCCGTGGAATTCCGCGCGCTGATGCAGGAAAGCCGGCGCAGCCGGTTGCGCCAGGGTGCCCTGGCCTGGGAGCTGCTGCGTGACATCTCCGATCCGGGGCGCTACATCGAACAGATCACCGATGAATCCTGGACAGAACACCTGCGCCGCTTTGACCGCGTGACAGCGGGCGACGTGGCGCTGCGCGACCGCAAGCTGGCTTTCCATCTGGGCGAAACGCCGCCCGCAGTGACACGCCTGGTGCTGGAGAGTTAAACGCCGCACCGGACCGGGCCACGTTGCACGCAAGGCCTGTGCATCGGTTGTGCTTCCAGAAGGGCTGTGCCGGGCCTTCCGCCTACAGGGCAGTCCGCGACAGTCAAACCGGCTGGATCGCTCGTTTGAAGGCAAAAATCGGCCTCCAGCCCTTTCTGGACGGGCGCTGAGAGCTGCATTTTTGATAGCAAGCAAGGGATAAACAACAACTTCCAGGCCGGAAGCACGCGTCTTGCGCGGGCCTCTCCCACAATCTGGCATGCGCCTTGCATCTCATCTTGTACACAAGTATGGATGCTTCAAATTGGTGCAAGTTTCATTAACCCCTGATGCGGCCGGCAAGCCGTCCTTGCCGGAACACGCGCTCGCATCCGCGGGCGGCCATGCGCTGGCACCGCAGGCCTGGATCTGCCGTGCTGCGCCTGCGGCAGCAGGCATGCCGGCGGTTTCGTCCGGGGTGCTTGCCGGCCTGTCCTTTGCAGCCAAGGACAACATCGATGCCGCAGGCCTGCCGACCACCGCCGGTTGTCCGGCCTTTGCCTACACGCCCCCGGCCAGTGCCTTTGCCGTGCAGAAACTGCTCGATGCTGGTGCATCGTTGCTTGGGAAAACCAACCTCGACCAGTTCGCCTGCGGCCTGAACGGCACACGATCGCCATTCGGGGCGGTGCCCAATGCGTTCAATCCCGCCTATGTATCAGGCGGCTCCAGTTCCGGCTCGGCCTATGTGGTGGCCACCGGCGAGGTGGACTTTGCGCTGGGAACAGACACCGCCGGCTCCGGCCGCGTGCCAGCCGGCCTCAACAACATCGTCGGCCTCAAGCCTTCGCGTGGCCTGATCAGCGCCCGCGGTGTCGTGCCTGCGGCGCAAAGCGTGGACTGTGTGTCCATCTTTGCGAGAACCGTGGCCACAGCAGTGCAGGTTCTGGAAAACGCCATGGGCCATGACGCACTCGACCCCTATTCACGACAGCTGGTGCTGGCCAGTGCGCCGTTAGCGGCAGCTTTCCGTTTTGGCGTGCCGGCCAGCCTGGAGTTTTATGGCGACCGCGCCGCCGAAGCTGCGTTTGAAGAGGCTGTGATGCGGCTGCAATCCCTGGGCGGCACGCCGGTGCCCATCGACTTCGCGCCGCTGGCCCAAGTGGCGGCCCTGCTGTATGAAAGTGCACTCGTGGCCGAGCGCTACACCGCTGTCCGCAGCTTCTTCGATACCCATGAGGACGAGGTGATCGAGCCGGTGCGCAGCATCATCGCCGCAGGCCGCGCCTACAGCGCGGCGGATCTGTACGCGGTGCAGACCGAGCTGAAGCGGCTGGGCCAGCAGGCCGATGCGATGTGGGCCGGTATCGACCTGCTGGTGGTGCCCACGGCGCCCACGCACTTCACGATTGCCCAGATGGAGCAGGACCCCGTGGCACTGAACCGCAAGCTCGGCGCTTACACCAATTTCGTGAACCTGCTCGACTACGCAGCACTGTCGGTACCCAGTGCCATGCGCCCCGACGGCCTGCCCTTCGGCATCACGCTGATCGCGCCTTGCGGCAGCGACTGGCAGCTGGCGGACCTGGGCCAGCGCTATCACCATGCCACCGGCCTGACGCAAGGCGCCACCGGCCGGCCGCTACCTGCCATGCGGCCCATTGCCGGCCTTCGCAAGCCGGCCACGGTGAAAGTGGCGGTGGTTGGCGCTCACCTTTCCGGCATGCCCCTGAATGCCCAATTGACCGAACGCGGCGCCACCCTCGTCGGCGCCGCTGAAACCGCGCCGCACTACAAATTGTTTGCCCTGCCCGGGACCATACCGCCCAAGCCCGGCCTGTTGCGCGTGCCTGCCGGCCAGGGTGCACGTATCGCCCTCGAGATCTGGGACATGCCGGTGGGCGCTTATGGCTCCTTTGTGGCACTGGTTCCCGCGCCTCTGGGCATAGGCACGCTGGAGCTTGGCGACGGCAGCACGGTCCAGGGCTTTTTATGCGAAGCCGAAGCCTTGCGCGGCGCGCAGGACATCTCGCACCTGGGCGGTTGGCGCGCCTACATCGCTTCATTGAAAGCCGCCAACCCGTGACCCGTTTTCCTTTTCTTCCTTCAATTACCCAGGAGAGACCCATGAGCCAAGCCAATCATTCCACTCGTCGCACCCTGCTGAAGGCCGGCGCAGCCAGCGCGGCACTGGGCGTGCTGGGCGCGCCCGCCATCGTGCGCGCCCAGTCGGGCCCCAAGATCCGTATTGGCTACTGGCCCATCGCCGCCGGCCTGCCGTTCTATTCGGCCATCGAGCTGGGCTACTTCAAGGAAGCCGGCCTGGATGTCGAGGCGCTCAAGTTTGCGGGCGCCCAGCAGGTGATGGAGGCCGTGCTTTCGGGCCGTTCTGACGGCACCGCCAACGGCACCGGGTCGGCCAACATCGCCATCGGAGAGCTCGCCCAGCCAGGCACTTTCAAGATTTTCTGTTCCAACCCGAGCAATGTGAAAAACGTTCTCGACGAGGTCATCGTGCCGGTGGCCAGCCCCGCCAAGGTGATGGCTGACCTCAAGGGCAAGCGCATCGGCTCCGGCCCGGGCATCCAGAACGTGACGCTGGCCAAGACCGTGCTGGAGCGCGGCGGCGCCCTGGGTGCGACCGTGGTCGAGCTGCCGATCGGCCAGCACGTGGCCGCGCTCGCTGCCGGCCAGATCGACGGCGCCTACACGCTCGAGCCCACCGGCACCATAGGCCGCATGAACGGCACTACCCGTGTGCTCGAGGCCGGTGTGATCGCGCGCTACGTCCTGGGCGACCCGATGGCCCCTTGGTTCGGTGGTTCGGCCTCGCTGTCTTCCGACTTCATCAAGAAAAACCCCGATGCGGCCAAAAAATTCGTTGCTGCCTACGGCAAGGGGGTTGCTTATGTGCGCAGCAAGTCGGTCGAAGCGCGCCAGTACCTCAAGGGTTACACCGCTATCGAAGGCGCGCTGACCGGCGAAGTGCCGCTGGCAGCCTACATGATGTACAACGAATTCAAGCCGGCTGATGTCGCGCACTTCCAGAAGTTCTTCGACCTGTTCTCGGAAAAAGGCATCTTCACGTCGCGCCTCATGGTGGAC
>CAZIYA010000049.1:0-15059 GCA_964543355.1 uncultured Polaromonas sp.
GTGGCCGGTACCTGGTTGTTTGTATCCATGACGGGTACTCCTTGTGTGAGCCTCAGTTGTAACCACCCCGTGTCAACGCGCATGTAGGACGAAGTGACATTCGTAAGGGAAGGTTAGCGCGAGCCCCATCAAACTGTGCGGTATTGCGCAGTTGCGCAAGGCTTCACCTGACGCACACGCGGGCTTGACCGGCGCTTTACACAGGCTTTCTCAGACGCCACCCTGCGGATGGGTCGGGTCAATCCACAACACCTGCTCGGGCTTTTCAGCCGGCGTGATGTCCAGGTTGATGGCCACTGCCTCGCCGTCGCTGCGGCACAACACGCACTCCAGCAATTCGGTTGGGCTGGCATTGATTTCCTGGTGCGGAACATAAGGCGGCACATAAATGAAGTCGCCCGGTCCGGCCTCCGCAGTGAATTCGAGATGCTCACCCCAGCGCATGCGGGCGCGCCCCTTCACGACATAGATCACGCTTTCAAGGTGGCCGTGATGATGCGCGCCGGTCTTCGCATTGGCATGGATGGTGACCGTGCCGGCCCAGAGTTTTTGCGCACCGACGCGAGCGAAGTTGATGGCGGCCTTGCGGTCCATGCCGGGCGTGGACGGCACGTTGCCGTCGAGCTGGCCACCGGGAATCACGCACACGCCGTCGTGTTTCCAGTCGGTTTGTTCATGCGAATGATCGTGTCCGTGGTCATGGCTCATCGTTGTCTCCGGGAAAAGCGGGTTCCTAGTCCAGCAGGGCTGCGTACACCATTGTTCGGAACAAGGCACGGTAGTGGTCACGCTGCATCGGTGCCTGGATCATCAGCAGCGCATACATGTCTTCAATGGGGTCCACAAAAAAGGTCGTTCCGGCAATCCCGCCCCAGTAATACAAACCGGGGGATCCGGGGACAGACGAAACACCCGCAGCCCTGCGCACCGCGAACCCCAGGCCGAAGCCATAGCCGGGCAAAAGCACGTCGCCGGTGACGGGAATGGTGTCCAGATGATCCGAGGTCATGAAGTCCACGGTGTGCGGGCCCAGCAGGCGCACGCCATCGAGCTCTCCTCTGTTCCGCATGAATTGGAGGAAACGCGCGTAGTCCATCGTGGTTGAAAGCAAACCCCCACCGCCGCTTTCCATGATAGGCGCACGACGCGGATCCAACAGGCGCAGCGGCACACCGCCATCCGGGTCATGTGCGAAGGGTTCGGCGACGCGGGAATGATCGGCTTCGGCGACCGAAAATCCGGTCTGGTGCATACCTAGCGGGGTGAAAATGGATTGCTGCAAATAGGCGCCCAGAGGTTGCCCGCTGACCACTTCCACCAAACGCCCGAGCACATCGGTCGCACGGCTGTAAGCCCAGACGCTGCCGGGCTGGTACATCAACGGCAGACCGGCAAGAACCTGCGAAAACTCTGCGTTGCTGCGTTCACGTGATTCCATCTGCAGCTCTGCGTACTGGCGCTGCACCGCGGACGTTCCCATGAATTCATAGGTCAGGCCGGCAGTGTGGCGCAGCAAATCGTGCACGGTGGCAGGCCGGCCCACTTCTTCCATAAGGACCTGATCGCCACGCTCCACAGCCACTTTCTGGTTGGCGTATTCAGGCAGGTATTTGGCTACCGGATCGGCAAGCACCAACAGGCCTTGCTCCACAAGCGTCATCATCGCAACCGAGACCACCGGCTTGGTCATGGAGTAGATCCGGAAAATGGCGTTGCGCCGCATGGCACTGGCCGCCGCAGGGTTGCACTGGCCCAGGCTTTCAAAAAGTGCAAGCTTGCCGCGCCGCGCCACCAGGGCAACGGCACCGGGCAAGCGCCCGTTGTCGACATCGCCCTGCAGCACGGAAAGCAGGCGCTGCAAACGCTTCGGACAGAGTCCCACCTCGGCGGGGGAAACAAAAGCCAATTCAGCCATGCCCGCTTTCACGCGCTGTAGCGCTCACGCGCCAGCGCCGCACCCTGGGCCAGTGCCTGCAGTTTCTTCAGTGCCACGTCCCGGTTCATGGGTGCCAGGCCGCAGTTGGTGCACGGCAGCAGGCGGTTTTTCGGCACGTATTTCAAAGCCTCGCCAATGGTGTCGGCGATCTGCTCCGGCGTTTCGATCTCGTCGCTGGCCACGTCGATCACCCCCACCATGACGTCCTTGCCCTTGAGCAGGGCCATCAGGTGCGGCGGCACATGCGAGTGGTAACACTCGAGGCTGACCTGCTGGATGCTGCTCCTGGCCAGCGCCGGAAACACCGTTTCGTACTGGCGCCACTCCTGGCCCAGCGTTTCCTTCCAGTCATTGTTGGCCTGGATGCCGTAGCCGTAGCAGATGTGAACGGCGGTGGTGCAGGTCAGGCCCTGCGCCGCGCACTCCAGCGCCTTGACGCCCCAGTCAGCGGCGTCTTTCATATAGACGTTGAAGGCGGGTTCATCGAACTGGATGATGTCCACGCCATCGGCCTCCAGCGCCAGCGCTTCCTGATTGAGGAGTTCGGCAAACGCCATGGCCAGCTTCTGGCGATCGCCATAAAACCGGTCGGCCACGGTATCCACGATGGTCATGGGGCCCGGCAGTGTGAACTTGATCCTGCGTTTCGTGTGGGCGCGCAACAGTTGCGCCTCGGCCGCGTGCACACGTCCCTTGAGCCTGAGCGCAGAAACGACCTGCGGCACCATGGCGTCATACCGGTTGTCGCGTATGCCCATCTTCACCTTGTGCTCGAAGTCAATGCCCTCGACCTGCTCGAGAAAGCCGTGTACAAAGTGCTGGCGCGACTGCTCGCCGTCACCAATCACGTCCAGGCCCGCGTCTTCCTGGGCCTTGATCCACAGCAGCGTGGCGTCAAGCTTGGCCTGCGCCAGCTCGGCGCCTTCGACCTTCCACTGCGGCCAGAGTTTCTGGGTCTCGGACAGCCAGGCGGGTTTGGGCAGGCTGCCGGCAATGGTGGCGCTGAACAGGGGAGAAGTCATGGGTGTTCCTCGGGTGGTTGTCTTGTTGGATGAAAAGGGTCAGCGCGGTCCGGGCCGGGCTGGGGCGCTGCAAAATTCCTGTGCCAGCAACTCGTAGGAGCGGCGCCGGGCTGCGGGGTCATGTGCCCAGGTGATGACCACGAGTTCTTCGACCTGCAGCGCGTCCGAGAGCGCACGCAGCTTGCCGGCGACCTGGGCGGCAGTGCCCACTAATGCCGTGCTGCGAAGCCGCTCGGCATCGCCCTGCTCAGCCGCGCTGTACGGCCGCTGCGCCACTTCGGCGGGGGACTGGAGCGGCCCCAAGGCACCCTTGTTCCGGTCGATTTTCCAGCGTTCGCGGCTGGAGAAAAGCTGCCAGGCCTCGGCTTCGGTATCGGCCGCCAGAGCCCACACACAAAGCGCCGGCTGCGACGCGGGGTGGGACGCGCTGGGCCGGTACAGCTCGCGGTACACGGCCAGCGCTTCTTCAGCGCCCTGCCCGTCCGTGATGAAGTGAGCAAACGCATACGGCAGGCCGTAGTGCGCCGCCAGTTGCGCGCCATAGTTGGAGCTGCCCAGCATCCAGAGTGTGGGGGCGCCCGGCCCCGTCGGATTCGCGCTCACGCCACGGCCGGGGTGATCTTCCGGCAATTCTGTTCCGTTGATCCACGCCTGCAGCTCGCGCACCTGCAGCGGAAAATGGTCGGCCGCGTGGCGTGGATTCGGATTCAGCAGCTGGGCGGTGCGGCCGTCCGAACCCGGTGCGCGCCCGACACCCAGATCGATGCGTCCCGGCGCCAGCGCCTCCAGCACGCGGAACTGCTCGGCCACCTTGAGCGACGAATAGTGCGGCAGCATCACGCCGGCGCTGCCAATGCGGATGCGCTGCGTGGTCGCGGCGATGGCTGCCATCAGTACCTCGGGCGCGCTGCCCACAATCGTCGGGTGGCTGTGATGTTCGCTGAGCCAGAAACGTTCGTAGCCCAGGGTTTCGCAGTGCTGTGCCAGGGCCAGAGTTTCGCGGATGGAGGCATCCTCGCTGCGGCCGGTCACGGCCACGGATTGATCAAGTACAGACAGTCGAACCATGGCTTCACTATAGCCAGAGCCGCGGCTGCCCGCTGGTCTGTTCCAATAGAGGGTTACCGACCGCTCCACCCACCAGAAGAAACACCATGGCACTCAAGGCCACCATCTACAAAGCCCAGCTGCAAATCGCCGACATGGACCGCGGCGTCTACGGCGACCACAACGTGACGATTGCGCGCCACCCCTCCGAGGCGGACGAACGCATGATGATCCGCCTGCTGGCCTTTGCACTGAATGTGCCCGCAGACGACAAGAAGGGCCACCTGGAATTTGCCAAGGACCTGTGGGATGTCGATGAAGCGGCCCTCTGGCACAAGGACTACACCGACGCCATCCTGCACTGGATCGACGTCGGCCAGCCCGACGACAAGCGCCTGATGCGCGCGGCCGGCCGGGCAGAACGCGTCAGTGTGTACAGCTTTGCCAGCAGCACCCCGGTGTGGTGGAAAACCATGGAAACCAAACTCACCCGCGCCGCCAACCTGGTGGTGTGGCAGATCGACGCAGCGCAAAGCCAGGCCCTGGCGAAACTGGCCAACCGCACCATTCAGCTTCAGGTGACGGTGCAGGACGGCACGGTATGGATGAGCACGGGCGCGGAGTCGGTGGAAATCACGCCGCGCCGCCTGACACCCGGCGGCTGAGTCTCAGGTCAGCGGGCCAGGCCGGCTGGTGCCCGCGGCGGGCTCCCGCTGGTAGGGCGGCAAGCGCGCGCCGCAGTTGAAGCAGAAATTCGAATCGGCGGCGTGCCCTTCCGTGAGGCATTCGTGGCAGGTGCGCGTGGTCGGCTGCAGCCGCCCCTCCTGGCGCCGCTGCATCGCCATCTCCGCGGTCACGATACCGGTGGGGACCGCCAGAATGCCCCAGCCCATCAGCATCATGCACGACGCAATAAACCGGCCCACGTCGGTTTTGGGGGTGATGTCGCCAAAACCGACGGTGGTCACCGTGCTGATGGCCCAGTAGACCGACGTGGGAATGCTGGTAAACCCGTTCGCCTGGCCTTCGACCACGTACATCAGTGTGCCCATGACCAGAACCACCATGATCACCGCGGACAGGAACACCAGGATCTTGCGCCCGCTGGCGGCCAGCGCGCTGAGCAGGAACTGGTACTCCGCCACATAGGCCGCCAGCTTGAAGACGCGAAACACGCGCAGCAGGCGCAACACCCGCACATCAATCAGCGCATGCAGTTCGGGGAAGAAAAGCGCCAGGTAAGTGGGCAGCACCGCCACCAGATCGATGATGCCGAAAAAACTCGTGGCGTACTGCATCGGCTTGCGCACGCAAAGCAGGCGGGCCACATATTCCGCGGTGAACAGCAGGGTGAAAAGCCATTCCAGGCCCTGCAGCGCCCGGCCGTAGCGCAGGTGCACACTTTGCACACTGTCGGCCATGACCACGGCAATGCTCAGCAGGATGACGACAATCAGCGCCTGGTCGAACAGGCGTCCGGCGCGGGTATCGGCTTCAAAAATAATGGTGTAGACACGCAGGCGCCAGCCGTCCAGCGGCCTGTCGTGCTCGGGATCGTGTAGAGGCGGTAAGGGTTTTTCCATGTAGCCCGGCCCCACACTTGCAGGGCCGCTCCGGTTTTATTGCCAGTCGGTGACCTTACCCGAGATCCTGACCAGTGAGAGTCAGCAAACAGCCCGACAACATCTCATCTGTAGCAGCATGGTGCGCTGTGCGCTCAGGCGGGCTTGCTGCCAGCCGCCCTGCCCTGCTGGCTCTGGAAATAAACCACCTTGCGGGCGCGCTGCACGTCGCCCAGCGGGCGATGCAGCGCCAAAGCCTGCCAAGGGTCGAACACATGGGTTTCAGCCTGCTCCAGCAGAGCCTGGCTGGCGGTCTGCTGCGGCAGTGTGAGCAAGGCGACCGTGGTGTAAGGCGTAGGCCAGTTGACCGACGCATCTTCAATCGGGGTCGCTTTCTCGTTCACAAAGGGCTGCAGTTGCAGCTCGTACTGCAGGGCGCCAGCGGCCAGCCGCTGGCTGAAGTCTGCGCCCCAGTCCTTTTGTGCATCGGCCGAGGCCGGGCCGTTGCCGGAGGCGGGCAAGAGCCGCACGCGCACGGCATACGGACCGCAGGCCATGGGCACGCTGCTGAAAAAAGCTTCGGTGGTGAAGCCCTTGAATGATTTACCTGCGAGCTTCAGCATTTTTGCCATCTGCACGGGCCCGCGATAAAAGCCGTAACGCTTGAAGAAGAACTTCAGCAAGGCGGCATTACCATGCGACGCGGCTTCAACCAGATCAACAAACTCCGCGCTGCCGGCGAAAGCAAACTTCTCCTGGTTGATCAGCGTGAAATCCTGGCTCAGGGCCGGACCGCCCAGCGCACTGTCGCCGCTCACACCCCAGACCTTGAACGAATAACCGCGAATGTCCGGCATGCTGTCGCGGGCCTTGTCCAGCCCGCCGTTGGAAAGCCGCAGCAGCACCTCATGGGAAGCCGGTGCGGCAAACAGGCCGTGGCTGGCAAATTCGGGAAGGTCCGCCAGCACCCGCAGCTCACCGCGCGCGGCGGTCAGCTGCTTGCGGTGCAACGTGCGGCCAGTACCATAACGGGCCGACTTGCGGCGCTGGATGTCCGCAAAACGCCGGGCGTAGCCTTCATACCGCGCGGCTTCGTCATCGGCAATGCGTTCCTGCCATGCCGTGCTGGGCGTCTGTGTGTTCATCGGAATCTCCTGCTGTGCTTGTTGCGCACGATACATCACGCCAGCCATGACGCCCGCTCTTCCGCCCAGTTCGGGCCGATTTCAAACGATTCGGTATGCTATGATTTTTATAGCTTATTGCGCCCGTAAACAAAGGGCGAACAGCCATTTTTGTCATGAATTTCAGGCCGAAGCGCCTTCCGCCTCCTGCAGCGTGCGCCACATTACCTTGCCCGCACCGCTTTTGGGCAGTGCATCGACAAACTGGACCACACGCGGGTATTTGTAGGCCGCCATGTTCTCCTTGCACCAGTTGATGATGTCTTCCTCGCTGACCTGGCCCTTGTGGTTTTGCCTCAGCACCACCACCGCCTTGACGGTTTCGCCGCGGTAGGCATCTTTGGTACTGATGATGCAGGCCTCCTGGATCGCGGGGTGCTTGAACATCAGCGCCTCGACCTCGGCCGGCCAGACCTTGAAACCCGAGGCATTGATCATGCGTTTGAGCCGGTCGGTGATGAAGAAGTAGCCCTCTTCATCCACACGCCCCAGGTCGCCCGAGCGGAAGAAGCGTTTGCCGTCAATTTCAATAAAAGCCTCCGCAGTGGCATCCGGGCGTTTCCAGTAGCCGGAAAAATTCTGCGGCCCGGACATGATGATCTCGCCCTGCTCGCCCAGCGGCATTTCTTCGAGGGTCAGGGGGTCGATCACGCGCGCATCGACATTGACAAAGGGCACACCCAGACATTGCTGCTTGGTGGCGTCCGTCGGATTGCTGTGTGAGGGGGCGGCGGTTTCTGTCAGGCCGTAACCTTCGGCAAACCGCAGGCCGTACTGCTCCCACAGGCGCTGGGCCACCGCTTGCGGCATGGCCGCGCCGCCACCACCAATGTAAAGCAGGCTGCTGAGGTCGAAGCTGGCGAAGTTCGGGCTGGCCAGCAGATCAATCACCATGGTCGGAATGTTGGTCCAGTGCGTGACGCGCCAGCGCGAGATCAGTCGCCCCGCGAGTTCGCGATCCCAACGCGGCATGACAATCAGCGTCGCGCCGCCGTAGATCGCCGCATGCATGACCGAGACCATGCCGGTGATGTGGAACATGGGCACCACCGAAAGCACCCTGTTTTCCGGCGTGCTGCTGATCCACAAGGTGCTGGCCACCGCGTTGTGCATGATGCTGGCGTGTGTGTGCATGCAGCCCTTGGGCAGGCCCGTGGTGCCGCTGGTGTAGGGCAGCACCGCAAGGTCCTGCGGCGTGGCGGTGTGCTCGGGCAGCCGGCCCTGCGCATCCTGCGCCACGGCCTCGTTCCAGGCCATGACCACGCCGCCCTGGAGTTCCGGCACTGGATGTTGCGTGCCCAGCCACTCCCGCCAGGCCGGCGGCAGGTCGGCCGACGCAGCCTTCATGTCAAAGGCATCGCTGTAATGGGTGACGATCATGTGCTGCAACCGTTCTCCCACGTCCAGCTGGGCATTGGCCCGGGCCAGCTCGGGTGCGAGGTCGGCCGTGGTGATGGCCACCCGCGCATCGGGGTCGGTGATGTAGTGCTTGAGTTCTTCCGCGCGGTTCATGGGGTTGACCGGCACCACGACCGCGTTGGCACGCAGGATGGCGAAATGTGCAATCACCCACTGCGGGCAGTTCTGCATGTTGAGCACCACCCGGTCGCCTTTCTTCACGCCCATGTCATGCAGGGTGGCGGCAAGCCGCTCGGCCTTTTGAAGTACTTCGGCATAGGTGAAAGCACGGTCGAAAAACACCAGTGCCGGTTTGTCCGGATAACGCAGTGCGCTGACCGCGAGGTTATGCCACAGCGAGATGGCCGGCGCCGTGATGCTGTGGGGCAAGCGCCGGGGCCAGACCTTGTAATGCAGGGTGTGCGGATTCGCTTGGGGGGTCACAGATGCAACTGCTTTCGGGTCGGACAAGTCGGGCTCCAGGGGTTGTGCAAGGCGGACCCTCAGCCTACCCTGCCGGCGCCGGGTTTACATCGGGGAAGCTCCCGATAAAACACTGTCGCCTGAGCGACCGTCGCTGACAAATTTCTCGCCGCAGAAACGCCGCGCCGGGTCCGACTGACCGCGCGGGTCGCAAGACCGGGCGCCAGCCTTTCCTGAGGCACTCACTGCAGAATTTCCCCAGCGGTCAGGGCACCGGTTTCACTGAAAGCCAGTGGTCATGGCGCTCCCTGCGCTCCTGGCGGTAATTGGTGACCTCCAGGCGGATACCGTCCGGGTCTGTGAAGAACGTCGCAGCGTAGTCCGGCGCGTATTCGGGGTACAGCTGCGCATCGGTGGCGTCAATGCCGGCGGCACGGAGCTGCTGCGCCACCGCATGCACTTCCTCAATCGAATCAACACGCAGGCAGAAGTGGTGCAGGCCCGGCGAATACGGTTCGTGGCTGGTGTGGACCCGCGCAGGACGAAGCACGAAACCGAAGTGGCGATTGAAATACTGGATATGCGGATCGCCCCCGATGGCAAATGTGTTCTTGCGAAATCCAAGCACCTTCGTCATCACCTGGTCGTAGAACGGTTCTGACTTCGCCAGGTCGGAAACAGTGATGTAGATGTGATCGATTCCAGTGACTTCGGCCATCGCATGTTCCGGTTAGGTTGTTGATCGAGCGAACAAACACAGGGTGGGGCTCCATCGCGGCCATTATCACCAGACGCCAAAAAACCGCAGACACCTTGGCCCATGCCTGCGTTTGGTGCAACCAGCGCCAGAAAAAGCCTCAGTTTGAGGCATTCGTACGCCACAACGGTGCACAAAACTTGTATACCAGTTATCCGGATCAGCCTGATCCCTGGCACGGGAAATGCGTAATCCGGTGAATGGCTACCGCTTCCGACATCAGCAACCGCATCATTGAAGCCGTGATGGCGCAAAAGCTCGCACCCGGTGCGCGCCTGGGCGAGCAGCAGCTCGCCATGCTGTTCGACTGCAGCCGCACCATCGTGCGCGAAGCGCTGACACACCTGGCCGCGCGCGGCATCGTCACCGTCAGCGCGCGGCGTGGCTGGTACCTGATTGAACCTTCGCAGGACGAAGCCCGCGAAGCCTTCGAGGCGCGCCGCGTCATCGAAATGGGCCTGATCCGCTGCACCACCGGCGTCAACAAAGCCGCCATCAAGCAGCTCAAAAACCACCTGACCCGGGAGAAAGCCGCAGTCAAGGGCAAAGACGTAGGCCTGCGCAGCTTTTTGCTGGGCGACTTCCATGTGTGCCTGGCCGAATGCCTGGGCAACAGCCTGCTGGCCGATACCCTGCGCGACTTCACCGCGCGCACCACCCTGATCGCCATGTTGTACCAGTCCTCGCATGACGCAGCCCAGTCCTGCGAGGAACATGTGCAGATTGTCGAGGCGCTGGAAAAAGGCGAACTCGCCAGGGCCGAAAAACTCATGCAAAGCCACATCGGCAGCGTGCAGGCAGCGCTTCGGCTGGAGGCGGCGGGCGGCGATCCGCTGGCACAGCTGCGCAGCGCCCTGAGCCCGCTGTCGCCGCCCAAACCCAAAACGGCACAAGAGTTGCATACAAGTGTTCGCAAGCCAGGCCAGCGCGTGGCAAAAACCCCGGAAGAATCTTCAACCTACTTAGGAGCCCTGTTATGAACCCAAGCAAACGTCTTTTCTCTGTCGGCCTGGCAGCCGCTGCCGTGCTGGCAGCTTCGGGTGTGCAGGCACAAACCGCGCTCGACGATGTGATGAAGGCCAAGACCATCAAGATCGCCGTGCCTACCGACTTCCCGCCCTACGGCATGGTCGGCATTGACCTCAAACCCCAGGGCCTGGACGTGGACATGGCCAACTACATCGGCCAGAAAATGGGCGTCAAGGTCGAACTGGTGCCCGTGACCAGCGCGAACCGCATCCCTTACCTGCAGACGAAAAAGGCCGACCTGGTGATTTCCACCCTGGGCAAAAACGCGGAGCGTGAAAAAGTCATCGACTTCACCGCCGCGTACTCCCCCTTCTTCCAGGCGGTGTTCGGCCCCAAAAGTATCACCGTGAAGTCCTTCGCCGACCTCGCCGGAAAAACCATCAGCGTCACACGCGCTGCCCTGGAAGACCAGGAACTCACCAAAGTCGCCCCGGCCGGCGCGGACATCAAGCGCTTCGAAGACAACAACACCACCGTGTCGGCCTACACCGCCGGCCAGGTGCAACTGATCGCCACCGGCGTGTCCGTGGCCGGCGCAATGATGACAAAAAGCCCACAGCTCAACACCGAATACAAGCTGCTGCTCAAGGACAGTCCCAACTTCATCGGCGTTGCCAAGGGTGAAGACAAGCTGCGCCTGAAAGTCAACGAAGTCATCGCCGCCGCAAAGAAAAGCGGCGACATCGACAAGATGTCCGTCAAATGGCTGGGCCGGCCGGCAGGTACCCTGCCTGAATAGACACACCCCCATGGGGCTCACTGCGTGTAGCCCCTCCCCCTTGCAGGGGGCGTCCGCTGCGGCCCGGCAAAGCCGGTTCCGCGCCGACTTGGTAAAAGACCGCGAGGCGCTGCAGCTTTCAACAGGAACCCGACATGAACATTGACTTGGATTTTGGGGCCGTGCTGTCGCAATGGCCGCTGCTGGCCATCGGTGTTGCGTGGACGCTGGGGTTGACGGTGGTGTCGTCGCTGATTGGCCTGGCGCTGGCCGTGTTTTTTGCCTGGGCCCGCGCCAGTGGCCCGTTGGGCTTGCGCTGGGTGGTGGGTGCTTATGTGGAACTGATCCGCAACACGCCCTTCATCGTGCAGCTGTTTTTCATTTTCTTCGGCCTGCCGGCCGCCGGCTTCAGGCTGTCGCCGGAAATGGCTTCGGTGCTTGCCATGGTGATCAACCTGTCGGCCTATGCCACCGAGATCATCCGCGCCGGCATTGA
Source organism: uncultured Polaromonas sp. (assembly GCA_964543355.1). GTDB lineage: Bacteria > Pseudomonadota > Gammaproteobacteria > Burkholderiales > Burkholderiaceae_C > Polaromonas. Next base: position 11,573 of record CAZIYA010000049.1, read on the forward strand.
AGCCACGCCGCGTGGACAGGTCGAGGCAGCCGAGAGCCTGGCGCTCAACCGTGTGCAGATCTACACCCGTGTGGTGCTGCCGCCCGCGCTGAAAAAGGTGTGGCCGGCGATGGTAAGCCAGATCATCATCGTCATGCTGGGCTCCGCAGTGTGCGGGCAGATATCGACACAGGAACTGTCTTACGCCGCCAACCTGATCCAGGGCCGGAATTTCCGCGCCTTCGAAGCCTTCATCATCGCCACCGTCATTTACCTGGCCCTGTCCATCGGCGTGCGCAAGTTGCTGAACTGGCTGGGACCCAAATTCCTCTTCGGACGGTAGCCATGGTTGAGTTTTCCATCTGGGACATTTTCAGGAACCTGCTGCTCGCAGGCCGCTGGACGGTGGTGCTGTCTCTCACGGCTTTCATCGGCGGTGGCCTGGTGGGTCTGCTTCTGCTGGTGGGCCGCTTGTCGGCTGCACGCGCAGCACCCGGTCCGCAAAAAATCGCACGGCTGAGCAGCCGCGTGCTGGACGGCTACATCCTGCTGTTCCAGGGCACGCCGCTGCTGATGCAGCTCTTCCTCGCTTACTTCGGCCTGGGCCTGTTCGGCATCGACGTGCCGGCCTGGGTGGCGGCCGCCGTGGCGCTGACGCTGTACACCAGTGCCTACCTGGCAGAAATCTGGCGCGGCTGTGTGGACGCCATTCCCAAAGGCCAGTGGGAGGCGGCCCAAAGCCTGGCCCTGAATTTTGGAGAACAGTTGCGCCACATCGTGCTGCCGCAAGCCGTGCGCATTGCGGTGCCGCCCACGGTGGGTTTTCTGGTGCAGGTGATCAAGGGCACGGCGCTGGCGTCGGTGATTGGCTTCATCGAACTGACCAAGGCCGGCACCATGATCACCAATGCCACCTTCAAGCCCTTCCTGGTGTACAGCTGTGTGGCGCTGATGTATTTCGCCCTGTGTTTCCCGGTGTCGCTGTATGCGCGCAGGCTTGAAAGGAAGATGAGAAATGGACGCTAAGGTGATATCGGATAAAACTCTTGTGGAAATCAACCAGCTGCGCAAGAGTTTTGGCAGCAACGAAGTGCTCAAGGGCATAGACCTCGACGTCAAGGCCGGCGAAGTGATTGCCATCATCGGCAAAAGCGGTTCCGGCAAAAGCACGCTGCTGCGCTGCATCAACGGGCTGGAAGTATTCCAGAGCGGCACTTTGCGTGTGGACGGCAAACACCTGCTGCACGACAACCCGCAGGTGATGCGCGAGCTGCGCCAGCACGTCGGCATGATCTTCCAGAGCTTCAACCTGTTTCCGCATCTCACCGTCGGCAAAAACATCATGCTCGCGCCCACCCTGGTCAAGAAAACCGCGGGTGCCGAGGCCGAGGCCCATGCGCGCAAGTTGCTGCAGCGCGTCGGCCTGGCGGAGAAATTCGACGCCTGGCCAGACCAGCTCTCCGGCGGCCAGCAGCAACGCGTGGCGATTGCCCGCGCGCTGGCCATGCAGCCTTCGGTGCTGCTGTGCGACGAGATCACCTCGGCGCTTGACCCCGAGCTGGTCGGCGAAGTGCTGCAGGTGGTGGAAAGCCTGGCCAGCGAAGGCATGACCTTACTGATGGTCACGCACGAAATGAACTTCGCACGCAAGGTCTGCGACCGCGTGGTCTTCATGCACCAGGGCCGGGTGCATGAGACCGGCGCCCCTGACGAAGTGTTTTCGAACCCGCAGACACCCGAGCTCAAGCAATTTTTGGGCATGATCCAGTAAGACGACACGGCGCACCCTGCGGCGTCCGCAGGCCCTGCACGCGTTCCTCGCCATCCGGGCACAATCACCGTGTGCCTGGGCTTCAGGCCTTTGATCACGGCTGGCAAGAGCTCTCATTTTGATAGCTATTCGCGCCCGCCAGTCAAGGGCCAGAGCCCGATTTCATTGTTGAACTCACCGAGTCCGACCTTGCGGCTTGCTCCAGGCCCGGGGCGCCGGTTGTTTTTTCGGCCATTCCATGCCACCTGTTCTCTACCTCTTTGCCCTGTGCAACCTCGTCATCGGCAGCGGCGCTTTTGTGCTGGGCGGCATCCTGGTGCCGATCAGCGAGTCGCTGAACATCAGCCTTGCCGCCGCCGGCCAGGTCATGACCGCCTATGCCGTCTCCACCGCGCTGATCGCCCCGGTGCTGATTGTTGCCACCGCACGCTGGCCGCGCAAACGCGTCGTCCAGCTGGCCCTGGCACTGTTCGCCGGCGGCTGCCTGGTGTGCGCACTGTCGGGCAGCCTGTCCGTGCTGTTGCTGGGCCGGGTGTTGATGGGTGCCGGCGGCATGTTCAGCGCCGCGGCATCGGCCCTGGCTGTGAGCCTGGTGGCGCCGGCGCTGCGCGGCCGGGCGCTGTCGATCACCTTCCTCGGCATGAGCATCAGCTACGCGGTGGGCGTTCCGGTGGGCGCCTGGCTGGGTTTCGAGTACGGCTGGCGCGTGCCGGTCTGGCTGTCGGCAGGCGCCAGCCTGGTCATGCTGGTGGCAGCCAGCTGGCTGGTACCCGCCAACATGGTGACTGCCGGTGCGAATTTCGCCGGCTTCGGCGCCACCGCACGGCAAGGCGCCGTGCTGCGCACCTGGCTGCGCACGCTGCTGTACTTCATTGCGATCTTCAGCGTCTTTGCCTACATCGGCCCGGTGCTGCAGGCGCTCAACGCCATGAGTTCGACGCAGCTGTCCATCACGCTGGCGGTGTTCGGCGTGGCCGGCGTCGCAGGCACGCTCTCAGGCGGCTGGGCGAACGACCGCTTCGGCTCGCTGCCCACCATGCGCGCGCAGTTGTCGGTGCTGATTCTCACCATGGTCGTGCTGCCGCTGACACGCGGCCATCTGTACGCCACCATGGCCACGCTGATTGTCTGGGGCATCGCCGGTTTCGGGCTGATGGCGCCCCAGCAAAGCCGCCTGGCCGGCCTGGCACCGGCCCAGGCGCCGCTGCTGCTGAGCCTGAACGGCTCGATGCTGTATGTCGGCACGGCACTGGGTGCCGTTGTGAGTGGCTCGGTGCTGGGCCATCTTCATCTGTCGCAGCTGGGCTGGGTCGGTGTGCCCTTCGGCCTGCTGGCCCTGCTGACCCTGGCCTTTGAACCGGCGCAGGTGCGGCCCGTCAGCAGCACCGCCACGGGATCGCCATGACCGCCCGCAGCCAACTCGCCGGCCTGTCGAACGCGCTGCAGCAGCTGCGCAGCGATGTACTGGCTGTGGCCGCGTTCTCGCCCCTGGCGCAGAACCAGCCCGAACTGCGCGCGGCACTTCCGCCCAGATACACCGAGGTGCTGCAGCAGTTGCTGGACCGGCTCGAGTCCAGCGCACTTTTCACCGAAGAAAGCTGCTCCTTCAGCCAGAAGGAATTGCTGGACAGCCTGCAGCAATGGCTGGACCAGGCGCAACGCCAGCTGGACAAATCGAACCCGGCAACTTCCTAGGAGCCTGTCGGCTTGGGGCGTCGAAAGCGAAAATCGGCCCCA
>CAZIYA010000050.1:0-14975 GCA_964543355.1 uncultured Polaromonas sp.
TACTCGCCGCAACTGCATCACACCATAGGCGCGGCTGAATTGGCGTTGATGAAGCCGACCGCTACGCTGGTCAATATTGCGCGCGGCGGCATTGTGGATGACGCCGCACTGGCAGTTGCGCTGCGTGACAGGCGCATTGCGGCCGCGGGCCTGGATGTGTTTGAAGGCGAGCCCAAGGTCCACCCGGACCTGTTGACGGTGCCCAACGTCGTGCTGACGCCGCACATCGCCAGCGCCACAGTGCCTACGCGCCTGGCCATGGCACGCCTTGCAGCCGATAACCTGATCGGGTTTTTCAAGGACAAGAAGCCACTGACCCCCTTGAACCCTGCGGTACTAGCTACGAAATAAATAGCAACAATGAACTCTCTGCAAGCCTGGCTGGCCCTGGCCCTGTTGCTGGCCAATCTGCTCTTGCTGCTCTGGCTGCTGCTGCGCAAGCCGGGTGACAGCGGGCGCAACGAACTGCTCGCCGGCCTGGCCGCCGGCAACGACAAGCTTGAGCGTGAGCTGCGGCGCGAGATCGGCGACAGCTCGCGCGCCAGCCGCCAGGAACTGGCGACGTCCTTTGCCACTTTCCAACAGACCCTGGTGCAGCAAAGCGCCGAGGCCATCCGCACACAGAATGCGCAGATCGACGCATTTGCGCAGCAATTGACCCTGCTGCAGAAAACCCTGTCGGACACCCTGACGACGCAGCTCCAGTCCGTGAGCGAATCGAATGCACGGCGCATGGGGGAGGTGCGGGAGACGCTGGAAAAACAACTCGCGCAATTGCAGCAGACCAATTCGGCCAAGCTCGATGAAATGCGCCAGACCGTCGATGAGAAGCTGCAGACCACCCTGGAGGCGCGCCTGGGCGAAAGTTTCAAGCAGGTCGCTGACCGGCTCGAGCAGGTGCATAAAGGCCTGGGTGAAATGCAGACGCTGGCACAGGGCGTGGGAGACCTCAAGCACTTGCTGACGAACGTCAAGGCGCGCGGCATTTTTGGCGAGGCGCAGCTCTCGGCGCTGCTGGAGCAGGTGTTCACGGTCGATCAGTACGCGGCCCAGGTCATCACGCGCCGCGGCGGGAAAAACCCGGTGGACTTCGCGATCCGGCTGCCGGGCCGCTCCGACAACGGTGATCCCGTCTGGCTGCCGATCGACGCAAAGTTTCCCAATGAAGATTACGAACGCCTGCTTGACGCTCAGCAGCGCGCCGATGTGCTGGGCGCAGAGATCGCGGGCAAGGCGCTGGAGATGCGTATCCGGGTCGAGGCCAAGTCGATCTCGGAAAAATACATCGAACCTCCCTACACGACCGACTTTGCCATCCTGTTCCTTCCCACGGAAGGCCTGTATGCGGAAGTATTGCGCCGGCCCGGCCTGATGGAGGTGCTGCAGCGCGACCACCGTGTGACGCTGGCCGGCCCCACGACCTTGCTGGCCATGCTCAACTCGCTGCAGATGGGTTTCAGGACCTTGGCGCTGGAGAAGCGTTCCAGCGAAGTCTGGCAGGTACTGGGCGCGGTCAAGACCGAATTCGGCAAATTCGGCGACATCCTGGCAAAGGTCAAGTCGCAGACCGAGACCGTGCTCAACACCCTGAACAGTGCCGAACAGCGCAGCCGTGTCATGGGCAAGGCGCTGCGCAATGTCGAGGCCTTGCCCGAGATCGACTCGACGCGGCTGATTCCCATGGACAAGGACGTGGATGAGGGCTGACACCCGCCCGGCGAGCTGCGACGCATGACCCCTGAACTTGCCCGCCTGATCCTGGCCCAGATCTGCCTGCACGCCTGCATGGCCGGCACGCGCATGGCGGCACCTTTGCTGGCGCTGCGCGAGGGCTACAGTCCGGCCGCGGTGGGTGTGTTGCTGGCCCTGTTCGCGCTGACCCAGGTGTTTCTCGCCTTGCCCGCGGGACGTTTTGCTGACCGGCACGGGCTCCGTCGGCCCATGGGTTACAGCGTGATGGCTGCGGTGCTGGGAGCCGGGGTGGCGGTGGTGTTTCCGGTGTTCCCGGTGTTGTGCCTGGCCGCGCTGCTGACTGGCGGGGCCACGGGCGCCGCCGTGATTTCCCTGCAGCGCCACGTCGGGCGGGCCGCAGCGGGAGCCTTGCAGTTGCGGCGGGTGTTCAGCTGGTTGTCGATCGGACCGGCGATTTCGAATTTTGTCGGACCGTTCACGGCCGGGCTGCTGATCGACCATGCGGGCGCCATGCCCAACAGCATTTCGGGCTACCGCGCGGCGTTTTTCCTGATGGCGGTACTGCCGCTGGCCAGCTGGTTTCTGGTGCGGAAAACCCGGGAACTCTCACCCGTGGTCGTGGCGCAGGGCACAGTGCCCCGCAGTGCCTGGCACCTGCTGCGCGAGCCCACCTTCCGCCGCCTGATGCTGGTCAACTGGTTTTTGTCATCCTGCTGGGATGTGCATACCTTTGTGGTGCCGGTACTGGGTTTTGAAAGAGGCATCAGCGCCTCGGTGATCGGCTCCATCCTGGGCGCATTTGCCGTGGCTGCTGCAGCAATCCGCATGGTGATGCCGCTGCTGGCAGCCCATTTGCGGGAGTGGCGCGTGCTGGCCACTGCCATGCTGGTGACCGCCTTGCTGTTTGCCGTCTACCCGTTCATGCGGACAGCGTTGGGCATGGGTGTGTGCTCGGTGCTTCTGGGTCTTGCGCTCGGCACGGTGCAGCCGATGATCATGAGCATGCTGCACCAGATCACGCCAGAGGAGCGCCACGGCGAAGCGCTGGGCCTGCGCCTGATGGCGATCAACGCGTCGAGCGTGCTGATGCCCATGCTGTTCGGCACTTTGGGCGCGGTCATCGGCATCGCCGGTGTGTTCTGGGCTACTGGCGCGGTGGTGGGCGCCGGCGCCCGCGCGGCCTGGCTGCTGAGGCCGGCGGAGGCTGGCGCTACAGTTGATAAAACGTCTTGATCGCGTCCCAGGCTACTTGGGGATCATCGACATATTCGAACAGCTTGAGGTCTTCAGGTGAAATCGCGCCTTCATCGATCATCACGTCAAAGTTGACCAGGCGTTTCCAGTAGTCCGATCCGAACAGGATGATGGGCACCGGTTTGGCCTTGCGGGTCTGCACCAGCGTGATGACTTCGAACAGCTCGTCCAGCGTGCCAAACCCTCCCGGAAAAGCCACCAGTGCCTTGGCGCGCATCATGAAGTGCATTTTGCGCAGTGCAAATTAGTGAAACTTGAAGCTCAGCGAGGGCGTCACGTAGGGGTTGGAGTTCTGCTCGTGCGGCAGAGCGATGTTCAAGCCTACCGTCGGCACGCCCATCTCCTGCGCGCCCCGGTTGGCGGCTTCCATGATGCCGGGGCCGCCCCCGGTGCAGATGAACAGTTGCTCCTCGGGGGTTCTGGTTTTGCTATGGGCCCCGACCAGGCGCGAGAACAGCCGGGCCTGGTCGTAATAGGCCGCGTTGCGCACCTGTCGTTCGGCCACTGCCAGGGCCTGCGCGTCACCGGACGCTTTGGCGAGTTTCAGCGCCTGCTCGGCCTGTTCTGGCGCCGGGAAACGGGCGCTGCCGAAGACCACGATGGTGTTTTCAATGCCCTGGGCCTGCTGCTCCATGTCCGGTTTGAGCATTTCCAGCTGGAAGCGGATGCCGCGGGTTTCGCGGCGCAATAAGAATTCAGGGTCGGCAAAAGCCAGCCGGTACGCGTCGGCATCCAGTGGGTTGCCTTTGTCGGCGTGCGACTGCAGCTCAGCCCAGGCGTCAGCGAGCCGTCTGCCAATGTGATCGTCTGTTTGTTCCATAAGCCGTACCAGGTAGTTGTGGGATATAAAAAGGCTCCATCAGGAGCCTTTTAACGAAACGCCGCTTGGGCAGGATCAGACGCGTTTGCGGTATTCGCCGGTACGCGTGTCGATCTCAACGACGTCGCCCTGAGCCACAAAAATCGGCACGCCGATTTCAAAACCGGTGGCAATCTTGGCGGGCTTGAGCACCTTGCCGGACGTGTCGCCCTTGACGGCAGGCTCGGTCCAGGTGATTTCGCGGTTGACGCTGGTCGGCAGTTCGACAGAGATGGCCTTGCCGTCGTAAAACACGACTTCGAGTTCCATGCCGTCCTGCAGGTAATTCAGCGAGTCGCCCATGTTTTCGGCTTCGACTTCGTACTGGTTGTAGTCGGCGTCCATGCAGATGTACATCGGGTCGGCGAAGTAGGAGTAAGTGCAGTCCTTCTTGTCCAGGATGACCTGGTCGATCTTGTCGTCGGCCTTGAACACCTGCTCGGTGTTGAAGTTGGCGATCAGGCTCTTGAGCTTCATGCGCACGGTGGCGGAGTTGCGGCCGCCGCGGCTGTATTCGGTCTTGAGTACCACCATCGGGTCCTTGCCGTGCATGATGACATTGCCAGCGCGTATTTCTTGAGCGATTTTCATAACAGTTTCTAGTAGTGAGTTGGCCGCCAATGCGTCTGGGATGATGCGGGTCTGCGGCGGGAGTGCGGCATGGCCCCTACCGGGCCGTGCAAAGCCCTGTATTTTAACGTTTTTTTGTCAGCCGCCTGAAATCCGTCTCCCGGAGCGCGCTGCGGCGATGTTGTCGTTTGCCGGCCGCCGCCTATGCGTGGGGCGGGCGCTTCTGCATGACAAAGTCCAGCAACTGCGTTGCCAGGTCGGTCTGGTTTTGCAGTCGCTGCCGGGCTGCCTGGGTGCAGGCGGACCATAGCGGCAGGTCCGGTGCCGGCAAGTCACCCGGCAGGCCATTCCACACCTGGTGAAAATGCCGCAGCGAAGGCGGTGCCTCCAGCATGTCCAGGAAGGCATCCAGCTTGGGCAGGTGGGCCTGGTCGCCTTGGGGATAAATCTGCCAGACGAAAGCGTGGCCGGCCCAGAGCGCGCGCACTACCGAGTCTTCCCCTCGCACGAAATTCAGGTCGCACGCCCAGAGCAGGTGGTCGAAATCGCGCTGGCTGAGCCAGGGGAGGTATGAAATTGATAGCTGCTGGCGCCCGTCCTGATTGGGCTGGAGCCGCTTTTGATCATGAACCACGGCCTGAACAGCGCTGGTCGCGCGGCCTGCCGTCACGAGAAGCCGCACCGGCGCCGAGCTTGTGCCAGTGCGGGCGAGGTGGTCCAGCAGCTGCGCCAGGGCAGGGGGCTCGTAACAGAACAGCGACACCAGCGTTTCACCCTTCCAGGGGATGCCGCAGCCGGCCAGCCAGGCATGGCGATCGAAAGCGGCCTGGCCTGCCGGCAGTGATGCTTCGCGCAGCAGGCCCCCGGTCGCCGGAGTGAATCCGGGGTAGAAAAACCACTTGGTCCAGCCGGCAGCGGGGCCGTGCAGCACCGGCGAAGGCATGGCATGGCAGCGCTCCACATACGGCTCGGCGGACAGGTATTCGAGGTTGAGCCATACAGGTTTTTGACCTGTAGCCCCCGCACCTTCTGCGCAGGCAGCTATGAATTCAGGAGCGATCTCGCAGCCAAAAGCCTCCACCAGCACATCACAGGGCGCGGCATCGAGGCGCATGAGGTTCATGCCCAGCGGCTCCAGCCAGGGCAGCACCGTGACGCCGTCGCAGCCTTCGGGCGCCATCCACTGCAGGACGGAGCCATCGTCTACCCAGAGCCGCACGCGCTGACCACGTGCGGCCAGTTCGGCGCTGAGCCGCCAGCAGACACCGATGTCGCCATGGTTGTCGATGACCTTGCAAAAAATGTCCCATTGCGGGCGATGATCCATCCCGGGATTGTCCACAATACGGCTATCCAGGCACAAGCATGACCCACGAATTTGATCCCCAACTGCTCAGCGAAGTCGCGGCACTGCCGGCCATGCCGGGTGTTTACCGTTATTTCGATGCCGAAGGCGCCGTGCTTTACGTCGGCAAGGCGCGCGACCTGAAGAAACGGGTCTCCACCTATTTCCAGAAAAACCATGGCGGCACGCGCATCGGCCACATGGTGACAAAAATCGTGCGCATGGAAACCACGGTGGTCCGCTCAGAAGCCGAGGCGCTGCTGCTCGAAAACAACCTGATCAAGACGCTCAACCCGAAGTACAACATCCTGTTCCGGGACGACAAGAGTTATCCCTACCTCAAGCTGGCATCCCACAGTTTTCCGCGCGTGGCCTATTACCGCGGTTCGGTGGAAAAAAAGCACCGTTACTTCGGGCCCTATCCCAGCGCCTGGGCGGTGAAGGAAACCATCCTGCTGCTGCAGAAGGTGTTCAAGCTGCGCACCTGTGAAGACACGGTGTTCAACAACCGCGCCCGGCCCTGCCTGCTGTACCAGATCAAGCGCTGTTCCGCGCCCTGCGTCGGCCATGTGACGCCCGAGCAATACGCGCTAGACGTGGCCAATGCCGAGCGCTTCCTGCAGGGGCAGGCCGAAGACATCCTGACCGAGCTGGAAAAGCAGATGCGCGGCCATGCGGAGAAGCTGGAGTTCGAGCAGGCGGCCGAGCTGCGCAACCAGATCTCGGCGCTGTCCAAGGTGCTGCACCAGCAGTCCATGGAAATTGGTGGCGACAAGGACGTGGACATCCTGGCGGTGAAGATGCAGGGCGGCAAGGCTTGCGTGAACCTGGCGATGGTGCGCGGCGGCCGGCACCTTGGCGACAGGCCCTATTTTCCCACCCATGTCGAGCACGCCGTTGATCTGGCCGCGCTGGATGAAGACAGCACGGAAGGCGGGGAGGGGGTATTGTCCAAAGCCAAAAGCCTGGAGGCCCTGGTGCTGGAAGCCTTTATTGCCCAGCACTATGTTGATGTGCCGGTGCCGCCCGTCCTGGTCTGCAGTGAACCGGTTGACAAGGAACTGATGGCCGCGCTGGTCATGCAGACGGGCACCAAGGTCACGGCGATTCACCAGCCGCGCGAGCAGCGCCGCATCTGGCTCGAAATGGCGCAGAAGAATGCCGACCTGCAGCTCGCCCGCCTGCTGGCCGAACAGGGCTCGCAGCAGGCGCGCACGCGCGCGCTGGCCGAGGCACTGGACCTGCCGCTCGACAAACTCGACGTCTTGCGCATCGAATGTTTTGATATTTCCCACACGGCAGGCGAATCCACCCAGGCCTCATGTGTGGTGTTCCATGGTCACAAGATGCAAAGCGCCGAATACCGCCGCTACAACATCGAGGGCATCACGCCGGGCGACGACTACGCGGCCATGCGGCAGGTGCTGATGCGCCGCTACAGCAAACTCGCCGAAGCGGCGCGTAACAACACGGCCCGCCTGCCCGATCTGGTGCTGATTGACGGCGGCAAGGGCCAGGTGTCGATGGCGCGCGAGGTGTTCGAGGAGCTGGGCCTGGACCTCGGCCTGATTGCCGGTGTCGAGAAAGGCGAGGGCCGCAAGGTCGGGCTCGAGGAGCTGGTGTTTGCGGACGGGCGCGAAAAAGTCTACCTGGGCCGCGACTCTGCCGCGCTGATGCTGATTGCCCAGATTCGCGACGAAGCCCACCGCTTCGCGATCACCGGCATGCGTGCCCGGCGCGCCAAGGTGCGTGTGGGTGCCAGCCGCCTGGAGGACATTGCCGGCATCGGCCCGAAGCGGCGCGCCAACCTGCTGCAGCGTTTTGGCGGCATACGCGGCGTGAGTTCTGCCAGTGCGGAAGACATCGCCACGGTGGACGGTATTTCCCGCGAACTGGCCGAGGAAATCTACCGCGCGCTGCACTGAGGGCCATGTGCCGGCGCAAGACGTATTTGCGCAACGAAGCAGGCGGAAAGCAGGGTATTTGGGGGCTCTCTTCCGGCCGTCCATCCGCCCCAGCTTGGGGCATGTCAAAATCAGCCGATGTTCCTGACCATACCCACCTTGATGACCTGGACCCGCATTGTTGCGATTCCTCTGATTGTGGGCATTTTCTACCTCGACATATTGCCGGCCAGCCAGAACCTGATCGCAACCATCATGTTCGTGGTTTTCGCGGCCACCGACTGGCTGGACGGCTTCCTGGCGCGCAGGCTGAACCAGACCTCGTCCTTCGGCGCATTTCTTGATCCGGTGGCTGACAAGTTCCTGGTCTGCGCCGCGTTGCTGGTGCTGGTGCATCTGCAGCGCGCCGACGTGTTCGTGGCGCTCATCATCATCGGGCGCGAGATCGCCATTTCCGCGCTGCGTGAATGGATGGCATTGATAGGCGCTACCAAAAGCGTGGCGGTGCACATGCTGGGCAAGATCAAGACCACCGTGCAAATGGTGGCGATTCCCTTCCTGCTGTTCGACGGCATTTTGTTCGGCATCGTCAACACCAACGTCTGGGGCACCTGGCTGATCTGGCTGTCGGCCATCCTGACGGTCTGGTCCATGGCCTACTACCTCAAAAAAGCCATTCCTGAAATCCGCGCACGGGCCAAATGAGCTCTCCTGCGTCCACTGGCGCCCTGATCAGGGCCATGCCCGCCGTGTTTGTGCTGATCTGGAGCACCGGCTTCATCGTCGCCAAATACGGCCTGCCTTATGCGCCGCCTTTGAGCTTTCTGGCCATCCGTTATGTGCTGTCGCTCGCCTGCTTCCTCGTGTGGATCGCCATCGCGCGCGTGGCCTGGCCGCGCAGCGGGGCGCAGTGGTTGCACCTGGGGGTCACCGGCATCCTGATTCATGCGGGCTACCTCGGCGGTGTCTGGTCGGCCATCAAGGGCGGCATGGGCTCCGGCCTGTCAGCGCTGATCGTCGGCCTGCAACCCGTGCTGACGGCGGTCTGGGTCTCGCGCATGGGCGATAGCAACCAGAGCGACAACCGTGTCAGCGCGCGCCAATGGCTGGGACTGGTCCTCGGGCTGGCCGGATTGCTGCTGGTGGTGTCGCGCAAATTTGGCACGGGTAACGAGGCCACGCCCTACACCCTGGCCTTTGCGGTGTTTGCCTTGCTCAGCATCACCATTGGCACCCTGTACCAGAAGCGCTTTGTCCAGGCAGCGGATGTGCGCAGTGCCAACGCCATCCAGCTGGGTGCGGCCTTGTTGGTGACTTTGCCGTTTGCCTGGATGGAAACCGAGCCGGTGGTGCCGACGCCAGAGTTCATCGCGGCGCTCGCCTGGTCGGTGCTGGCGCTCACGCTGGGCGGCAGCTCGCTGCTCTACATGCTGATCCAGCGCGGCGCCGCGACCGCCGTGACCAGCCTGCTCTACCTGGTGCCACCCACCACCGCACTGATGGCCTGGCTGCTGTTTGGTGAAGCCATCACGGTGGTGACGGTGCTGGGGACGGCGTTGACGGCCCTGGGTGTCTGGCTGGTGGTGCGCAACGGGGCGAAAGCCACCGCCTGAAGAGGACGGACGGCTGTCTTCAGGCAGGTGCGCGCCAGGGCTCATGCCTGAATTTTTCTGCCAGGCAATCGATCAGCAGGCGCACCCGCTTCGGTGTCTGCGGCCGGTAAGGCGCCAGCCACTGGATGTCGGCATCGAGCATGGCGTACTCAGGCAGCAATCGCACCAGCTTGCCTGAATCGAGCTGGGCCTGCACGTCCCACAGGCTTCTGAGCATCACGCCGCGCCCCTGCAAACACCAGTCACGCACCAGTTCGCCCGAGTTGGAAGACAGCGATCCCTGGACCCGGACGCGCTGGTCTGAAAGGGCGTCTGCAGCGCCTGAGCTCTTCCTGCGCGTGCCGCGCACCGTCTGCAGGTGCCAGGTGTCGAACTGGCGCTCGTTTTCGCGTGCGATCAGGCAATCGTGTTGAACCAGGTCCGCCGGCGTGGCGGGGTTGCCGGGTTTGCGCACATAGGCGGGTGCTGCCACCACCACCCGCTGGTTGCCGGCCAGCTTGCGTGCCGTCCACTCGGCGGCGCGCTGTGGCCGGGGTGACCAGAGCCACACGGCGCCGTCAAAACCTTCCGCGGAAAGATCCGGCAACTGTTCATAAAGCTGCAGCTGGATCTGGATGGCGGGATGCCTGGCCTGGAACTCCGCCAGCACCGGCCCCAGCCAGATGCGCCCGAAGCCGAAGGTCGCCGCCAGGCGGATCAGGCCCGAGGCTTCCGATTTGCGTTCCTGCAGCGATTGCTCCAGGGCATCGAACTGGGCCAGCATGGCCCGCGCACGCTCGCACAGCAACTCGCCTTCCAGTGTGGCGGCCACCCGCCGCGTCGTGCGCTGAAACAGCAGCAGGCCGAGTTCGGCCTCCAGCAGTGCCAGGCGTTTGGTCACGGCGGAAGGGGCCATCCGAAGCGCTTCTGCGGTCGCCACCAGGCTGCCATGCTGTTGAATCGCGACCACCAGGGCCAGGTCTGCACGGTCCATAATTTCCAATCCAAGAATAATCAATTCGCTGATTATTTCTTGATTCGTTGAAGGTTGGCAATCACAATCGTGGCATGTTTGAAGCTTTCGAGACTTTCGAAGCCGGTCGCGGGGCAGTCCGGCTGCATGGCCGCAAGGGCGGGCAGGGCGCGCCGCTACTGCTGCTGCACGGTCACCCACAAACCCATGCGATGTGGCATGCGGTGGCACCGGAATTGGCCAGGCACTTCACGGTGGTCATGATGGACTTGCGCGGTTACGGCGATTCCGGCCGCCCGCCTGCAGACCCCGGCCACCTCGCTTATTCGAAGCGCGAGATGGCACTGGACGCGCTGGCTGTGATGCAGCACCATGGCTTCGATACTTTCCAGGTGCTGGCGCACGACCGCGGTGCGCGGGTGGCGCACCGGCTGGCAGCCGATCATCCGGCCGCTGTCCAGCGGCTGATGCTGCTGGACATCGCCCCCACGCTGGCCATGTACGAAAACACCTCGGAGGCTTTTGCACGCGCCTACTGGCACTGGTTCTTTTTGATCCAGCCACCGCCTTTGCCCGAGGCCCTGATTGAATCCGACCCGGTGCGTTACCTGCGCAGTGTGATGGGCAAACGCCATGCGGGCCTTGGCGCTTTCGCACCTGCTGCACTGGCTGAGTACGAGCGTTGCGTCCGGACTCCGGGGACGGCCACAAGCATCTGTGAGGACTACCGCGCCTCAGCCACGGTGGATCTGCTGCACGACCGCACCGACGTCACCGAAGGACGGCGACTGGTGCAGCCCCTGCACGTGCTCTGGGGCGAACATGGCGCCGTCGGCCAGTGTTTCGATGTGCTCGATTTGTGGCGCGCGCGTGCCATGGACGTGACGGGCCTGCGCCTGCCCTGTGGACATTACATTGCGGAAGAAGCGCCGTCCCTGCTGCTGGCGCAAGCCCTTGATTTTTTCAAACCCTCAACCCAAGGAAAACAGACATGAGCAAGAACACCGGCAAAAAGAGAATTGCGGTCATCGCCGGCGACGGCATCGGCAAGGAAGTGATGCCCGAGGGTATTCGTGTGATGGAGGCTGCGGCCCTCAAGTTCGGCATTGATCTGCAATTCGATCATTTTGATTTTTCGAGCTGGGACTATTGCGAGAAACACGGGAAGATGATGCCCGACGACTGGAAAGACCAGATCGGCGGACACGACGCCATTTATTTCGGGGCAGTTGGCTGGCCCGACAAAATTGCAGACCATGTGTCGCTGTGGGGTTCGCTGCTGCTCTTTCGTCGCGAATTCGACCAGTACATCAACCTGCGGCCGGCCCGCCTGATGCCGGGCATCATTGCGCCGGTGGTGCGGCGCGATGGCTCGGCCCGCGAAGCCGGTGAGATTGACTTTTACATCGTGCGCGAAAACACCGAGGGCGAATACTCCAGCATTGGCGGCCGGGCTTTCCCGGGAACGGATCGGGAGTTTGTATTGCAGGAATCGGTCTTCACACGCATCGGTGTGGACCGGGTCCTCAAGTTTGCGTTTGAGCTGGCCCAGTCACGTCCGAAAAAACACCTGACCAGCGCAACCAAGTCCAACGGCATTTCCATCTCCATGCCTTACTGGGATGAACGCGTGGTCGAGATGGCAAAGGGTTATCCCGACCTGAAGCTCGACAAATTCCACATCGACATCCTGACGGCACACTTTGTCCAGCGCCCCGATTTTTTCGACGTGGTGGTTGCCAGCAACCTGTTCGGCGACATCCTCAGTGACCTCGGTCCGGCCTGTACCGGAACCATCGGCATTGCGCCCAGTGCCAACCTCAACCCCGATCGGAAGTTCCCTTCGCTGTTTGAGCCTGTGCATGGTTCGGCGCCCGACATTGCAGGGCGCGGCATCGCCAACCCGATCGGGCAGATCTGGTGTGGCGCGATGATGCTGGAATTTCTGGGACACAAAAATGCGCACGATGCAGTTCTCGCGGCCATCGAAAAAGTGCTGGCTCCCAAAAGTGGTGCGTCACGAACCCCCGACCTGGGCGGCACTGCAAGCACGGCCGATGTGGGCAAAGCCATTGCTGCAGCCTTGGGTTGAAGCCGTTTGTCCGGCATGTGGCGGGGGTGGCTGAAATGCAGGGTGTGCTTACGAATATGGCGGGAAAGCGTGAAAAAAAGGGCTAGAATCCGCCACCGCACGTTGAAAAATCTGATGTTGTATTGACACGATGGGAGTCCATGGCTCTAATTGGAATCAGCAGACGATCTGCACATGCCGCCTCCCACTGCCATCTTTTGACAGATGCCCAGGGGAGATCTCAAGAGACAACCAGACTAACTTTTTACCAACGAGGGGCTCCTTGTGAACAAGACTGAACTGATCGAGCACATTGCCAAGAACGCTGACATTTCCAAAGCTGCCGCAACGCGTGCACTGGAGTCAACCATCGCTGCTGTCAAATCAACCCTGAAAAAAGGAGGCTCTGTGTCTCTGGTGGGTTTTGGCACTTTCGCGGTGGGCAAACGTGCTGCCCGCACAGGCCGCAACCCGCGTACCGGCGATGCGATTAAAATCAAGGCAGCCAAAGTGCCCAAGTTCCGTCCCGGCAAAGCGCTCAAGGACGCACTGAACTGAAACACATGAAGTAAAAGTTGAGGTGGGGTGCTTAGCTCAGTTGGTAGAGCAGCGCCCTTACACGGCGTAGGTCGGCGGTTCGAGTCCGTCAGCACCCACCACCGACTGAAACAAAAAAGGCGAACAGATGTTCGCCTTTTTCATTGATGGCTTAGCGCAAGTTTTAAATGGCCGATTGACAGCCGCACAGGAAATTCGAGATGTTTGATTTCATTCGCAAGCACACCAAGGTCACGATGGCATTGCTGTTTTTGCTGATTGTTCCGTCCTTTGTTCTGGTCGGCATGAACAGCAATGGTCCCTCGGGAGGAAACGGCGGGGTTGTTGCTGTGGTCGATGGCAAGGACATCACCCAGCCGGAATGGGATGCGGCGCACCAGAACGAAGTGAATCGCCTCAGGGCTTCCATGCCCACGCTCGACATCAAACTGCTGGACTCGCCCGAAGCACGCTACGGCACACTCGAGCGCCTGGTGCGCGACCGGGTGCTGGCAGCAGCGGCCGCCAAAGGCGGACTCGTGGTTGCGGACCAGAAGTTGCAGAGACTGTATGCCGAAGACAAGGCCATCGCTGCATTCAGGCTGCCGGACGGCAAGTTCGACCGGGCGGGCTTTATCGCGCAAACAGGCATGGCACCGGAGCAGTATGAAGCTGGCCTGCGCGCCGATCTGGCCACACGGCAGGTCATGCTGGGTGTGGCGGGAACCGGCCTGGCTGCGAAGGCCGTGGCTGATGCGGCGCTCAATGCCTTTTTTGAAAGACGCGAGGCCCAGGTGGCACGGTTCAATACCGCCGACTATGCGGCCAGGGTCAACCCCGGCGATGCCGAGCTGGAGCAGTTCTACAAGGACAACCCCTCCCTGTTCCAGGCGCCCGAAGAAGCCAGCGTCGAGTACGTTGTGCTTGATCTGGAGTCGGTGAAAAAAAGCATCACGGTCAATGAGCAGGACCTGAAAACCTATTTCGAACAGAATGCACAGCAACTTGCGGGGAATGAAGAACGCCGCGCCAGCCACATCCTGATCGATGCACCCGGCTCTGCACCGGCTGCCGAGCGAGAGAAAGCCAAAGAGAAAGCGCAGCAGCTGCTGGCAGGCGTTAGAAAAGCGCCCGACTCTTTTGCCGAGGTGGCCCGCAAGAATTCACAGGACACCGGCTCCGCTGCTGCCGGTGGCGATCTGGATTTCTTTGCCCGCAATGCCATGGTCAAGCCTTTTGCCGATGCCGTGTTTGCCATGAAGAAGGGCGATATCAGCGATGTGGTGGAAACCGAATTCGGCTTTCACATCATCAAGCTGACGGACATCAAGGTGCCCAAGCAGAAAAGCTACGAAGAGATGAAGCCCGCGCTGGAAGCCGAGTTGAAGCAGCAACAGGCGCAGAAGAAATTTGCCGAAACCGCGGAGACCTTCAGCAACGCGGTCTACGAACAGTCCGACAGCCTGCGGCCCATTGCCGAGCGCCTCAAGCTGGACGTCAAAACTGCCGCCGGGCTGACGCGTATGCCGGCCGCCGGCGCCACCGGCGTGCTGGCCAACCCGAAATTCCTCAACGCATTGTTTTCCCCAGACTCGGTGGAGAAAAAACGCAATACGGAAGCCATAGAAGTCGGGTCCGGCCAGCTGGTGTCCGGCCGCATCGTCCGGTACACGCCGGCGCGAACCCTGCCGCTCGCGGAAGTCAAGGACAGGGTGCGTGCCAGCCTGCAGCAGCAGCGTGGTGCTGAAATGGCGCGCAAGGAAGGGGCTGAAAAACTGGCCGCCTGGAAGGCCAGCCCGGCATCGGCCACGTTGCCTGCGGCGGTCGTGGTGTCGCGAGACCAGACGCAGCAACTGCCGGCACCCGTGGTGAGTGCGGTGCTCAGCGCCGACGCGAGCGCCATGCCCGCGCTGGTGGGGGTGGACCTGGGAGCGCAGGGTTATGCCGTCGTCAATGTGCGCAAGGTGCTGCCGCGTCCGGAGCAGGCAGCAGCTGCCGCCCAGCAGGACCAGGCCCAGTACACCCAGTGGTGGACGTCGGCTGAAAGCCTGGCGTACTACAACATCCTGAAAGAGCGTTTCAAGGCAGACATCAAGGTGCCGCGCCCCTCGGAACAGAAAGCCGGCGCATAAAGCGTCGCGCGCGGTGTGGAAGGCGCGCAGTTCCCGTTATAATTTG
>CAZIYA010000051.1:0-14961 GCA_964543355.1 uncultured Polaromonas sp.
GGTTGGCGTCATGCAACCCACGCTGTCGCAACAACTGGGCGTGTTGCGCGACGAAGGCCTGGTCAGTACCCGCCGTGACGGCAAATCCATTTATTACCAGATCGACAGCCCACAGGTGCTGAGCGTGCTGGGGGTGCTGTACGACCAGTTTTGCAGCGTGCCCACAACAAAGAAGCGCTGAGAATCATCAGCCGGCCACGGTCGGATGGCTGGCCCGCCCCTTCCTCCGCGCCCTGCGGGCTGTCAGTCCGGCAGGTGCGCCTTCAATGTCCGCACCTGGCGCTCCAGCGCCTCGATGCGGTTCAGATAGCCAAGCAGGAGTCCGACCGTGAACAGGTCCAGATCAAAATCCTGGCGCAACTTGCCAGCCGTGCGCAGGGGCATCACACATTCAGCGCTGAACAGGCGCTCCTGCCTGGCTTCCTCCACCGGAACCAGAGCGCCATAGTCCACCAGCTCATCCAGCTCGGCCGGACTCAGGGCGCAGATCCGTGCCAGCTCGGCCAGAGGTATCACCTCGCGTGCATCGAGCCAGGCAACGTCAAGCAGTTGCTGTTCCATGAGACTTCTCCTTGCCCGCAAACACGCGCGGGTTGAAATGCGAGGTCGTTGCCAGTTCCTTGAACAGTTCCCGCTCGCGTTCGGACAATACGGCAGGCACATCGATATGCACGTTGGCGTAAAGGTCACCCCGGCCTTCACGACCATTGGCCATACCCCTGCCGCGCAGGCGCAGCTTGCGGCCCGAACGTGTTCCCGGTGGCACGGTGAGCATCACCGGCCCGTCCAGTGTCGGCACCTCCACCTCCGCACCCAGCGCAGCCTCCCAGGGAGCGAGTGCCAGGTTGAAATGCAGGTCGTGATGGTCGGCGCGAAACACGGCGTGCGGTGCCAGCGTGATGTGAAGGTAGATATCGCCGTCAGTTCCACCATTGCGGCCTTTTCCGCCCTTGCCGCGCAATCTCAATTTCTGGCCATCGGTGGTGCCCGGCGGAATGGTGACTTCCAGCGTGCGCCCGCCATCGCCGTCAGCGAGTTCCAGGCTGACGCTTGTGCCGCGGTGGGCATCTTCCAGCGGAATGCGGACACTGGTGTCATAGTCGCGCCCGTGCAGGGGAACGGGACCACGGGACGGCCCGCGCCCCCGTCCCATCGCAGCCAGCAGGTCCGCCAGATCGACACCTTCGAACGCCTGGTCGTTCGCAAACTCATGGCTCCACTGTGGCGGCGGCGCAAACTCCTCGCCCGCAGGGCGGCGGCCCAGCTGGTCGTAGGCCGCGCGTTTTTCAGGGTCCTTCAGGGTCGCGTAGGCCTCGCCGGCTTCCTTGAAACGAGCTTCGGCTTCAGGCGCACTGGACACATCCGGGTGATGCTGGCGCGCGAGTTTGCGGTAGGCCTTCTTGATCTGCTCGGTGTCCGCATCGCGCGGCACGCCCAGCGTTGCGTAGTAGTCCTTGTATTTCATGGCGCCATGCGCCGCGTCAATGCACCCGCGTCTCGAAAGCCCGTGTCAGGCCTTCCAGGTCGGTGATGCGGATGTGCCGCTTGTCCACTTCCAGCAGCCGCTGCTGCTGGAAGGCCGAGAAAGTCCGGCTGACGGTCTCCAGCGTCATGCCGAGGTAGCTGCCGATTTCGGCACGCGACATCCGCAAATGAAACTCGCTAGCCGAATAACCGCGCGCCTTCAGCCGCTGTGACAGGTTCAGCAGAAAAGCCGCCAACCTCTCCTCGGCATTCATGCTGCCGAGCAACACCATGAGGCTGTGCTCCCGCACGATCTCGCGGCTCATCAGCCGGGTGACCACGTGCTGCATGCCCGGGTTGCCGGCCGCGACTTCGGCAAAATGGGCAAAGGGAATGGCGCAGACTTCGGTGTCTTCCAGCGCCGTGGTGCTGCTGGCATGCGAACCATTGGCCACACCGTCCAGCCCCATCAGTTCACCGGCCATGTAAAACCCGCCCACCTGCTCGCGGCCATCGGCCAGCGTCAGGCTGGACTTGAAGGTGCCGCTGCGCACGGCATAAACAAACTGGAAGCGGTCGCCCTCCCGATACAGGGTCTGGCCGGCCTTCACCTTGCGCCGGCTGAACATCAGGTCATCCAGGCGCTCCACGTCGCTGCCCGCCAGGCCACAAGGCAGGCACAGGTCGCGCAGATGGCAGGTCGAGCAATGTGTGACGAGCGGGGCAACTGATCCCGAAATCAGGGCAGCTTGCCGTGGGATGACACGAATGGGAGCAGTAGCGATCTGCATGGTGGCGGTGGACATGAGGTTCTCCTGGACTAACTTGTGTTCAGTGCGTAACGTGCTCTGAGGCGCTTTTCACGGCCTGGACGAGCTGATCAAATTCAGTGCTTTTGTCGAGAAAGGTCGTGGCGCCTTCGGCGGCATACCGTTTACGGTAAGCCGGACCGGAGTTGCTGCTGAACACCACAAAAGCGACGATCGGCGCTGCCTGGCGAATCGCCCGCAGAACCTCCAGCCCCTGGCCGCCTTCGAGCTGGACATCCAGCACCACCACATCGGGTGAAGTGGCCAGGATGCCGTCTATGGATGCCTGGGGTGTGCCGGCCTGGCCCACCACCGCGATGGCGCTGGTTTCGAGCATGGCGGCGACGCGGTCCCGTATCGGGGCCGAGTCGTCGGCGAGAAAAACTTTGACAGGGACCGGGCTTTGAGACATGGCTCTACTGTGGCCGGAGCCGAGGCCCGAAACCATAGGCTGCGGCTGAATGAACCCCTCGGAGAAGTCCGGATTAGGAGCGCAGCCCTTCCGAGCGCCGCTAGGAGTATTCCTAGCGAATGGGGGCCGAAGCGCCGGCCACGGGGGCCGTGGACCGGCACTGTCGCTGCAACTTCAATGCGCCATCAACACCGGCAAGGTCATGGAGCGCAGCACCGTTCGTGAGGTACCGCCCAGCACCCATTCGCGGGCGCGGCTGTGGCTATAACACCCCATCACCAACAAGTCGGCTTCCAGGTCAAAGGCACGCGAAAGGAGCAACTCGCCGAGCAGATCGGGCTCTGACATCTCCCGATGCCAGATGGCCTTCACGCCCTGCAGTTGAAGGTAGGGGCCCAGGCTCAACCCTTCACCGCCCACCGCCTCATCCTCGTCCGACCAGGAAAGGACATGGACCTGCCGAGCCCGTTGCAGCAGGGGCAAGGCAGCGCTGACGGCCCGGGCCGCCTCGCGCGTCGGTTTCCAGGCCAACACCACCGTCTCACCAATGGTGGATGAGGTGCCTATATAAGGCAGGACCAGGGCCGGCTTGCCGCTGGACACCAGCACTGTCTCGACAAAATCGGCGGGCACGCCCTCCGCCCGCTTTTCTGCCGGGGCCGCTTGCCCCAGCACCAGCAGGTCGGCGTACAGGGCCTGCTGGGCAAACACCCCCATGATGGGATCGTTGCCTACTTCGGCCCAGGACGCTTTCATGCCGGGGGCCGCCAGCACCTTGTCAAATGCAGCCCGGGCCCGGGTGCGCAATTCGTCGTCCCTCTCACGCAGGGATGCCGCCACGCCCGGCCCGATCTCCGGCGCAAAAGGCAACTCCACGAAACCGGGCATCACCGCATAAAGCGCCGTGACGGCAGCGCCGTGCGCCTGCCCGATGCGGCACGCGGCCTCCAAGCGTTGCGTTGCCTGCGGTGAAGCGTCCAGGTGAACAAGCAGCTGCTTCAGGGAAGTCGTCATGGGGCGTCTCCTTGGTCATTGCGATTCCCACACCTTAGGGGACGTGCAACACCACTGGCTTGACAGAAGTCAAGCCCCCATCGGAAACAGGGTCAGGGCTCCAGCGGGTCCGACACGCCGTGCTTGATGGCGTAACGGATCAGGTCGTTCTGGTTTTGCAGCCCCATTTTCTGCATCAGGTTGGCCTTGTGGGTACTGATGGTCTTGACGGAAAGCTTCAGGCGGATGGCAATGTCCGTCACCGATACACCGGCCGCAATCAGGCGAAACACTTCGAACTCCCGGTTCGACAGAGACTCATGCGGCGCGGAAGTCCCGCCCGGCATGGCGCTCAGA
This sequence comes from uncultured Polaromonas sp., assembly GCA_964543355.1. Lineage (GTDB taxonomy): Bacteria > Pseudomonadota > Gammaproteobacteria > Burkholderiales > Burkholderiaceae_C > Polaromonas. The sequence continues at coordinate 4,036 of CAZIYA010000051.1, forward strand.
GCCAGTTGCTCCGCCACCTCGGCGCTGATGAAGGCGCCGCCTGCGGCGATCTTGCGTATGGCCTGCTCCAGTTGCGCCGGCGCGCTTTCCTTGGTCAGGTAACCACTGGCACCGGACTTGATGGCGCGCACGGCGTACTGCAATTCCTGGTGCATGCTGAGCACCAGAATGCGCAGCCTGGGCTTCTCGGCATGAACCAGCTTGATCAGTTCCATGCCGCTGCGGCCTGGCATGGACAGGTCCAGCACCAGCACATCGAAATCGGATTCACGCACACGCTGCATGACCTCCGTTCCGTCGGCCGCCTCACCCGCCACACGCAGGTCATCCGCCGATGAGACGATGCGCTTGAGGCCCTCGCGAACGATCGCATGGTCATCGGCGATCACGATACTGATCATGGGGCGTGCTCTCCTTCAGGCAATGGAATACTCACCTCGACGCGCGTGCCCTGCTCCGGCGCGCTGTGGATATCGACTGATCCCTTGAGCAGCAGCGCCCGCTCCTGCAACCCCATCAGCCCCAGCGATTGCGGCTTGCGCGGCTCTTCGGTGGCAAAGCCGCGGCCGTTGTCGTGCACCGTCAGCGAGATCGCGCCGGGGAGCGTGTCAATAGCCACCGCGACCTCGGTCGCGCTGGCATGTTTGGCCACATTGGCCAGTGCCTCCTGCACGATCCGGAAGACAGCCGTGGCGTAAGGCTCCTGAAGCTCCAGGTCTTCGTCGGCCGAAAGCGTACAGCTCACGCCCGTGCGCTGGATGAAGTTTTGAACCAGCCACTCAATCGCCGCCAGCAGGCCCAGGTCGTCAAGCAGCAGCGGGCGCAGATCTGCAGCAATGCGCCGTGTTGAAGCAACCATGCCGTCCACCATGCCCAGCATGTCCGTCAGCTTGGCGGTAACAGCACCGGATGCAGGAAGTGTGTTGTCGCGCACCCAGATCGTGTCCATCTTCAGGGCTGTCAGGGACTGGGCCAGTTCGTCGTGCAACTCGCGCGCCACGCGCGTTTTTTCCTCTTCACGCGCCGAATTGACAGCCGCGGCAAAGGCAGTGCGTTCCTGCTGGGCACGGACGCGTTCAGTCACATCGCGCAGGATCACGGTATAGAGCTTCCCATCCGCCGTACCGAGCTGGGAGATCGAAGCATCCATCGGAAACTCTTCGCCGCTGGCGCGCAAGCCGTAAATCACGATGCCATCACCCATGCGCCTGGACGTCACACCGGTTGCAGAGAAGCGCTGGATGTGCGCCCCGTGGCTGGCTCTGAAGCGTTCGGGTATCAGCTTGTTCAAGGGCTGACCCAGGGCCTGCTCGCTGGACCAGCCAAAGATTTTTTCAGCCGCCTGGTTGTACAGCACGATGGACTGCGCCTCGTTCACGGTGATGATCCCGTCCATGGCCGAGTCCAGAAGCGCCGCGAGCCGCAAATGCTCTTCCTGGGCCTGGAGCCGCTCCGTGATGTCACGCAGGATCACCGTGAAAAGTTTTCCGTCGGGCGTGTCCAGATGGGAAATGGACGCATCCAGGGGGAATTCTTCGCCATTGGCGCGCAGGCCGTAAACGACATTGAGCGTACCCATGCGCCTGGACGTCGCCCCGGTGGTTCCAAAACGCTCCACATGCCGGGCATGGCCTTGCCGGAAACGGGCAGGAATCAACTTCTGGAGGGGCTGGCGCAGAACCTCTTGGCGAGGCCAGCCGAAAACCTTCTCGGCTGCGCGGTTGTACAGAATGATGTTTTGCTGTTCGTCCACCGTGATGATGGCGTCCATGGCCGAGTCGAGCACGCCCGCCAGCAATGCCGCCGCGCTGCCCGGGCTATAGGCCCGGGAATTCGCGTCAAGGCTGTCCGTCAGGGAGGAAAACATGGCCCAGTGTAGCAACCAACGAAAGTATTCAATTACCCAGAGACTGTGGGGAAATAGCTGAATGCAGTTGACTCACATCAACGCCCCTCCCCTGCGCCAGATTCAGACTGGAGTTTTCATCCCTGAACTCAAGGAGCAGTCATGTACAAGCGAATACTCGTGCCGGTAGACGGAAGCGAAACATCCAACAAGGCTCTGGTAGCCGCTTTACAGCTTGCCAGAGAAGGCGGTGGCAGCGTGCGTCTGGCGCACGTGCTGGAGGATCTGACCTACCTTGCCGGCTATGAACAGTTCGGGGGATATTCGGGCGATCTGCTCGGAATCATGCAGGAAGCCGGAAACCGCATTCTCCATGATGGCCTGGACATCGCCAGGGCGGCCGGTGTGCAAGCCGACTCCATGCTGTTCAACAAGCTCGGCGAACGGCTTCCCGAGGTGATTGCCGGAGCCGCCCGGGAATGGAATGCCGACCTGATTGTCCTGGGTACACATGGACGCCGCGGCGTTGGCCGCGCCTTGCTGGGCAGCGGCGCCGAACAGATCATCCGGCTGGCACCGGTACCTGTTCTCGTCGTTCGCTCGGCCGAGGGCAGCAAAACCACACCAGGCTGAAGCGTCACGCGGCGGGAAGGCGGCTGGTGTCGCTTCAGGCCCCGGCCAGTAAAGCGCGCACCTCCTCGTCGCTGGGAGGCTCGAAGTTCTGGTAGTACTGCGCGACACGGCTGAAATCCGGAGGACTCAGGACGCAGACAAATTCATCGGCAGCCGTTCCGATACGCTCCTGGGCACCGGGGGGTGCGACCGGTACCGCCACCACGATCCACGCCGGCTTGGAAGCTCGCAGAGCCAGCAAGGCGGCGCACATCGAGGATCCGGTCACCAGACCGTCATCGACCACGATCACCGTGCGGCCTTCGATAGGCACAGGCTGCCGCGAACCCCGATAAGCCACATCGCGCCGCGCCAGTTCGGTGCTTTCGGCCGCAATGAGTTGCTCCAGCTGCTGCGGCGTCAGGCCGCTGCCAGCCACGGCCTGTGGATCGATGTAGCGCGCGCCGCCGCTGGCAATGGCTCCCAGGGTCAGCCCGGGGCGATGCGGCACACCGAGCCTGCGCACAAGCAGAAAGTCCAGCCGGGCGCACAGTGCGCTGGCCACTTCCCAGCCCACCAACACTCCACCGCGCGGCAAGGCCAGCACAACAACATCGCTGCGCCCCGCATAAGCAAGAAGTCTCTGGGACAATGCATATCCGGCAGCGAACCGATCGTCGAACATAGCGGACTTTCTTGAGGCGACCCGCAACCAGGCTCTTGGCGCGAGGCTATTGCGGCCGGCAGCTGTCCGGACGGTCGCCCGGAAGCACGGGACAGCGATTGACCTCGGCTGAGGACATGCCAAGCAGGTTGGTCAGCGCACTGGAGACCAAACAGATCGCCCAGAACACAAAAAAGGCAGCGGTGTACACACCCTGGCGTGAGAGCCTCAGCGGCTCGCCCGACCAATGGAGGTCACCCGGATCAACCATGACAAAAACCAGCAGTTCCAGCGCGCACGCGCCCAGGAACGCAGGCCATGCGATCCACATCAGTTTCTGGCTCCACATGGCTGTCTCCTTGGAATACGTATGAATCAGCGAGCGCCGGCGACCGGGGGCGTGGCCGCATGGTTGCGGCCCTGCAAGGCCGGCATCAGCGCCTTGTCCCGCGCTGCCAGCGTCTTGTTGATCTCGACGCCGCGGCGGTAATAGTCCTCCGCCACCACCGGATCGGGGTTGCTGATGGCTATCCAGGCGGTGGCAAAACCAGCCACAACCACGGCGGCAGGGCCGGCAATCAGCAGCCAGACGTGGCCGTGTTTCCACCAGGGAGAAGCGGCCACCGGGGGAGCTTGAAGCAAATGGTTCATGACGATTTCCTTGAATCTGTTTTTGCCGGGTTCATCAGCGGGGAACGAGAAATACCGACTTTTCCGTCAGATGGGACTGGCCTGCCGCATCACCTATGCTGAACTCGATCGGATGGGATCCGGGAGTGGCGGAACCATAGGGAATCTGCAGCCGGACGGCAACCCAGCGCGACTCTGCCGGACCGACATCCACTTCGGCATCCGATGCCAGCGCCAGGCCCTCGAGCCCGGCGGCGGCGATGCGGTAGCGCTGCGGCTGCTCGGTGGCGTTCATGATCTGCAGGCGGTAGACGTTTTCGAGCTTGCCCCCGGCAACAATGCGGGACAGCGCGGCGCGGTCGCGCACCACGTCTACCTTGAGGGGCGTGCGGGCCACCAGGCTCCAGAGCAGGCCCACGCACAAGGCGAGCAGCACCGCACCATAAACAAGCACGCGCGGGCGCAACACGCGCTTGACAATTTGCGGACCACTCCACTTGTTCGCCATCGCTGCCTGGGTACTGAAGCGGATGAGGCCACGCGGGTAGTTCATCTTGTCCATGACTGTGTCACAGACATCCACACAGGCCGCACATCCTATGCATTCGTACTGCAGGCCTTCGCGAATGTCGATGCCGGTCGGGCATACCTGCACGCACAAGGTGCAGTCCACGCAGGCGCCCAACGACAGGGTTGCCGCATCGGCCTTGCGTGAACGGGCACCACGCGGCTCACCGCGCTCTGTGTCGTAGCTCACGATCAACGTGTCGCGGTCGAACATGGCGCTCTGGAAGCGCGCGTACGGACACATGTATTTGCACACCTGCTCACGCATGAAACCGGCATTGCCATAAGTCGCAAAGCCGTAGAAGAACACCCAGAACGCTTCCCATGGCCCGATGTCCATCTGCAGAAAATCCATGCCCAGTTCGCGGATCGGCGAAAAGAAGCCGACAAAGGTGAAGCCGGTCCACATGGCCAGGCTGATCCACAGCACGTGCTTGAGCCACTTCTTGGCCAGTTTCTGTGCAGACATCGGTGCGCCATCCAGCCGCATGCGCGCGCTGCGATCGCCCTCAACCTTGCGTTCAATCCAGAGAAAAATTTCGGTGTACACCGTCTGCGGACAGGCAAAGCCGCACCACAGCCGCCCCGCCACCGCAGTGAAGAGAAACAGCGACAGCGCGCTGACAACCAGCAGGCCGGTCAGGTAAATGAAATCCTGTGGGTAAAGGACGAGGCCGAAGATGTAGAACCGGCGCGCACCCAGGTCGAAGAGCACAGCCTGCCGCTGACCCCATTCCAGCCATGGCAGGCCGTAGAACACCAGTTGGGTCAGGAAGACAAAGCCCCAGCGCCAGCGCGAGAACAAACCGCTGACCGAGCGTGGATAAATCTTCTTCTGCGATTCGTACAGCGACTCGGACGCGCCGTCACCGCCCACGGGAACGATGGGAATGATCTTGCGGGCGGACGACGGTTGCAAGCGGCCCTCCGGTTCAGAGTTTGGCCGACGGAACTGGCTTGTTCGAGAGGCCCCAGACGTACGCGGTCAGTACCTGAATCTGCGCCTCGGTCAGCTTGCCGGCCTGGGCGGGCATCTCGTTGATCTTGCCCTTGTTGATCATGGTGACAATGGCCTGCTCACCCCAACCATGCAGCCAGATGTCGTCGGTCAGGTTGGGCGCACCCAGCGCCTGGTTGCCCTTGCCGTCCATGCCATGGCAGGCAGCGCAGGCGGTGAATTTCGCCTTGCCAAGTTGCGAACGGACGGAGTCGTGCGGGCTGCCGGACAGGCTGAGAACGTAGTGGGCCACGTTCTTGATATCGTCGGGTGTACCAACGGCCGCGGCCATGGGCGGCATATTGCCCTGCCGGCCGGCTGTCAGCGTCTCCGCGATTTTCGCGGGCATGCCCCCGTGCAGCCAGTCGGCGTCTGCCAGATTGGGAAAGCCCTTGCTGCCGCGCGCATCCGACCCATGGCATTGGGCGCAGTTGTTCATGAACAGGCGCTCACCCACGGCCATCGCCGCAGGGTCACCGGCCAATTCGGGAGGCTGCTTGGCAGTGAACTGGGCATACAGCGGCTCCAGGTCCTTGTTGGCGCGCTCCACCTCGGCGGTGTACTCGCCGCGGGTGCTCCAGCCCAGCTGGCCGGCATAACTGCCCAGGCCGGGATAAATCACCAGGTAAACAAGACCGAAGATGATGCTCAACACGAACATCCACATCCACCATCGGGGCATGGGGTTGTTCATCTCGCGCAGGTCGCCATCCCAGACGTGGCCGGTGGTGTTGTCGCTGCGGGCCACCATCTTCTTGCGGGCGGTGATCCAGAGCAGCAGCACACAGGCCAGAATGCTGACCAGGGTCAGGACGGCGACATACACCGACCAGAAGTTTCCATTGAAATCGCTCATGAGGTCTCCTGACCCGTTGCCTCGGCACAGGCGGTGGCCGGCCTGGAGGTCAACGAAAAAAAGTGAATGGGGTTGTCCATGGTCTTGTTCCGGTCAGTCCTGCTCGAACGGAAGGCGGGCAGCCTCGTCGAAACGGGCCTTGTTGCGGTGCGAAAAAGCCCAGTACCAGATGCCTATGAAGGTGGCAAAGCTCGCCAGGGTTGCGATGATTCGCAGAGTAGTCACGTCCATCATGTTTCCTTATTTGAGCGTCCGGCCCAGCACCTGCAGATAGGCAACCAGGGCATCCATTTCGGTTTTGCTGGCAACGTCCTGGGCCGACTGCGTGACCTCCGCATCGGTGTAGGGAACACCAACCATGCGCAAGGCCTTCATGCGGGGCGCCATTCCGGCAGGATTGACCGTGTTTTTCTCGAGCCAGGGATAGGACGGCATGTTGGACTCGGGCACCACGTCACGCGGGTTGGCCAGGTGGATGCGGTGCCACTCGTCGCTGTACTTGCCGCCCACGCGGTGCAGGTCAGGCCCGGTTCGCTTGCTGCCCCACTGGAAGGGATGGTCATAGACAAACTCGCCGGCCACCGAATAATGGCCGTAGCGCAACGTTTCTGCGCGGAAGGGCCGAATCATCTGCGAATGGCAGTTGTAGCAACCCTCGCGGACATAGATGTCGCGCCCGGCCAGTTGCAGCGCTGTGTAGGGCTTGATGCCCTGGATCGGCTCGGTGGTCGACTTCTGGAAGAACAGCGGCACGATTTCGACCAGGCCGCCCACAGCAATCACCAGGAGGATCAGCACGATCATCAGGAAGTTATTGGTCTCGACCTTCTCGTGAGTGAAGCCGGTATTGGAGGTGTTTTTTTCAGTCATGGGATAGGGCTTTCTTCAGGCGTTGGCAGGTGCTGGCACCATGACGCTGACCGAGCGCCCCCCGGCCACGGTCATCCAGGTATTCCAGGCCATGATCAGCATGCCGCCCAGGTAGAGCACGCCGCCGATCACGCGGACCACATAGAAGGGATACGTCGCCTTGACAGACTCGACAAAGGTGTAGGTCAGCGTGCCGTCTGCGTTGATGGCGCGCCACATCAGACCCTGCATCACACCGGCGATCCACATCGCAGCGATATAGAACACGATGCCAATGGTGGCAATCCAGAAATGCGCCTCGATCGCCTTGACCGAATACATCTGCTTCTGGCCGAAAAGGCGCGGGATCATGTAGTAGAGCGTGCCCATCGAGATCAGGCCCACCCAACCCAGTGCACCCGAATGCACATGGCCCACGGTCCAGTCGGTGTAGTGCGACAGCGCGTTGACCGTCTTGATGGACATCATCGGACCTTCGAAGGTGCTCATGCCGTAGAAGGACAGTGACACGATCATGAAGCGCAGCACCGGGTCATCACGCAGCTTGTGCCAGGCGCCCGACAGCGTCATGATGCCGTTGATCATGCCGCCCCAGCTGGGGGCCAGCAGGATCAGCGAGAACACCATGCCGACCGACTGTGTCCAGTCCGGCAGGGCGGTGTAGTGAAGATGGTGCGGGCCGGCCCACATGTAGGTGAAGATCAGTGCCCAGAAATGCACGATGGACAGGCGGTAGCTGTAGACCGGGCGCTCGGCCTGCTTGGGAACGAAGTAATACATCATTCCGAGGAAACCGGCAGTAAGAAAGAAACCTACCGCGTTGTGCCCGTACCACCACTGGATCATCGCGTCCTGCACGCCGGCATAAGCCGAGTAGGACTTCATCCAGTCAGCCGGCACCGCAGCACTGTTGACGATATGCAGGATGGCCACAGCAAGAATGAAGGAACCGTAAAACCAGTTCGCGACATAGATGTGCCTGACCTTGCGGATACCGATGGTGCCGAAGAAAACAATCGCATAAGCCACCCACACCAGCGTGATCAGGATGTCGATGGGCCATTCGAGCTCTGCATATTCCTTGCCCTGGGTGTAACCCAGTGGCAGGCTGACCGCCGCGGCCACAATCACTGCCTGCCAGCCCCAGAACGTGAACGAAGCGAGCTGGCGGGCAAATAGCGGCACATGGCAGGTCCGCTGGACCACGTAATAGCTGCTGCCGATCAGTGCGCAGCCACCGAAGGCGAAGATCACGGCGTTGGTGTGCAAGGGCCTCAGGCGCCCGTAGCTGAGCCAGGGAATGCCGAAGTTGAGCTCGGGCCAGGCCAGCTGGGCGGCAATGAACAGCCCCACCAGCATGCCCACCACGCCCCAGACCACGGCCATCAGGGAAAACTGCCGGACGACGGTGTCGTCGTAGACCGCAGCGGATGTTTGTTTGTCGTTCATGAAGCACCTGTTTACGTGATGCCTCGAGTGTCCCTGCCGCGAGGAGGGTCTGAGTTGATGAAAGTCAATCCGAACGCAGAATCCGCTCGCCTTCCTGCTCCAGTGAATCGAACTGGCCACGCCAGACAGCCCAGCCCAAGCCCGCGATGATCAGCAGCGCAAGAATGACCGACAGGGGAATCAGAAGAAAAAGAATGTCCATTCAGAAAGTCTCCTGCATGCGGGCCAGCCGCGCTGAATTGAGTACCACCAGCAGCGAACTGGCCGCCATGCCCAGGCCGGCCAGCCAGGGCGGCATGAAACCCAGCACGGCCAGCGGCACGCACACCGCGTTGTACAACGCTGCCCACCACAGGTTCTGACGCACGATGGCATGGGCGCGGCGCGCATGCCGCAGCAGCGCAGGCACCGCCGCCAGTTGGCCGCCCAGAACAATAAAGTCGGATCTGGCCTGCGCCAGCGGCACGGCCTGGCCCATGGCGACAGACACATCGGCGCAGGCCAGCACCGGCCCGTCATTCATGCCGTCGCCAACCATGACCACGCGCCGGCCGCTCTGCTGCAGCCCGCGCACATGGGCCAGTTTGGCCTCCGGCGTGCGTTGCCCATGAGCTTCGTCGATGCCGGCGCGCGAAGCCAGCCGCGCCACAGCGGCCATCAGGTCACCCGAGAGCAGTTGCACCTGCAGGCCAAGAGCCCGCAGCGCGCCCACGGATGACCTGGCCTCCAGCCGCAAGGCCTCGTCCATGTCGAAGCTGGCGAGCCAGCCTGCTTCATCCGACAAATGCACCTGAGGGCCGTTGGCAGTCTGAGCAGACTGGACAGAGATCGGCATCCCGCAAAAGGCGGCCGACCCCAGCCGCATGGCGTGTGGCTGGGCGCCGGCACCGGAAGGAACGCGACCCTGCAATCCCTGACCGGGAACTTCAGTCACATCAGTCGCGGGCTCGGGCATGGCGCCTGCAGCCTGAACAATCGCCCGCGACAGGGGGTGCAGGGAATGCTGCGCCAAGGCAGCCGCCATCCGCAATGCCTGCACCGGGTCAAGGCCCTCACGGGTCCGGCTGACGGCCACGGTCATGCGGTCCTCGGTCAGCGTGCCGGTCTTGTCGAACACCACCGTGTCAACTGCCGCGCAGCTCTCCAGCGCCTCCAGCCGGCGCACCAGCACACCGCGCCGAGCAAGCGCACCTGCAGCGGCCAGTGTTGCAGCCGGTGTGGCCAGCGACAACGCGCAGGGGCAGGTCACGATCAATACAGCCACGGCCACACCAATCGCATGCGCCGGGTCACTCGGCCACCACCAGAACGCGGCGGCAGCACTGGCCAGCAACACCAGCAACACAAAAGGCCCGGCAATGCGATCGGCCATGCGCGCCAGCCTCGGTTTCTGCACCGAGGCCTGTTCCATGAGGGCCACCATGGCGGCATAACGCGTCTCGCTGCCTGCGCGCTCCACCCGGACCAGCAGCATGCCGCTCAGGTTGTGGCTGCCGGCAATCACCGCGCTGCCTGTGCGCCGTTGCAGCGGCGTGGACTCGCCGGTGAGCGCTACCTCGCGGACCGCGGGCTCGCCACGGCGATCTACCTCGCGGTCTCACTCGACAAGCCGCTGCTGCTCGAAGGTGAGGCCGGCGTCGGCAAGACCGAGGTCGCCAAGGTTCTCGCCTCGCTCCTCGGCCGGGACCTGATCCGGCTGCAGTGCTACGAGGGGATCGACGCCTCGCAAGCGCTGTACGAGTGGAACTACTCGAAGCAGCTGATCGCCGTCCGCGCCATGCAGGATGCGACGGCCGAAACCCACGTCCAGGACCTGTTCGGCCCGGAGTTCCTCGTCGAACGGCCGCTGCTCGCCGCGATCCGCGCGGGTTCGAAGGCGGTGCTCCTCGTCGACGAGCTGGACCGCGCGGACGACGAGTTCGAGGCGTTCCTCCTCGAGATCCTCTCCGAGTTCGCCGTCACGATCCCCGAGATCGGCGGGATCGCCGCCGAGGAGCCGCCCGCCGTCGTGGTGACCTCGAACCGCACGCGTGAGCTGCACGATGCCCTCAAGCGGCGGTGCCTGTACCACTGGATCGACCACCCCGCGCTCGATCGCGAGATCGAGATCATCCGCGTGCGCGCACCCGAGGTCCCCGAGGCACTCGCGCGCGACGTCGCCACGGCGGTGAATCGTCTTCGAGGGTTCGACATCACGAAGCGCCCCGGCGTCGCCGAGACGATCGACTGGGCCAACGCGATCGCGTTCCTCGGCGTCGAGAAGCTGGATGAGGAGACCGCGGCGGCGACGCTCGGCGCCGTGCTGAAGGATCACGACGATCAGCAGCTCGTCGCCGCGCACATGGCCGAGGTCGTCGGCGATGCCGACGACGCGTGAGCCGCGGTCGATGGCCGCCACGCCCGAGGCCGAGGCGCTCGAGCGCCTGATCGGGTTC
>CAZIYA010000052.1:0-14654 GCA_964543355.1 uncultured Polaromonas sp.
GCAAACGAAAAAGCCATGGTGAAACAGGCCGCATGGGCCGCACCGAGCAGCTCTTCGGGGTTGGTGCCCTTGCGGTCGTCTTCAAAGCGGCTGCCGAAGCCGTAAGGGTAGGCTTTGAGCGCGTCGGTTTCGGTGCTGATCTGGCCCCGGCCTTTTTTGCCCTGGCCTTCCCAATGGACGCTGGCGGATTTTTCGGTCATGGCGGTCTTTCTTCAGTGTGGAGGAGGAATGTCACTGTCGCCGGGTATCCGGCCGAGCCGCGTGAGACAGCTGCGCAAGAAGGGCGCGGGCACTTCCTACAAAACTACAAAACGGCTTTCCGGCCGGGGCATGCTGTTTTCCCGGCCTCCGGCGGGGTTCTTCAATTGTCTTTAGTATGGCGTTTTGGCGGCCCATCGATGTACTCGATGCACCGCCTGACCCCATCAAAAGGACTGCTCATGAATTCCCCGGCACCCGCCAAAATGAAAATCGACTTTGTCTCCGATGTCTCCTGCCCCTGGTGCGCCATTGGCCTGAAGTCGCTGGAACAAGCGATGGGGCGCGTTGCCGGCGAGGTGCAGACGGAGCTGCATTTCCAGCCCTTCGAGCTGAACCCGCAGATGCCGGCCGAGGGCCAGGAAATTGTTGAACACTTGACTGAAAAATACGGCTCCACGCCCGAGCAGCTGGCGCACAACCGCGAAATGATCCGCGTACGTGGGCAGGAACTGGGTTTTACCTTCACCGTGGGCGCACGCAACCGTGTTTACAACACCTTCGACGCGCATCGTCTCCTGCATTGGGCCGAGGAAGAGGGGCGCCAGCTGGCGCTCAAGCAGGCCCTGTTCAAGGCCTATTTCACAGACGGCGAGAACCCGGGCTCGCACGAGGTGCTGGCCCGCGTGGCCGGCGAGGTGGGCCTGGACGCGGCGCGCGCGGCAGAAGTGCTGGCCTCCGGCGACTACGCCGACGCAGTGCGCGAACGTGAACAGTTTTACCTGCAGCAGGGTATTCACTCGGTGCCGGCCATCATCATCAATGACCGGCATTTGATCTCGGGCGGCCAGCCGCCCGAGGTGTTCGAACAGGCCTTGCGCCAAATTGCCGCGGCCGCCTGAGGCGCACAGGCACAAAAAGCTGCCATGCCGGCCCCGGATGTTTACCCGCTGCAAGGTGGTTGCGACTGCCGCACGGTCCGCTACCGACTGGAGTCTCCGCCGCTTTTTGTGCACTGCTGCCACTGTCGCTGGTGCCAGCGCGAAAGCGGCGCCTCGTTTGCGCTGAACGCGATGATCGAGGCCGACCGCGTGACCCTGCTGGCCGGCACCCCCGAGGTGGTGGACACACCGTCGGCCAGCGGCAAGGGTCAGAAGATTGCACGTTGCCCGCAATGCCGCGTGGCCCTGTGGAGCAACTATTCAGGCGCCGGGCCCGCGGTGCACTTCGTGCGTGTGGGCACACTGGACGAGTCCGATCACCTGCCGCCCGACATCCACATTTTCACAGCGTCAAAGCAGCCCTGGGTGGTTCTGCCCGAGGGCACACCGGCCGTGCCGGCGTATTACGACCGCAAGATCCACTGGCCAGCCGCCAGTCTTGCGCGGCGTGAAGCGCTGCTGGCGAAAATGGCCGCCCAACAATAATCCGTTCAACACGAATCACAAGGGAATTCATGCAACTGATTGGCATGCTCGACTCGCCTTACGTGCGCCGCGTGGCGGTGTCGCTGCAATTGCTGGGACTGCCTTTTGAGCACCGGTCGATCTCGGTTTTCCGGACGTTCGAGCAGTTCCGCGAAATCAATCCGGTCGTCAAGGCGCCCTCCCTGGTGTGTGACGACGGCACGGTGCTGATGGATTCCACCCTGATCATCGACTACGCCGAGAGCCTTGTTTCTCCCGATAAATCCCTGGTCAGGGGAAACCTGGCAGAGCGCCAGCACATCCTGCGGCTGACCGGCCTGGCCCTGGCAACCTGCGAGAAAAGTGGCCAGATCATTTACGAGCGGGAGCTGCGGCCCGCGGGCAAGCAATATGCGCCATGGGTGTCGCGGGTCACGGGGCAATTGCTGGCCGCGTATGGAGCGCTGGAGTCCGAGTGCCGGCTCAAACCCCTGGCGCATGAAAGCTCCACCATCCATCAGGGCGGCGTGTCTGTGGCAGTGGCGTGGCACTTCACGCAGATGATGCTGCCAGAAGTTGTCCCGACGACGGCGTTTCCCGCGCTGCAGGCGTTTTCTGCAGAGGCAGAGAAACTGAAGGAATTCGCTGCGGCTCCGCACGGACCGGATAGGTATAAACATGCCGGTTAGCCATGGGCTAACAATCGTGCATGAACGACGTTGGCATGGCAAAGCCGCATCCACCTGACCGGCTTCCCGGGAAGCCTTAACATTCGATGGCCAACCTGCCCAAGCCCTCAAGGAGAATACTTCCGTGTCCCTCGAACTCTGGCTGACCTTTGTGGCCGCATCGGTGGTCCTGCTCATCATTCCGGGCCCGACCATCCTCACCGTGATCAGTTATTCCGTGGCGCATGGCCGGCGCGCCAATGTGCCGCTGGTGGCGGCGGTCGCGCTGGGTGACTCGACGGCCCTGCTGCTGTCGCTGCTGGGCCTGGGCGCGCTGCTGGCCACCTCGGCTTTCTGGTTCACGGTGGTCAAATGGGCTGGCGGCCTCTATCTGCTTTACCTGGGCATCAAGCTGCTGCGCGCGGGGATTTCACCGGCTGAGCTGGCCGCGCCGGCGGCGCCGGGCTCGCGCTGGAGGCTGTTTGCCCACACCTGGCTGGTCACGGCGCTCAACCCCAAGGGCATTGTTTTTTTCGTGGCCTTTTTGCCGCAGTTCATCACACCGGGCGCCGGGTTGACGCAACAGCTGTGGGTTCTTGCGGTCACCTTTGTGCTGCTGGCCACACTCAACGCCACGCTGTATGCGGTGTTTGCCGGCTCGGCGCGCAGGCTGCTGGCTTCGCCACGTGCGCAGCGGCGTTTCAACATCGCGGGGGGCTCGCTGCTCACGGCCGCCGGCGTATGGGCCTTGCTGGCCCGGCGCCCGGCCTGAGGTTTGTCACCGATGGGGACCGTGAAACTTCCTTTTGTCGAACATGTAGGCATGCGCATAGCGGCGCAAGGCGAGGGCCGCAGCCGCTGCACGCTGGAGGTGCAGGAGTTCCACCGCAATTCCAGCGGCAGGGTGCATGGCGGGGTGGCGTTCACGCTGGCGGACACCGGCATGGGCGCCGCACTGTACTCCACGCTGGCGCCGGGCGAATCCTGCGCGACGATAGAGATCAAGATCAACTATTTCAGGCCCATTCTTGCCGGCCAGCTCGTGTGCCTGAGCGAGATTGTTCACAGGGGCGCCAGTGTTGCCAATCTGGAGACCACCATCCATGTGGACGACGTCCTCGTGGCCAAGGCCAATGGCAGTTTCGCGATTTTCAAGGTGAGGAACAAGGAAGCCGGCTGATGCGCGCAGCCTGCGGGTTCATGTCAATTTTTTGACCAGCACCTGGCTTTTGCGGTTGAAGTTGTACTTGCGCTTGCGTGCTTCGGGCAGCCATTCCGGATCCACCTGCACAAAACCGCGCTTGATGAACCAGTGCATGGTGCGTGTGGTCAGCACAAAAATGCTGTCCAGGCCCATCAGCCTGGCACGCTGCTCGATGCGCTTGAGGATGCGTTCGCCGTCGCCCTGGCTCTGGCTTTGCGGCGAGACTGTGAGCGCCGCCATTTCAGCGGTTTTGGCTTCAGGGTAGGGGTACAGCGCGGCACAGCCGAAGATGACGCCGTCATGTTCGATCACGGTGTAGAGGTCGGCGTCGCGTTCGATCTCGGTGCGGTCGCGCTTGACCAGCGTGCCGTCTTTTTCAAAAGGCTCGATCAGTTGCAGGATGCCGCCCACGTCATCGGCGGTGGCTTCGCGCAGGCTTTCGAGTTTTTCGTCGATGACCATGGTGCCTATGCCGTCGTGCACATAGATTTCCAGCAGCAGGGAGCCGTCCACCGCAAACGGCAGGATGTGGCTGCGTTCCACGCCGGCCTTGCAGGCCTTCACGCAGTGCTGCAGGTAAAAAGCGGTGTCGGTCGGCTGGGTCGGGTTGGGCAGTTGCGCGAGCAGTTTTTCGGCGGCTGCCAGCGGCAGTTCGGTATCGATCGGGTTGTCTTCGCTCTCGGGCTCTCCGGGGTGGATGCGAACGCCGGGGATTTCCGTCAGGAAGATCAGCTTGTCGGCCTGCAGCTCGATGGCCACACTGGTGGCGACTTCTTCCATGGTCAGGTTGAAGGCTTCGCCGGTTGGTGAAAAGCCGAAGGGCGAAAGCAGCACCATGGCCCCGAAATCCAGCGTGCGCAGGATGCCCTTGGTGTCCACCTTGCGCACCAGGCCCGAGTGCTTGAAGTCCACGCCATCAACAATGCCGACCGGCCGTGCGGTGATGAAATTGCCCGAGATGACGCGCACCGTGGAGCCGGCCATGGGTGTATTGGGCAGGCCCTGGCTGAAGGCGGCTTCAATCTCGTAGCGCAGCTGGCCGGCCGCTTCCTGCGCGCAGTCCAGTGCCACCGAATCGGTGATGCGCATGCCGTGCGAATATTTGGCTTCGTGGCCCTTGGCGGCGAGCTGTTCATTGACCTGCGGCCGGAAACCGTGCACCAGCACGATTTTCACGCCCATGCTCTGGATCAGCGCCAGGTCTTGCGCCAGATGGTGCAGCTTGCCGGCGGCAATGGCTTCACCGGCAATGCCGACCACAAAGGTCTTGCCGCGGTGCAGGTGGATGTAGGGCGCCACCGAGCGGAACCAGGGGACAAAGGTGAAATTGAAGACGGCGGACATGGGCGCGCTTTCGAGGGATCGGGCAGGGTCAACAAAGGGCCGGCGGAGCGGACAAGCCGGGCAGAAGCCACCGCTTTCCGGACGATGGCAGTGAGTGTAAGGGACGGCGCGCCGCGCCGCAGGGCACGGGCAAGATAGCCTGCGGGCGGCGGTCGGTGGTGACTGTTCCGCCGGATAATGAGCCCTCCATGGACAAACTGGCGTTCGGCTTCTGGGGGTTTTACTTCGGCATGACGGCCCTGATGCTGGCCGGCTCGGCGCTGGCCTTCGCGCGTTCGCTGCACCGCATCTCCCTGAATGCCGGCCTGTCGGCCACAGCCTCCAGCTTTTTTGTGCTCGCCTTCCTGGGCGGGCTGCCAATAGAGGATGACGACACACAGGCGCGGGTGCTGGCGCACATCGCCATGGCGGTGTCGGGCTTTCTGGCCTACCTGCTGTTTTCGATCCTGGGCCTGCTGGACAGGCGCAAGGTGCGGTATCGCACCCGGCTGGCGCTGGTGGTGATGGCCCTGGGCGGCATGGCGGTGAGCTGGCTGCTGGTGCCGCAACAGGCACTCATGCTTGGCCTGGGCAGCGCGTGGTTGCTGGGTGCCTTGGCTTTCGGCATCGCGGTGCGCAGCGCCTATCGCGGGGACCGGCTGGCCTGGACAGCGGTGCTCGGCGTGTTGTTCATGCTGATCGCCATGCTCGGGCTGGGCTGGATCGCACTGGCGCGCGGGCAGGCGCCGTGGCAGGTGCATGCCGTCAGCGCGCTTGCGGGAACGGCCTACCTGGTCACCATGGCGGCAGCGCTCTGGACGCGCTACTCCTATTTGATCGAACTGCACCAGGTGATGACGCTGGGGCCGAGCTACGACCCGGTGACACGCCTGCGCTCGCACACCGAAACAGGGCAGATGCTGGGCGACATTTTCCGCAATCGCCGGGACGAACCGGTGGTACCCGGCCTGCCGCGCTCGCAGGACAATCCCGGCGCCGACGACGGGCGGGAAGGGCTGCACAGGCCGGGCAGGTTTGTCGGCGTGATGGTCGTGAGCATAGGCAACCTGTACGCGCTGGAACGCCTGCATGGCACCGCCGCGGTCAACCATGCACTGTTTGTCTGTGCCGGCCGACTGCAGCGCAGCGTGCCGGCTTTTGTCGAGACCGGGCGTTTTTCCGCCGACGGTTTTGTCCTGCTTATCCGCAACTGCAGCGACAGCGGCCAACTGGTGCGGCTGGCGCACCGGCTGGGCGCGCGGCTGTCCAAGTCAGTTACGCTCAACACCAGCCTTGACGCGGCACGGCGCGAAAGCGAGCAGACCCGCTGGCAGGCCGAAATAGGCATAGGTGTGTTGCTGGTGTCCGACCCTGCGGCCAAGGCCTCGGGTGTGCTGGCCACCTGCAAGGCCATGTCGCGCGCCGCCATGTCCTATGCCAGCCGGGTGGCCTGGTTCGACCAGGCCAGTGGCGAAGCGGTGGAATTGCCGGTACCGGATACCACCTGAGCCGGGCGGCCGGCCCCGCTGCCCGCCGACGGGCGCGCAGCGCCGATAATGGAGGGCTTTGAAACCCCCTCCCTTGTCTTCTTCCCCCTTGTCCGCGACCCGGCATATCGAGTTTCCCGAATCGCTGCCCGTTTCCGGCAAGCGCGACGAGATCACGGCTGCCATCGAAGCGCATCAGGTCGTCATCGTCTGCGGTGAAACCGGCTCGGGCAAAACCACGCAGCTGCCCAAGATCGCGCTGGCCATGGGCCGCGGCAAGCTCAACTACCCGCAAGGGCAGGGCAAGCTCATAGGCCACACCCAGCCGCGCCGGATTGCGGCCTCCAGCGTCGCCAAGCGCATCGCCGATGAACTGAAAACACCGCTGGGCGATGTGGTCGGCTACAAGGTGCGTTTCCAGGACCGCCTGAGCCGCGACGCCTCGGTCAAGCTCATGACCGACGGCATTTTGCTGGCCGAGACGCAGACCGATCCGCTGCTCAAGACCTACGACACCATCATCATCGACGAGGCGCACGAGCGCAGCCTGAACATCGACTTCCTGCTCGGCTACTTGCGCCAGTTGCTCCCGCGCCGGCCTGACCTGAAGGTGGTGATCACCTCGGCGACGATTGATGCACAGCGTTTTGCCGACTACTTTGCTTCAAGCAAAGGGCCGGCGCCGGTGATCATGGTGTCGGGTCGCATGTTTCCTGTGGAGCAGCGTTACCGCCCCTATGAAGAGTCGCGCGACTACGACCTCAACGACGCGATCGCTGACGGCGTCGATGAACTCTGGCGCAACCCGCACAGCGCCGGCGACATCCTGATCTTTTTGCCGGGCGAGCGCGAGATCCGCGAGGCGGCGGATCACCTGCGCAAACACCTGGCGCACCAGCCGCTGTTCCGCAATGCCGAGGTACTGCCGCTATTTGCGCGTTTGTCCCAGGCCGAGCAGGATCGCATTTTCGACGGCCACACCGGCCGGCGCATCGTGCTGGCCACCAACGTGGCCGAGACCTCGCTGACCGTGCCGGGCATCCGTTATGTGATCGATGCCGGCACGGCGCGCGTCAAGCGTTACAGCTTTCGCAACAAGGTCGAGCAGTTGATGGTGGAGCCGATCTCGCAGGCGGCTGCCAACCAGCGCGCGGGGCGCTGCGGCCGCGTGGCCGACGGCATCTGCATCCGCCTGTACGACGAGCAGGACTTTCTGGGCCGGCCACGTTTCACCGACCCCGAGATTCTGCGCAGCTCGCTGGCCGCGGTGATTCTGCGCATGAAGTCGCTGCACCTGGGCACCATCGAAAGTTTTGCCTTCATCGAGCCGCCGCAGGGGCGCGCGATTGCCGACGGCTACCAGCTGCTGGCCGAGCTGGGTGCGGTGGACGACGACAACGAACTCACCCCCGTGGGCCGCAGCCTGGCCAAGCTGCCGCTGGACCCGCGCGTGGGCCGCATGATCCTGGAAGCCAGGGACCGCCAGGCGCTCGACGAGGTGCTGGTGATCGCCAGCGCGCTCAGCGTGCAGGACGTGCGCGACCGGCCCATGGACAAGCAGGCGCAGGCCGACCAGCAGCATGCCAAGTTCGACGACGAGAAAAGCGAGTTCAGCGGTTACCTCAAGCTGTGGAAGTGGCTGGGCGATGTGCGCGGCGGCCATGATGCAGTGCACAAGCTGACCAACCGCCAGTACGAAAACCTGCTGCGCGAGAACTACATCAACATCCGGCGCGTGCGCGAGTGGCGCGACATCCACTCGCAGTTGGTCAGCGTCATCGGTGAGCAGGGGTGGCGCCCGGCGCCGGGCCGCCCCAAGCCGGGTACGGCCCCCTCGGGGGGCAGCGACGACGCGCAGCGCGGAGCGTGGGGGTCATCTTTTAACGACAGGCCGGCCAGCTACGAGCAGCTGCATCTGTCCATGCTCTGCGGCCTGCTGGGCAACCTCGGCATCAAGAGCGACGAGGATGACTGGTACCTGGGCGCGCGCGGCATCAAGTTCTACCGGCACCCGGGCGCCAAGCTCAGCAAGAAGCCGGGCCGCTGGATTGTGGCGGCCGAGCTGGTCGAAACCACGCGCCTGTTCGGCCGCGGCATCGCCAACATCGAGCCGCAGTGGGTCGAGCAGGTGGCCGGCCATTTGCTCAAGAAGCAGCTGCTGGACCCGCACTGGGAAAAGAAGGCTGCGCAGGTGACCGCGCTGGAGCGCGCCACGCTGTACGGGCTGGTGATCTACAACGGCCGGCGTGTCAACTTCGGCCGGGTTGACCCGATCACTGCACGCGAGATTTTCATTCGCGAAGCGCTGGTGGCCGGCAACTGGGAGACCAAGTTGCCGTTTCTCGCGGCCAACCTCAAGCTGATCGAGCAGGTGCAGGACCTGGAGCACAAGGCGCGGCGCCAGGACGTGCTGGTCGATGAGGAACTGATCTACGCGTTTTACGACCAGCAGCTCCCGGCGGACATCTGCACCGGCGCGGGCTGCGAACACTGGTACAGGGACGAGGTCAAAAAACAGCCGAAGCTGCTGCTCCTGAGCCGCGAGGAGTTGATGCGCCACGAGGCCGCCGGCATCACCACGCAGGCTTTCCCGAAAACCTTGCGCCTGGGCGGCGTGGACTGCCTGGCGACCTACCTGCACGAACCCGGAGATGCCAAGGACGGCGTGACGGTCGATGTGCCGCTGTTTGCGTTGAACCAGGTGAATGAAGAACGCTGCGAGTGGCTGGTGCCCGGCATGCTCAAAGACAAGATCCAGGCGCTGATCAAGACCCTGCACCAGCGGCCGCGCTCGCGCCTGGTGCCGCTGCCGGACACGGCGGCGCGCATGGCGACCGAACTGCTGCAGCCGGAGAAGTTTGGCGCCGGTTCGCTGACGGACGCCGTGCTCAAGCTGGTGCGCGATGCCACTTCGCTGGACATCAAGCGCGGCGACATGAAGCTGGACATGCTGGCGCCGCATCTGTTCATGAACTTTCGCGTGGTTGATGAGCATGGCCGACAACTGGGCACGGGCCGCAACCTGGGCGCGCTCAAGGGCGAGCTGGGCTCGCAGGCGCGTGGCGCATTCCAGGCACTGGCCGGGCTCAAAACGCGGGCGGCACCTGAAAATATCAATACTTCAGAGTCAAATCGACCTCCGGCCCAGCAAGGGCGGGCGCAAGCAGCTCCTGAAAACATAGCAAACCAGAAGGCTGCCACGGTCCGGACGCCCGAGCGCTACACCAGCTGGAGCTTTGGCGAGCTGCCCGAACTGATGGAGATCAGCAAGGGCAAGCAGACGCTGATTGGTTTCCCGGCGCTGATTGACCTTGGCGAGGCGGTGACCATCGAGGTTTTCGACGAACCCGACGTGGCCGCTGCCAAACACCGCGCCGGGCTGCGGCGGCTTTTTGCGCTGCAGATCAGGGATGCGCTCAAGTACCTGGAAAAAAACCTGCCCGACCTGCAGAAGATGGCTACCGCCTACATGCTGGTCGGCCGTGCCGCCGACAACTCGGGCGGCGGCACGCTGGAAGAGCTGCGCGAGCAGATCATCGAAGTCGCGCTGGATCGGGCCTTTTTGCTGGAGCCGTTGCCGACCAACGAAGCCGACTTCAAAAAACGCATAGACGACGGACGCGGGCGCCTGACCCTGATTGCCAGCGAAGTCGCGCGGCTGGCGGCCGGCATCCTGGTCGAGTTTGCCGCGGCCCAGCGCAAGATCAAGGACACGAAAAATGCCGCCGAAGCGGCAGCGGATGCGGCGCAGCAGTTGCAGCGCCTGGTGCCCAAACGTTTCCTGACGGCCACGCCGTACACGCAGCTCCAGCACTTCCCGCGCTACCTCAAGGCCATCACCCTGCGGCTGGAAAAATGGCGCGCCGACCCGGCACGTGATGCGGCCCGTCTGGCCGAGCTGCGGCCGCAGGAACAGCGTTACTGGCGCCTGGTGGCAGAACGCAAGGGTGCGACGGACGCACGGCTGCAGGAATTGCGCTGGCTGCTCGAAGAGCTGCGTGTGAGTTTTTTTGCGCAAGAGCTGCGCACACCGCAACCAGTCAGCATCAAGCGGCTGGACAAGCTGTGGGCCCAATTGAACAGTTAAGCCAACGCGTTTCGCACAAAGAAAAAGGACTCGGGCCGCGGGGGCCGAGTCCTTTTTTTCAGAGGGCTTGCCTGATGCCTTGGGGCTCTATATCCGGCCCATCAACAGCAAGACGATCAGGATGATGACGATCAGTCCCAAACCACCGCTGGGACCGTAGCCCCAGCTCCGGCTGTGGCCCCAGGTGGGCAACGCGCCGACAAGAATGAGGATCAGGACGATCAGCAGGATCATTGATATGGACATGGAAGGCTCCTTGTTATGTATGCACTGATTCTTGCCCGCCGAAGGGGCGGCAGGGGCAGGAAGGCACGCTGACCTGCCGTCAGGGAGTTCCTACAGTTTCAGGCGCCGCGCTGCAATGCCGCCAGGGTGGTGTTGGCCAACCGCAGGCGCTCGGCCATGGTGCGCATCACAAAGGCATGCACCTGCATGGCGGTGTCGGGTGCGCTGCGCTGCAGCGTGTCGAGGGCCTGGCGCGTCAGTGCCCAGACCACGGCATCGCGTTCGGCCAGCACCGTGGCCGAGCGCTCTGCGCTGGAATAAAGCCCCATTTCACCGGCGGTGGTGCCGCCCATCAGGCTGGCCAGCCGCTGGCCGCTGCCCTGGCTGTGCAGGGTGACGGTCAGGCGCCCGCTTTCAATCAGGTACAGCGTGGTATCGGACATCTCCCCCTGGCGCATCAGCACCTGCCCTGTGGCGAGCGCGTGGCGTTTCAGCAGGGGCTGCAGCGCTGACCAGTGAGCCTGCCCGAGTTCACGCAGCATCCACGCTGCCAGCGTCTCTTCTTCGGAAGCCGAGTCCTGGCCGTGGGCGGCAAGCAGGGTTTGTTCGGCTGCCTCCAGGGCCTGGTCCAGCGTGCCGTGCATGCCCAGTGTGGCCGTGGCAGCCCCTTGCGCCAGGGCCGCCTGCACGGCGGGGTTCAGGCCGCTGAACGCCAGCTGCACGCCGGCCGCCTGCGCGAGCTGCGAGATCTTGGTGAAGGTCATGCCTGCCGATGAATCGGCGCTGGCCACATGGCTGAAGTCGAGGACCAGGATGCGCACAGCCCCGGGGCCGGCTGGCGGCACCGCGAGGAAGTCGCGTACCCGCTCGAGCACGGCATGGGCACTTCCGAAAAAAATCATGCCGCGCAGCATCAGTACCCGCAACTGGCCGCCGTGCC
Organism: uncultured Polaromonas sp.; assembly: GCA_964543355.1. Lineage (GTDB taxonomy): Bacteria > Pseudomonadota > Gammaproteobacteria > Burkholderiales > Burkholderiaceae_C > Polaromonas. The sequence goes on from CAZIYA010000052.1 coordinate 11,539, forward strand.
GGTTCAGCAGCTGGCGCTGCGCCGCGGGGCGCACCACATTGCTGTGCAGGGTGGTGCCGTCCAGGTCGTGCTGGACGACGCCGACGCGGCTGTAATTGAGCGCAAAGTTCAGGCAGGCGGCCACCATGCCGACCAGCACCGCGGTGGTGAAACCCACGCCGGCGGTGATGGCCACGATCACTAGCACCAGCGCCCAGTCTGCGCGGTTCAGCCTGATCCGCGGATCGAACACCCATTCGCCAAGGATCGCCAGCCCGATGTACAGCAGGAAGGCGGCTGGCACAATTTTCGGGATCCAGCCCAGCACAAAGCCGGCGCCCAGCGCAGCCACGCCGCAGACAGCGGCGGCCAGCATGCCGGCCGCGCGCGTCCTGGCGCCGCTTTCCAGCATCACCGCGCTGCGGCTGACCGACACCAGGCTGATGCAGCCGCCGCTGCAGGCGGCCAGCAGGTTGAGCCAGCCGTGCGTGCGCAGCTCGTGGTCCAGCGAAATATCGCGCTTCGACATGATTTCCAGTCCGCTGGCGCCCAGCAGCACGGTAATGGCGGCAACAAACACCACGGCCAGCATGTCCAGCGATTGCCCCGCGAGCCAGGACCCGTCAAAGCCGGCGGTGCGGGTGTCCAGCAGCGTCCAGGGTGCCATCCACTGCGCGCCTTCCATGCCGCCCAGCAGCCAGCCCTGCTGGCGGGCCGTTTCCAACGGGATGCCGGCGAGCAGCAGCGCGACGAAGAAAGCGGCGCAGGCGCCGAGCAGGACTAGCGGCAGCAGCGCGGGAGATCGCTCCTTGCGGAAGATGACAAGAAAGGCTGCTGCCAGGGCGACGGTGGCCAGCAGCCGCGTATCGGCCAGGTAGCGCGGCCATTGCGTGAGCAGCTCCCGGCCCCAGGGAAGATCCGCTGCCACCTTGAGCGCGCCGGCCGCGATCAGCCAGCCGGTGGAGGCGAGGAAACCGCCAATCACCGGAAAAGGCACATAGCGCACCCACGCACCCAGCCGGCCAAAGCCCAGCAGCAGGAACAGCAATGCGCACAGCAGCGTGGTGACGAACAGGAGCAGCAGCACATGTTCGAGCGGGCCCTTGAGCACACCTGTACCCGCGACCGTCACCGTGGCTGTCATGGCCGCGAGGATGGACAGGGTGCTGCCATCGGGCCCGGCAATCGCGAAGGGAAGCTCACTGCGCCAGGCCAGCCAGAACGCACCCAGCATGGCACTGACCAGACAGAGCCCGATGCCCAGGGGCAGCCACTGCTTCAGCGGGCCGGAAAACAGCAGCGCAGCGTACGAGATGGCATAAACCACGGCAACCACACCAGTGATCAGCCCGCCCGACAGCTCGCGCAGCCAGTTGCTGCGCACAGGAAGCACTGCGCTGTGCTGGTTCATGCCGGTTCGGGGAAGCGCTTCATGCGGTGGCCGGTGGGAGTGGGGGTGGGCTGATTATGCAGAACGGGTGAGTGCTTCCGCTCGGGAGGAACCCTGTTGAAGCCTGTGCAAGCTTGCGCGGCTGTGGGTCCTCCAGCAAGCCGGGTCTCGCCCCGGCCAGCGGGCACACCGCAGACCAGCGAACAAAAGCCTACACCAGCCTACAAGCTCAAATTCAAAAGGAAAACTGGCCGCCAGACCTTATTCACCGGGCGCAACCAGCTATCAATACGATAGCAAATTACAGCTTCGACAAACGCTCCAGCGCCATGTTCAGCGTCTCGTCCTTCTTCGCAAAACAGAAGCGCACCACGCGCTGGTCAAAGCCGTTGCCGTAAAACGCCGACAGCGGAATGGCCGCAACACCGATTTCGGTGGTGAGCCATTTGCAGAAGTCGGCTTCGTCCAGGTCGCTCACTTCCGAGATGTCCACACACTGGAAGTAGCTGCCTTCGCTGGGCAGGAGCTTGAAGCGGGTGTTTGCCAGGCCGGCACGGAACAGGTCGCGCTTGCGCTGGTAAAACGCCGGCAGGTCGAGGTAGGGCCGCGGATCAGCCATGTAGCTGGCCAGCCCGTACTGCACCGGTGTGTTGACGGTGAAGACATTGAACTGGTGCACTTTGCGGAACTCGGCCGTCAGGGAAGCGGGTGCGGCCACGTAGCCGACCTTCCAGCCGGTGACATGGTAGGTTTTGCCGAAGCTGCTGACGATGAAGGCGCGCGCCGCCAGGCCGGGGAAACGCGCGGCGCTTTCGTGCTCGCGTCCCTGCGCAGCGTCGAACACCATGTGTTCGTAGACCTCGTCGCTGATCAGCAGGATGTCGGTGGGCGCCAGGATCTCCTGCAGGCGCAGCATGTCCTCGCGCGTCCAGACGGTAGCGCTGGGGTTGTGCGGGGAGTTGACGATGATGGCGCGGGTTTTTCCCGTGATGGCGGCGGAGATCTTGTCGAAGTCGGGGCGGAAGGTGCCGGGGGTCAGGGGAACACGCACGGCGACGCCTCCGGCCAGCTCGATATTGGGTACGTAGCTGTCGTAACACGGCTCGAGCACGATGACCTCGTCGCCGGGGTGCACCACTGCCAGCACCGCGGTGATGACGGCCTGGGTGGCGCCTGCGGTGACGGTGATCTCGGTGTTGGGGTTGTAGGCGCGGCCATGCAGTTGCTGCAGCTTGGCGGCAATCGCCTCGCGCAGCACCGGCACGCCGGGCATGGGCGGGTACTGGTTCAGGCCGCGGGTCATGGCGTCGGTGACGGCTCCGACCAGCTTGGGGTCGCAGTCAAAGTCCGGGAAGCCCTGGCCGAGGTTGACCGCATTTTTTTCCGCAGCCAGCGCCGACATCACGGTGAAAATGGTGGTGCCCACGGCGGGCAGCTTGGTCTGCAGTTCAGGGGTACGTGCGCTGGCAGGGGTCGTGATTGTCATGGTGTGCGTGGTGGGAAGTGCTTACAGTTCGAAATCGCCGTGTCGGCTGCTCATGGCCCGGGTGATCTGGGTGCGGTCGAGCTTGTCGCTCAGCAGTTCGGCAAACTTGTAGACGAAGTTGCGCAGGTAGGCGCTGCGTTTGAAAGCCACACGCGCCACGTTCACGCCGAACAGCTGGCCGGCAGGCAGGGCCACCAGGTCGGTGTTGGTGCCGTCGTCCTTGAGCGCCATTTCGGCCACAATGCCGACGCCCAGGCCCAG
>CAZIYA010000053.1:0-14495 GCA_964543355.1 uncultured Polaromonas sp.
GGGCTGGGTTCGCCCTGAACGAACATGTCGAAGATGCGGGCGCTCAGGTGCTCCGGCACACCGATGCCGTTGTCCTCGATGCTGACTGTCACGCCGTGTGCGTCGGCGGCCACGTGCAACGCCACCGAGCCGCCTTCGGGCGTGTATTTCGCGGCGTTGTTGAGCAGGTTGGTGAACGCCTGCGACAGGCGCACCAGGTCGGCCGTGAGCGCAATCGGCTGCTCAGGCATGGTGACGGTGAACACATGCTGCCGCTCGAGGAGGACCGGCCGGCTGGTTTCCGCCGCACTGCTGATCGCGTCCCCGAGCCGGATTGGCTCGAGACGCAGCTCCAGCTTGCCTCGGCTGATACGGCTGACATCGAGCAGGTCATCGACCAGGCGTGTCAGGTGCGCGATCTGGCGCTCCATGATGGCCCGGGTGCGCTCCAGAACGGCCGGATCGTCCCCCCCCAGCCGCAGGATTTCCGCGCTGGCGCGCAGCGGCGCCAGCGGGTTGCGCAACTCGTGGGCCAGCATCGCCAGGAACTCGTCCTTCATCCGGCTCATGTGCTCCGCTTCGCTGCGCGCGGCGCGCTCGCTGTCCAGCAGCTTTTCCCTTTCCTCGGCGGCCTGCCGCGCCACCTCATAGAGCCGGGCATTGTCGATGGACACACCGGCCTGCGCCGCGATGCCGGTCACCAGCCTTTCGGCGCGTTCATCGAAAACACCGGCGTCCGGATGGCCGAAAAACAGGCCCCCTATCACCTCCGCGGAACCCGAAGCCACCGGCACGGCCAGATAACTCCGGAGCACCGCAGGCTTTCGCGCCCGGCCCGCCGCGGGGGCCGGTGCTTCCAGGCGCGGATCTTTCTGCATATCGTCGAGGTGGATCAGCGGCGCACCGCTGAGGGTGAGGTCAAACAGCGCGCCGGTGCGCGGCAGGCCGCAGCTGTCGAAGTCTTCCATGGCCATGCCCGCCACCGCCTGCAGCGAAAAGCCTTTGTCCCTGTGGGCAGCGGTGGAGTAAAAGAAAGCCCCGACCTTCGCACCGCTGATTTCCGTGGCCGCGTCAATCACGGCCTGCGCCAGCAGGCGCACGTCCAGCTTGGCGGTCAGGATGGTGCCGGTCTTGTTGAGCAGTTCCAGAACGCGGGCTTTTTTATGCAGGGCGTCTTCGGCGCGCCGCTGTTCCGTGATGTCGCGAAAAACCCAGACCCGCCCCACATGCCGGCCTTCGACAAACTGCATCTTGGACGTACGCTCGTAGATCCGGCCGTCGCGCAGCTTGATCAGGTCAAAACTTTCGGCCGGAGACGTGCGGTAGATTTCATGAACGCGGTCAATGTAGGACTGCATGCCATCAACCTGCGGACCCGCAAAGGACAACAGCCGTTCATGGTCGCGCGATGCCATGATCTCTTCGGTAAATCCCCACATCCGCGCATATTGCTGGTTGAAGCCCGTGACCCGGGCGTTGTCGTCGGTCACCAGGATGCCATCACGGCTGGCTTCCAGCGTGGCCCGCATCATCGACAGGGAAAAGTCCAGTTCCCTGGTCTTGTCTTCCAGGCCGCTGTGGGCGCTCAGCAGCGCCTGCTCGGCCCGCTGCCTGGCCAGCAGGATGCTTTGGGCGTTCTGCATGGCCACCGAGTGCAGCAGGCGGTCTTCGTCATCAGACATGTGCATCAAGGCCTTCCAGTACACGTTCCGCCAGCGCGGTTCCCAGCACCCGCGCGCGAATCTTGGCAAATGCCGTGTCGCGGCTGGTGGAGGTGTCGTCGCAAAACGGGGAAAAACCACAATCGTCCGTGGTGCCGAGCTGCTGTGGCGGTATGAAGCGGGCCGCCTGCAGCACACGGTCGCGGACTTCCTCGGGTGTCTCGACTTCCGGCCGGATGGGCGCCACCACCCCGACAAACACACGCTGGTCCGCCTTCAGGTGGCGGGCAATGATCTTGAGCACGCGCTCGGGATCCTTCTCCCCGGCCAGCGCTATATAGAAATTGCCGGCCTTCAGTTCAAACAGGCTGGGCAGGAGTTCGGCGTAATCCACCTCGGCGCTGTGGGTGGAGTCGCGGTCGCCGCCGGGGCAGGTATGCACACCGATGCGCCGGCGGTCGGCCGCCGAAAAACGCGCCAGCGCCAGGTTGTTCAGGTCGATGAAGCTGCCCAGCAGATGGCCGGAGGGGTCGATCTTCATCGCCAGCCGGCCTTCCGTGAAATCAACCTGGACCTTGTGCGCGCCCTTGTCCAGGCAACGCCGCACTTCGGCTTCATGTTCGTGCAGCAGGTCCTCCAGGAATTGCTCGCGCGTGTAGTCCGCCAAGCCTTCGGCCGGGTACATCAGGCTCAGCGCCGAGGGGGAAATCACCGCCTGCTTGACCGGCAGACGCGTGTGGCGCATGGCCACCTCCAGGTAGCTGTCGGCATAACGCCGGTAGCGAAAAGGCCCTGCGGTCAGGCGCGGCATGCGCCGCACATGGCCGGCGGCAAAGGGAATTTTGAAACCATCGGGCGAGGTGTTGGGCAAGCCGTGCACGCCATAGGTCCAGAAGTTGTGGTACTTGCGCTGCTCGCCGTCGGTCACCACCGGCGAGCCGGTGTCTTCGAAGCGTGCCAGCGTGTCGCGGATGGCGTCGAGGTACAGCGCCTCCAGCCCGGGCGCATCGGCACCGCTATCGGCGATGGCCTCGATAAGGTGCAAGGGCCGGGGAATGCTGCCGATGGGCTCGGTGGGAATATGCATGGTGGTCTTACTATAAAAGAGGCTGGCCCCTTGCCCGCGTAGGCAAAACTCGGATTTTCCCGAAAGTGTTTGACGCCCGCGCGGCGCCACCCGCCAGTGCCGTGATACAAACTCCCCTCACCCGAAAGGAAGACCTTGAAATTCAAAATGGCTGAAAAGTCGCTGTTTGCCATCCTGCTGCGTTCACCGTGGTGGATCAGCCTGGCCATCAGCCTCGCGATCGGGCTGGTGGCCCGGGCCCTGCTGCCGCCCGAATACTTCCTGTTCGGTGCCATGGGCGGCTTTCCCTTCATGGTGATTGCCGTGATCGCGGCCTGGCGGCAATTCAGCGCCCCCAGCACCGCCCATGTGGCGGCCACGCTGGCGCGGATAGGTGCGATGTCCTGGCGCGATTTTTCAGCGGCCCTGGAGCAGGCCCTGGGCCGCGAAGGGTTTGAGGTTCGGCGCCTGGACAGCACCGCCGCCGATTTCGAGCTGCTCAAGGCCGGCCGCACCGTGCTGCTCAGCGGCAAACGCTGGAAGGCCGCGCGCTTGGGGCTGGAGCCTTTCCAGGCCCTGGAAGCCGCCCGGCGCGCGCGCGACGCCGACAGCTGCATCTGCGTCACCACCGGCGAGGTCACCGACAACGCACGCCAGTTTGCCGCGGCCCAGCAGATCCGGGTGATCGAGGGCATGGAGCTGGCGCAACTGCTCAAGCCCGTGCTGGCCGCCGGAAAACCCTGAGGGCAGGCGCCAATCGCTCTGCTTTTAATAGCTGCTTGCGCCCATCCACAAAGGGCTGCGGCCATTTTTCTTACGAAGCCGGTGGTGGATCGGCCCGGCGCTTCCTGCCGGCCACCGGATAGGCCCTGGCCATCCACAGGTACATCAAGGCACCGGCCACCAGGGCCGCGGCGGCGATTTCCAGCGACAGCGTGAACCCCTCTCCCAGCGTGCGGCTGTGCCTGAGCAGCAGCGCCACCAGCGGCGGGCCGGCAATCTGCCCGATGCCGTACATGGCCGTCAGCAAACCCATGTAGCTGGCCGCAGCGGCGGGCCGCAGGCGGCGCACCTCCTGCATGGCAAAAAAAGTGATGGCGGTGAACGGAATGCCCAGCAGCAGGCTGCCGACGGCAAACCCCGCCAGGCTGGGGCTGAACACGCTGGCGGCAATACCCAGCGCCTGCACCCCGTAACAGCCTGCCAGCAGGTAGCGGAAGTCGCCGGTGGCCGGGATGCGTGTGGCCAGCAGTGCACCGGCCACCACGCCGCCACCGAAGATGGGCCAGAAGAAGTCGATCCAGACCGAGCCCGGCATCGCTTCACGCGCAATCACCGGCAGAAAGGTGGCGGTGATGATGTAGCCAAAACCTGCCAGCCCGTAGGCCAGGGCCAGCAGCAGCATTTGCCGGCGGCTTGCAGGCGCGTGGCTGCCGGCTGTGCTGGCAGGCGGGCTGGCTGTGTGGCCCCCCTGGCTCACGCTGCCTTCCTGAAACGTGCGCCAGACAGCCGCCGTCAGCACAGCAGCCAGCACGCCGAAAATCAGCCAGCCGGCAGCGGCCGTCCACTGCAGCGCCACCATGGCGCTGGCAAACAGCCCGCTCAGCGCAATGCCCGCACCGGGGCCGGCGTACATGACGCCGCCCAGGGTTGGCGCGCCCAGCCGGGCCAGCTGCGCCAGGCACCAGCCCGAGGTGTAGACAAACACCAGCGCACTCGCCACGCCCGCGGCGAACCGCAGCAGCGGCCAGGCAGCCGGCAGGTGCACGGCCATGCCGAGCGTGAGCAAGGTGGTGGCCACCAGGCCGGAGCGCACCCAGGTCGATGCGGCCACCGCCGGCAGGAAAGGCAGCCGCTTCCAGATCCACGGCTGGAAAGTACACAGCAGCGCACCGACCAGGTAGCCGAAATAATTCGCGCTGGCCAGCCAGCTGGCGGAAGGCAGGTCAATCACACCATCGCTGAGCATCATGGGCAGCAGCGGCGTGAAGGCAAAGCGGCCTATACCCATGGCCGTGGCCAGCGACAACATGCCGGCGATGGCAATCGCCCAGCGGCCCACGACAGCCCGGCTCACGGCCTGGCGCCTGTAGCTGCGTTTTGCGTCAGCGCGATGCGGCGGCGCAGGCGCGCGGCAGCCTCCATATCTCCGCCCTTTTCTGCCAGCTGCAGCTGCACGCCCAGCCAGGCCAGCAGCGGCCGGCGCCAGCCCTGGCTGGAGGCGGTGTCCACCGCCTGCTGCAACAGCGCCGGGCTGGCACGCCCGGCACGGAATATCACGCCGGCGGCCACCAATTGCGACAGCGGATCGGCGATGCCCTTCACCGCCGCCACATCTGCACCGGCCGCGGCTGCGGCGCGCTGCGCTGCGGGCAGCAAGGCGATGTCCTGCGGCTGCAGGCGGCCTTCGAGGTAATCGGCATAAGCGCGTTCTGCGGCCGGCGCGTCCTGCCGCAGCGGTTCAAACCCGGTGCAGGGTTCCAGCACCAGGCTGGCGACACGGCTGGCACAGCGCAGGAGTTCGGCGCGCGCCATCAGGTCGGTGCGGCCGGTGCTGGAGAGTTCGCTGCGTACGCGGCCAAACTCCAGCACCTCGACACGGGAATTGCCCTCGAGGTAGGCGGCGACGGCCCGCTCCATGGAATTTTTGGCCTCCATCTGCCAGTCGGGGGCCTTGGGGCCGCTGCTGCACGCACCCAGCGACAGCAAGGCCAGGGCAGACAGCACGCTTGAAAATGAACTCATGGCAGCTTGATCTCCGTGTCGCGGGCAAACGGCCACTTGCGGTTGATCTCGTTGATCAGGCCGTCTACCTTGCGCAGGCTGGACTCGACCTCGGCGCGCAACGCGCCCAGGTCGTCGGTAGCGGCCCGTGCATTGGCGCCCACGGCCTGGGCATCGACCAGCACCGCATCGACTTTTTTGAGGCTGGTCCGCGCTTCGCCGAGCAGGGTGTTGAGCTGCACCACGGTAGCGCGGGCTTCGGGCATCACGCCATGGGCGCCGAACACCTGGGTGTCGGTCTTGGCGGCCAGGCCATCGAGCTTGGTCAGCAGCGCATTGGTGCGGTCCAGCGTGGCGAGCAGCTTTTTCGCTTCTGCGTCATTGCCCAGCAACACGCTCAACGCGCCGCCCGGGCCATTGAGCCTTTCCGTCAGCTTCTGCATATTGCCCATGCTGGCGCCGACCGCCCCTTCGCTGGCGGTCAGGTTGTTGAGGTTTTCCAGCAGCTCCTTGGCCGCAGCCACCAGCTTGGGGATCTCGGCAGCGGTGTCGCCGCGTAACACCTCACGCACCGCGCCATCGGGCAGCGGCGGGTCTTTCAGCATGCCGGTGTAGGCGCGGATGTTGGTGCTGCCCACCAGGCCGCGCACCAGCGTGAACACGCTGGACGTGCGCAGCCAGTGCGCGTCCCTGGTCGGCACATCGACGATGATGCGGGCCTTGCCGTCCTCGGCCAGCTCGATGCGGCGCACGCGGCCGATCGGGAAACCCGCAAACGTCATGTCCATGCCGACCACCACGCCTTCGGAGTCGTCAGACAGCAGCACCAGTTTCTGCGTGGCTTCAAACGCGCCGCGCGCATACAGCAGGTAGAGCGCCGAACCCACCACCAGCAAGGTCATGAAGACCAGCAGCAGCAGCGCCTTGAATTCGAGGTTGGCGACAGGCGGCATGGCCACGGCATCACCGGACGGCGGCGTTCCCGGGGGAGTGGGCAGGGGAGCTTGCTGGGGTTCGCTCATGGCTTGTACAGGTTCATGGTTGGGAGCGGTTGTTCAGTAGTAGTTGCCCACCAGGGACACCACTTCGATGGCCAGGATGACGGCAAACATGCGGACCAGCATGCGCAGCTCGGCACTGGCGCGAAAACGCTGTTCTGCCGTGTCGTACAGGGCCGAGGCCATCGGGATCAGCGACACGGCCAGGCTGAAGAACAGGGTTTTCAGCGCAAAAATCAGGGTCACGTCCGGGTTGAACACCTGCCCGAAGAGCCGGGTGTACACCGCCACGCCCGACAGCGTGAAACCGTAGCTGGCCAGGTAGGCCATCACGAGCGCCACCACGCAGCTCAGCGCGGCCAGCGTCACGGTGGAAAAAATGCCTGCCGTCACACGCGGCAGCACTTCCTGGCGAACCGGGTCCAGGCCACGCTGCTGCAAGGCATCGAGCACGCCCTGCTGGCGCAGCTGCGACAACTCCACACCGCTGGCAATGGCGCAGCGCAGCGCAACAAACATGGCGGCCGTCAACGGGATCAGCTCCAGCACCAGCACACGGATCACCACCTGCAGCGCGTACTGCGACAGGCCGTAGCTGAGCGCGGTGACGATCACGATGCGTGTGATAACCACCGTGATCAGCGCGCACATGAGCGTGAAACCCAGCAGATTCGGCGCGGTATTGAGATAGATGTGGCGCGCCAGCACCCGGCGGTTGTCGCGGCCGTAGCTCGATGGGGAAAGGGCCAGCACGAGGATCAGCGCGCCGAGATGGACCAGGCGCCACCAGCCCACCAGCCAGTTCCGCGCCTTGAAGTTCATTTCTGCCAGCGTGCCCGGCCGGCCAGACGAGGGAGTCATGCGGTCATGATAACTGTGCGCTCATGCGTGAGGTCTTCCGTGTCCATGGGCCGCCACCAGAGCGGCGGCGACGCCTGAAAGTTTAGGGCATGTGCGGCATGGACGCCCGCGCCGCCGCAGGCTGGCCCACCAGCGCGCGGCAGTAGGCCAGGAAATCATCCATCTCGGTCGCCTTGTCAAAAATAGCTTCGGCCCGCAGCGCCGTGCATTGGCGGCGTACCGCCTCGCTCAGCTGTCCGCTCAACACCACCACATGCTGGTCGGGCCGGCGCGTGGTGCACCAGTTGAGCGCCCCCACGCCGCTGCCCTGCTTCAGGTGCAGGTCAACCACCGCGAGGTCCCAGGCGCTGTCGTTGGACGACAGCCAGTTCGTCGCGGAAACCTCGTTGTCGGCATAAAACAGCACCTCAACCCCGGGTATCTCGCGCAGGGCATCGAGGACCAGGCTTCTCAGGACCGCGTCGTCCTCGATGACAAACACCTTCAGGGAGGGGTGCCCCGCCCTGCCGCCCGATCCGGACACCCTGTTCATGCCCATATCTGCCGGGGCCGGCGCAGCACCAGGCTGCAGCTGGGAGTAGGCGTGCTTGTCTGCCATGGCAACCCGTCGAAAGCTGAAACAGCTGCCAGTTTATGCAGGGGCCACGCCTTTGTGCAATCGCTTTCTGGCATCAAGCTGATGTAGGACAAACCGTCGTCCGCGCCTGCCGGCGGGCCGGATGCGGTGGCATGGGCTGCACGGCATGTCAGGGCCCGGCATCCGGCCGGTTCTTCTCCCAGATGGCCAGCAGGATCAGTCCGTAGCTGAGGATCCGGATCATGTAGTACACCGGAACATCTTCGGGAATGTCGCTGTTCAGGCCCATGTGGATGCGGCTGAAACCTTCTATCCAGAAAGACAGGGCAAAGTAGAGAAAAAAGCGGTCCCGGCTGGTGTACCAGTACCGGAAAAAAAACAGGCCCACCGCAAGGGAACCCAGAGCAATGGCACCCGCCAGCATGTCATGGACCATGGCTTACTCCTCTTCCCAGATCAGGCCGAACAGCATGAGCACGACAGCCGCCAGCGCGGCGACGAGGCGCCACAGGGTCAGATCAACCATGGGCAGCACCAGTTTGTCCACGACCAGCAGGACATTGTTGACCGACAGCCCCAGGAAGCACAGGCCGCTCCAGAAAAGCAGCCGGTAGCCGGACCGGCGATATCCGCGCAGCGACAGCCAGGCACACGCGACCGAGGTCAATGCACACAGGGAATAGATCAGTTCTGCCATGGTTCAGGCATCCTTTCGCCAGCGGAAGGCATCTGCAAACTTTTGGGCCCGTTGTTCCCGCTTGTCGCCTTTGGAATGAATCAGGTGGGTCACCTCGACCAGGTGATGCGCATAGACCTCTGCGAGGCCATCCAGCATCCGGCGCAGTTGCTCCGAAGCCGGCTGGTAGCGAAATTGCGGGCCATCCAGCGGGGCGCTTTCAACCACGCCGGCGGCCTCCAGTTCAGCCAGCAGTTCCTGCGCCTTTTTCTCACCCACATACAGCCGCTGCGCCACCTGCCGGGCAGACCACCGCGTTTCGGGCTGGCTGCGCAGCAGCAGCAAGGCCTCCAGATAAGGGATGGAGCTGACGCTGGCCAGCAGAAAACGCCGGACGTCATCGGGCAGGACTGCGGCGGGTGCGGGATCGGGCTGTTCAGGCTGCTTCGAGGTCATCACTTGCCCGTATGCGCCCCGACGCGGCAACATGGGGCCAGGGTCATCTCGCGAACCCGTCCCCGCGATGCGCGGCCTGGCTGATGATGGACAGAAGGTGGTCGATGTCGGCCGGCTTGACGACATGATGGTCAAAGCCGGCTTTCTGTGAGCGCAACCGGCTTTCGGCCTCGCCGTAACCGGTCAGTGCGATCAGCAGGGCATCCTGCGTCTGGGGGAGCTTGCGCATCTGCTGTGCCACTTCAAAACCGTTCATCCCCGGCAGGCCGATGTCCAGAATGACAACGGCGGGCATGAACTGCCTGGCCATCGCCAGCGCTGATTCGCCGTCGGTGGCAATCCTTGCCACGTAACCCTCCGACTCCAGCAGCACCTTCATGGTATCGGCCGACGCCAGCAAATCGTCCACCACCAGGACACGCACCGACCCGACAGGGCGCAAAACATGGACGGCCGGTCTGGCCGGCGCCAGCGGAAGGTCTGCCGGGGTGGGCACACGCGCCGGCAGGTACACCGATATTTCTGCGCCCTGCTCCGGCCCTTCGCTGAATGCGCGGACTTTTCCGCCATGGAGTTCCACCAGATGTTTGACCAGGGTCAGTCCAATGCCCAGGCCGCCATGGGGGCGGTCCAGCGCCTGGTCGCCCTGGGCAAACAGGTCGAACACATGCGGCAAGAAGTCGGGCGCGATACCCTGGCCATTGTCCTTGACCGAAATCCGCAGCTCCTGCCCCGTCAGCGCGGCCGTCAGGCAGATCAGCCCACGCTGCGGCGTGAACTTCGAAGCGTTGTTGAGCAGATTGGAAAGCACCTGCGAAAGCCGCACCATGTCGCCGTCAATCACAATGGTTTCTTCAGGCAACTCGAGCGACAGCTGCTGATCGCGGGCCATGATGAGCGGCTCACTCGCTTCCACGGCCCGTTCGAAGAGAGCTGCCAGGGCCAGCCGCTCCGTCTTCACACTGACCTTGCCACGCGCGATCCGCGAAACATCCAGCAAGTCATCGACCATACGGGACATGTGATCCACCTGGCGCCCGATGACATCCCTTGCCCAGACGAGGGTAGGTTCCTGCAGCTGGGTGCCGTGCAGGATGCGCACTGCATTGCTGATGGGTGCCAGCGGATTGCGCAGCTCATGGGCCAGCATGGCGAGAAATTCATTTTTCCGGGCGTCGGCTTCCTGGACCAGGGTATAGAGCCGCGCATTTTCCATCGCGATGGACGCCCTGCTGACCACCTCATTGATCAGGGACATCCGGGTGCCTTCGAACTGGCTGCGCTGGCCGAACAGCAGCAGCGCCCCCAAGGGCTGGTCACCGGCGAAGAGGGGACAGACCGCTGTCTGCTCGATACTTTCCGGCAAAGACAGGACACCATTGCCGCGCGCCGCGGTGGCCCGCTTCTCCCACATCACCAACGGCGACACCAGTTCTACCTTCTGGGAATTCATGGCAGAGCGTATGGCCTGGGCCGCCAGCGGATGGGGCTTGCGCCGCTGCGTCGGGCCAGACCCCGGAAGCGAGGGCAAGGCCAACGCGGAGTCCTGGATGGCGGTGCAACTGAGTTCCCCATGGGTATCCACAAGTGCCACCGCCGCCATGTCGGCCAGCGAAGGCAGCGCAATCTGGAACAGCGTGCGGACCGTATCGTCGGTATCGAGCGAGCGCGACAACAGACGGCTGGCTTCGGAGAGATAGTTGGCCCACCGCAGGGTCTCCTCCGCCGCGGAACGGGCCGCTTCCGAGCGGGCCAGTGCTTCGCGCTCGGCCATCTGGGCCTGAAGCTGGCGGTTCATGCGGTACAGGTCAACAAACACCCTGACTTTGGAACGCAGGATTTCGGGAACGACAGGGGTGGAGATGTAGTCCACGGCGCCCAGGGCATAACCCTGGATGGTCTGCAGTTCATCGACATAGGCAGTGATAAACAGCAGTGGCGTTTGCGCGGTCTTCCTGTACTGCCTGATCAGCTTGGCCGTCTCCAGGCCGTCGATGTCGGGCATGTTGACGTCCAGCAGGATGACCGCAAACTCCATTTTCAGGATCAGCCGCAAGGCCTCCTTGCCCGAGCGGGCATGAACCACATTCTGGTTGAGCTCTTCGAGGATGCTGCCGAACACCACGTGTTTTTCCGACAGGTCATCGACCACGAGGATGTTGGCCTTGTCTGCGCCTTGGCTCTGCGGCAGTGCCGCCGGTGCAAGCACGGCATTCATTGGGGCAACCATGCGCGCAGCACCGCCAGCAGGTCTTCGGTGTTGACGGGCTTGGACAGGTAATCCCAGGCGCCGGCTTCTATGCATTTTTCCCGGTCGCCTTTCATGGCCTTGGCGGTAACGGCAATCATGGGCAGGTTCCTGCCGGCCGGCAGCTTGCGGATGGCCTGCATGGTGGCCATGCCATCCATCTCGGGCATCATGATGTCCATCAGGACCAGCTTGATCTCGGGGTCAGCAGCCACCCGAGCAATCGCGTCGCGCCCGTTGTCGGCCCACACAATGTCCATGGCTTCTTCTTCCAGCACGGTGGCCAGCGCGAAGATATTGCGCATGTCATCGTCCACGATGAGCACACGTTTTCCGGCCAGCGACTTGTTGGATTCATGCAGGTTTTTCAGCACGGCATGTTTCTGCCCGGAAAGGCGGGCCGGACTGATGTGAAGCGCATGGACCGCCAGGTCCAGCAGCTTGGGCAGCGAGCGGGCCTCGCGCACATTGACCTCGCCCCGGACATGCCAGGCGTGGGACTCCTCTCCGTCAATCAGCCCATCGCGGTAGACCACCAGCGGCAAGGGCGCGAGCGAGGGCCGCGCGGCCAACACCTCGCACCAGGGGGCCAGCCCCTCGTCCATCGACGGCTCATCGGTGATCAGGCAGTCGAAGTCGCCGGTGTTGAGCAAGCGGGCGACTTCACGCCCTGTGGCAGCAGTCACGATGCTGACGTGTTCGTCCTCCAGGTAGGCGCTGACCTGTCCGGAGATATCGGCATCGCGCAGATGCAGCAGCACACTCCTGTCGGCCTGGGTGACGTAAAGATGCAGCTGCTCCAGCATGCGGTCGAGGATTGCCTTTTCCGCAATCGGTTTGCCGACAAATGCAAAGGCGCCGGAGCGGAAGGCCCGCTCCATGGAGTCGTCGGTGGAGATCACACACACAGGGATATGCCGCACCCCCATATCCTGTTTGAGCCGGTCCAGCACACGCCAGCCATCCATGTCGGGCAGGTACATGTCCAGCGTGATGGCCGCGGGCATGAACTGGGTGGCCAGTGTCAGCGCACCGGCGCCCCGCGACGTGACCAGGCCCTTGAAGCCCTTGTCCCGCGCCGCGTCGAGCAGGAAGCCGGCGAAAGCCAGGTCGTTCTCGACGATCAGCAGCACCTGGTCGCCGGGCTGGATATTCTGGCGGTCATCCAGCGCCTCATCCATCGGCATGACCAGCTCTTCCTCGGGCTGCGGCAGCACGGCGGGCCGGGCCAGCAGCTCTGCAACGCCGGCCCGGGGCTCGGCCAGCGTGGCGAGCTTGCGCACAGCGCGCGTGGTCGCAAAATTGAACGGCAGGTAGAGCACAAAGCTGCTCCCCTCGCCGGGCGCGCTGGACAGCCGGATTTCGCCGCCCAGCAGCCTGGAGAGTTCGCGGCTGATGGCCAGGCCCAGGCCGGTGCCGCCGTATTTGCGGGAGGTAGAGCCGTCGGCCTGCTGGAAGGCCTCGAAGATGATCTGCTGTTTGTCGGACGAAATGCCGATGCCGGTGTCGCTGACGGTGAAGGCAATGACCTGCTGGGCGCGATTGAGTTCGTCATGGTCGGGACTCCAGCCCGAGTAAGCCTCTTCAATCGAAAGCGCCACATGCCCCTGGTGCGTGAACTTGAACGCGTTGGACAGCAGGTTCTTGAGGATTTGCTGCAGCCGCTTCAGGTCGGTGATCATGGACGTGGGCAGCTCGGTGCCGGCGGTGATCAGGAACTCGACATTTTTCGCTTCGGCCACATGGCGGAAGGTGCGCTCCACATACTGCTGGAGGTCGGACAGGCGAATCTCGCTGATATCGACCACCACGGTACCCGACTCGATCTTGGACAGGTCGAGAATGTCGTTGATCAGCATCAGCAGGTCATTGCCCGAAGAGTGGATGGTCTTGGCAAACTCCACCTGCTTGGGCCGCAGGTTGCCCTCCTGGTTCTTGCAAAGCTGGTCGGACAGGATCAGCAGGCTGTTCAGCGGGGTGCGCAGCTCGTGCGACATGTTGGCCAGGAACTCCGATTTGTATTTCGAAGTCAGCGAAAGCTGTTTGGCTTTTTCCTCCAGCGCCTGGCGTGCCTGCTCGACCTCCTGGTTCTTGCGCTCGACCTCGTGGTTCTGGTGCGCCAGCAGCCTGGCTTTTTCCTGCAGCTCTTCGTTGGTTTGCTGGAGTTCTTCCTGGCGGCTCTGCAGCTCCTGGGCCAGTGATTGCGACTGGGTCAGCAGGTCTTCGGTTCGCATGTTCGCTTCAATCGTGTTGATCACGATGCCGATACTTTCCGTCAGCTGGTCCAGGAACGCCTGGTGCGCGGGGTTGAAACGCTCAAGCGACGCCAGCTCCACCACCCCCCTGACCTGTCCCTCGAAAATAATCGGCAGGACGAGGATATTCAGCGGCGCCACCTCGGTCAGGCCGGAGGAAATTTTCAGGCTGTCGGGCATGGACGAGGTCAGCAGGATTTTCTGCTTGTCGTAGGCGCACTGGCCCACCAGGCCCTGGCCCATGTCGACCTCCTTGCCATAGGCACCCTGGCCTTCCGAGGCATAACTGGCCATGAGGCGCAGGCGCGGCTTGTCCTGGCTGTAGCGCAGCACATAAAACTCCGCCTGCTGCGCACCTACCACCGGCGCCAGCTCGGACAGGATCAGGTGGCCCACCGCCACCAGGTCTTTCTGGCCCTGCAGCATGCGGCTGAACTTGGCCAGGTTGGTCTTGAGCCAGTCCTGCTCGGTATTGACCTGCGTCGTGTCCTTGAGGTTGCGGATCATTTCGTTGATCGTGTCTTTCAGCGCCGCCACCTCGCCCAGCGCCTCGACCGTGATGGAGCGCGTCAGGTCGCCCTGCGTCACAGCTGTCGCCACCTCGGCGATGGCACGCACCTGGGTGGTCAGGTTGGCCGCCAGCTGGTTGACGTTTTCCGTCAGCCCCTTCCATGTGCCCGAGGCACCCGGCACCTTGGCTTGCCCGCCCAGCTTGCCCTCCACACCCACTTCGCGAGCCACCGTCGTCACCTGGTCGGCAAAAGTTGCCAGCGTGTCCGTCATGCCGTTGATGGTGTCCGCCAGCGCGGCAATTTCTCCTTTGGCCTCCACCGTCAGCTTGCGCCCGAGGTCACCATTGGCCACGGCGGTCACCACACGCGCAATACCGCGCACCTGGCTGGTCAGGTTACCGGCCATGAAGTTCACGTTGTCGGTCAGGTCCTTCCAGGTACCGGCCACACCCTGCACATCGGCCTGGCCACCGAGCTTGCCT
>CAZIYA010000054.1:0-14458 GCA_964543355.1 uncultured Polaromonas sp.
AGCTCGAGATCTTCCGCAAGAAGGGCATCGAAGTGTTGCTCATGACCGACCGCGTGGACGAGTGGGCACTGAACTACCTGCACGAGTTCGACGGCACGCCGCTGCAGTCCGTCGCCAAGGGTGCGGTGGACCTGGGCAAGCTGCAGGACGAGGACGAGAAAAAAGCCGCCGAGGAGGCGCAGACCCAATTCAAGCCCGTCCTCGACAGGCTCAAGGAAGCCCTGAAAGACAAGGCCAAGGACGTGCGCGCCACCACGCGCCTGGTCGATTCACCGGCCTGTCTGGTGGTGCAGGATGGCGACATGTCCACGCAACTGGCCCGCATGCTCAAGCAGGCCGGCCAGGCCGCGCCCGAGGTCAAGCCCATCCTGGAAATCAATGCCCAGCATCCGCTGGTCAAGAAGCTCGAAGGCAGTGACCACTTCGACGACCTGGCCCACATCCTGTTCGACCAGGCCCTGCTGGCCGAGGGCGGGCTGCCGGATGACCCGGCTGCTTATGTGAAGCGGGTCAACGCCTTGCTGTTGTAGGGATTTCTCCGGGCGTGCTTTTGGCTGTGTCGACCGGTGCACAGGCAACTCTGATGAACCGGGAGCAATCGATGGCACGCCGGTCGGAGCATTGGTTGCAAGCCGCCCCAATACCTGAAGGCTGGCGATGCGGTGAGGGTTGAGATCGACGGGATTGGCAGCCTGGAAAATCCGGTGCGCTGAAGCGCGCGGCGGGCCGTCCTCAGCTGGTGGCGTGGCGCGGCGTACCGCCGCCATGCAGTTCATTGGCAAAACCGTGGTTCACATCGCGGTGGCCCGCTTCATCTTCACGCACGGCCAGCACCACATCACGCAGCGTGGCGTCGGCGGGCAGCTTCCAGTAGTTTTTGGCGATCTGGGGCGCGGGAACGTTGGCATGTGCGCCCGAGTCGATCAGCTCGAGGTAGTTGGTATAGCTGGTGTAAGCCTCTTCCTCGAAGTAACCGACCACCCGGTGCGCGACGCCCGGAGCGACCAGGTAGAGCAGGAAATAGGCGTTGTAGAAGAAGCCCTGCACAAAGATGACGAGTCCACGCTCGAACCAGTTGGGTTGCGCGATCTCGATGAACGTCATCAGGTGCATGCGTTCGTTTTCGGCCTCGTCCATCAACGTGCGTATCCAGCCCTTGTCATCCTCAATGCGGCGCAGGCAGCGCAGGTGTGTCAGCGTAGCCCCCACCATGCCGGGAACTGCAGCGACGGTTTCCAGCACGATCGCCCGGTGGCCATAGCGCTTGGCGAAAAACAGGTCGGCAAAAAAGCGCAGAAAGCGGACAAAGGCGTAGGCAAAGCGGTCGCCAAAGGTGCGGGGTGTGTAGTGGGGATTGTTCATGGTGGCCTTCGCCTGCACGGTATGTGCAGCCTTCACGGACCACCGTACACCAAATGAGCGGGGCTGTCTGTCCGACAACAGGCCGCACAGGCCTACAGGGCCTGCATGCGCAGGCGGCGTGCCGCTTCCTCGGCACGTGCATCGTCGATTTCGCCCATCACGGCGCCCATGTCCACCGGCCCGAGCTTGTGTGCGAAACGGCCGGTGAGCACCGTATCGGACCGCAACACGCCGCGCTGGTACAGGTCCCAGATCTCATGGCCATAGTCGGTGGTCAGCAGGTCGGGGGCGAAACGGCCAAAAAAGCCGCGCAGGTTGGCCACATCGCGCAGCAGCATGCGGCTGGCGTGGTTGTTGCCTGCGGCATCGACCGCCTGCGGCAGGTCGATGATGACCGGGCCGTCCGCGGCCAACAGTACGTTGAACTCGGAGAGGTCGCCGTGCACGACGCCGGCGCACAGCATGCGCACCACTTCCGTGAGCAGCGTGGCATGGTGCAGGCGCGCTTCTTCCGGCGTGAACTCCACGTCGTTCAGGCGCGGGGCCGCGTCGCCGTGTTCGTCGGTCACCAGCTCCATCAGCAGCACGCCGTCGCAGAAGTTGTGCGGTTTGGGCACGCGAACACCGGCGGCAGCCAGGCGATAGAGTGCGTCGACTTCGGCGCTTTGCCAGGCCGCCTCGGCTGCCTGCCGGCCAAAGCGGGTTCCCTTGGCCATCGCACGCGCCTGGCGCGTGTTCTTGACCTTGCGGTTTTCGGTGTAGTCCACCGCCTGCCGGAAGCTGCGCTGGTCGGCCTCCTTGTAAATCTTGGCGCAACGTGTTTCGTCACCGCAGCGCACGACGTAGACCATGGCCTCCTTGCCGCTCATCAACTGCCGCACCACGGTGTCGATCAGGCCTTCTTCGATCAATGACTGCAGTCGCTTGGGTGGTTTCATGACCCCATTTTGCGCCCTGCAGACAAAGCGCCTGCAGTCAGCCTGCCTGCCCGTCGATACGCGGCCGCGTCAGCACCGGCCAGTAGCGCACGGCATAGAGCGCGAAGCCGGCAGACCACAGTGCCGCCGATCCCAGTGTGGCCTCGATGATCCAGGCCGGGGCGGCGAGTGGCACGAACACGCGGACCCCCGCTGCCAGCAGGACAAGGACAAAACAAGCGACATCGCTGCGGTCGGCCCGCAGCGGCCGTCCGGTGTGGCCGCGCGCGGTGCGGGTCATCATGCCGATGATGAGGCCGCCGATGGCGCCTACCGTCAACGCGTGGGTGGCCACCGAAGGCGCAACCCATCCCGCTGCCGCGGCAGCGCGCAATACGAGATGCACCGGAATCCACAGATAGGCGGCGTGCAACACCCAGACCAGCGGCGCGCGGCCCGTCTTCCAAGGCTGCCACAAGCTCCAGCGGGCAAGGTGGGCCACTGCGCAGAGGCTGGCCAGTGCGGTCAGCCACATGCCATGCAATTGCACCGCGTCGGCCAGCAGCAGCAGCAGCACGCTGCCCAGCGCGGTTTTCTCAAGCAGGGGCTGACGCGTGGCCTTGGCTCCCGGGACACCGTTGTTGGTGAACATGGGGATCACGCGGCCGCCCATCACGCCCATGATGAACAGCATGACATCGAGTGCGAGTTGGATGCCGACCCAGCCTGGAAGCTGCATCACGCCGAGTTGTGCCAGGTGGATGCCCAGCACGGCTGCCGACATCAGCAGCAGCAGTCCGACAAAAAAGTAGTTGCGGCGATTGCGCGCGGCGATGAAGGGAATCGCCAGCGCGATGGCGGCGGCAAGGGGAAACGCGACATTGACGACTGCTGCGGCCCAGCCGAAGGGTGTGAGTACCAGCACCCTGCCGGCTACCCACAGGGCCACCAGCGCGGCGAGGGGCCAGCCGGTGGGTGTTGGCCGGTTCGACCAGTTGCGCCCGGCGGTGAACAGGAAACCCACAACCACGGCCAGCGCAAAACCAAACAGCATCTCGTGGGCATGCCACATCGGCCCCTGCAGATAGGGCACGCCCAGCCACCCGGAAAATTGCAGCGCCCACAGACCGATGGACAGGGCGGCGAAGGTGCTGGCCAGCAGGTAAAACGGACGAAAGCCAAGGTCCCACAGCGCCCAGCCGGCAGGTGCCGGAGGGGGTCGGAGAGGTTCTGCGATCCGGATGAGTGGTGTCATGGATGGGTCTTTCGGACGGACAGGTGGTCAGGACCGCCGTGTTTGACGCGCCAGGCCACGGCAGCACCTGCAATGGTGGCTGCAAACAGCGCCATGGCGGCAGCATTGAGGAGAACGCCGGTGCTGCGCAGCGGATCACCCGCCACTCCGGCGACCAGCCGCAGGATCAGGGACAGGTGCAGCATGGCTAGTGGCAGGTAAAAGAAGACGCCGAACTCGAGCTTGATGCGTGCAATCGCCGGCAGGATCACCGGGGCATGGCCCATCATCATGCTGACGATGAAGCCCAGACCCAGCGCGTGCAGTGCAGCATCGCGCAAGGGCAGACCCAGGGCGGTGGCGACCCACGCCGCACCCGCCACCGCCAGCCACGCGTAGCCGCCAAGCAGGCAAACGGCCATATATCGGCTGAGTCCGTGCGCCCGGATGGTGTGGCGGGCAATGTCGAAAACCGCCAGCCACAGTGCGAGCAAAACGAGTGCCGTCCCGTACAGCAGCCCGCCGGCGACCGGTGCGAGGGCGGACCAGGACGCGCCACCGAGCAGGGCCACCAGCACGAGCTGCAGCGACAACTCTGCTGCCGGACGCCGGCGCATCAACCGCGTCATTTCCAGGCGCTCGGCGGCAATGGTCATTACGAGGGAGGCGAACCACCAGGGCAGCGTCGCAACACTGTCCTGGCCCGTGGCGAAGAGCAGGTTGCCGGCCAGCCAGGCCCCCGCAGCGACCAGCAGCAGCCAGGTGTGGGCTGCGCGCTGGCGCCGCACGATCACGATGTTGACGACGGTGAAGACGGCGGCGGCGACCACGATCAGCCACGCGCCCAATTCAAGCTGGCCCAGCAACAGGAGCAAGCCTCCTGTGCCGGAGGCCAGTGGTGCGAGGAAAGCGGCGCGCAATTTGACGGCCACCGCCCGCTCAATGCCGATGACGGTGCCGAGAAAGCCGCAAATCATCAATGCGGCATGGGCCAGCGCTGCGTGGCCGGGCCAGGCGGAACCCGCCATGGCGGGAAGGGCGACACCGGCGCGCAGCAGACCGCCTGCGATGCCGGCCAGCAGCGACAGTGCGACCAGGGCAAGCAGCAGCGGCCGCATCGCCATGGCGGTCCAGCGCGGTGCGGCTTTCCGCTGTGGGTTCAGGGGGCGGTGCGGCGAGGTCACCACTGCATGAAGCGCCGGGCGCGTTCACTCATCCGGTCGGCGGACCAGGGCGGTTCCCACACCAGTTCGACTTCGATCAACAGCTCGGGCGGTACCGCACGGTCCAACTCGGTTTCGACCTCGTCAATGATGAGGTCGGCGACAGGGCACGCGGCGGATGTCATGGTCAGCCGGACATGCAATTTCTCGTCGGTCACGGTGACGCCATAGATCAGCCCGACATCGACGATGCTCATGGCAACTTCGGGATCAACCACCCGGGTCAACGCATCGACAACGGTCTGATGCAGTGCTTCAGGCCCTTCATAGGGAAAGGGTGCTTTGGGCTCGGTCATGGTGGTTCGGTCTCGGCCGTTCAGGCAGTGCGCTTTGCCGCAGACATCGGATCAGCCCTGTCGATAAAAAGCACTTTCGCCAGCGACTGCCGGTTCTGCACCAGATCGGCCAGGGTGTAGCGGTCCAGCACAGCGTAAAAGGCCTCGACCGCTTCACCCAGCACGCCGCGCAGCCGGCAGATACGCGCGATCGAGCAATGGTTGCCCTCTTCGGCAAAACATTCGGCCACCACCGCCGCTCCTTCAGTTTCGCGGACCACCGTGCCAACGCCGACCAGCTCCGGCGGCATGGCCAGCTCGAGCCCGCCACCTTTGCCGCGCACGTTGGCCAACCAGCCGTTCTTGCCGAGCAGATGCACCACCTTGGTCAGATGGTTTTCGGACACATCGAAAGATCGGGCGATCTCGGAAATCGTTGCCCGTTTTTCAGGTTGTGCAGCCAGGTAGATCAGGACGCGCAGGCTGTAATCGGTGAAGGTGGTGAGTTTCATGAAGGTGAATGTAAGGCTTCAGCCGCGCACCTGGAAGTCGATCACGATTTCGCCCGGCTCGCGCCGGACATAGGCAATGTCCAGTTTTTCGCCGAAGGCCTGCTGAAGCTGGCCCAGCAAGGGCAGTGGATCGTGGTCGTTGACGAAACGCATGGTCTCTCCCGCATGCAGGCTTTGCAAGGCACCGAAGATGGCTGCGTGGCGAAAACGTTTGGCAACGCCGCGGGCATCGAAGGGGTGGACGTTGTTGAGGGTCTGGATTTCGCTCATGATGAAAGTTCCAATAAAAAGGGAAAAGAGCGAAAGACCGGCGCGGCCGGCCTTTCGAAGGAGGTCAGAGGCCGGGCACCGCCTTTGCCGGGATGGTGCCGGCGGGTTGAACCGCGGGACGCCTCAGCAGGCGCAGGGCGTACCCGGCCAGCAGAACCGCCCCGATGGCGAACAGGATGTCGCCGGGTACCCGCATCCAGACCAGCGTCTCCATCACGGTCGAATGGATGATTTCGGGAGAGCGTGCGTACCACAGGCCCCGGGTGATGCTGGCCCAAGCCTGGTAGATGCCGGCCGGCAACAGTGACAGGAAGACCATCATCGCCAGGCCGATATTCAGGCTCCAGAAGGCGGGCTTGAGCAGCTTGTCGGCATGCAGGTGGTACGCGTACAGGCCGCGCAGGCAGAACAGCATCAGGCCGATGCCAAGCATGCCGTACACACCGAACAGGGCGGCGTGGCCGTGGGCTGCCGTCATGTTCAGGCCCTGCACGTAGTAAAGCGAGGCTGGCGGGTTGATGGCAAAACCCAGCAGACCGGCGCCCACGGTATTCCAGAAGGCTACGGCCACGAAACACATGACGGGCCACTTGTAGGTGGCGAGCCAGGGCAGGGCCTTGGAACGGCGATAGGTCTGCAGCGCTTCCAGGCCGATCAGGGTCAGGGGCACGACTTCCAGGGCAGAGAACACGGCGCCGACAGCAATTACCGAGGTGGGTGTGCCGGTGAAGTAGAGGTGGTGCAGCGTGCCCAGGATGCCGCCGAACAGGAACACGATGGTTTCCGCGATGATGGCGCGGTTGGCGCTTTCGGTGCGTACCAGTCCCAGCTTGGTGAAGATCAGCGCAACCACGGCGGTGGCGAACACTTCGAAGAAGCCCTCCACCCACAGGTGAACCAGCCACCAGCGCCAGTACTCGACCATCGAGTAGTGCGTGTTCTGGCCCCAGGTCAGCGAGGTGGCATAGAAGCCGCCGATGCAGGTGGCCGACAGGAAGACCATGGCGATCAGGCCACGCGTTTCCGAAGGCTTTTTCAGTGCCGGCCAGAGGGCGCGGCCGAGCAGGAACACCCAGAACAGCAGGCCCACGAACAGCAGGATCTGCCAGACGCGGCCCATGCTGGTGAATTCCAGGCCCTGGTTGCCCACCCAGAAGGCGAAGTCCACGCCACTGCGTTGCAGCGTACCAAGCCACGCTGTGGCGGTGGAGCCGACAACGATGGCGATCAACGCCCAGAACAGCACGTCCACGCCCAGCTTCTGCAGCTTGGGTTCGCGGCCCGACAGCAATGGGGCGATGTACAGGCCGGTGGCCAGCCATGCCGTGGCGATCCAGAAAATACCGACTTGCGTATGAACCGTGCGGCTGACCACGTAAGGCAGGATTTCTGCCAATGGCAGGCCGAAGAAGGCTTTGCCTTCGACCGCGTAATGTGCGGTGACGACACCCATGCCAATCTGCAGCAGCATCAGGCCGATCACGGCGAAAAAGTACTTGCGCGTGGCCTTCATTGAAGGTGTGGCGACCGCGCCCAGCAGCGGGTCGGCCTTGGGCGGCAAGGCCTCCGGTTCATGCCGCTGGCTGCCATGCAGCCACAGCATGGCGGCGATGGCGCCGAGCAGCAGCACGATGCTGACCATCGACCAGATGGCGGCCGAGTCGGTCATCTTGTTGCCCACCAGCGGCTCATGCGGCCAGTTGCTGGTGTAAGACAGGTTTTCCTCGCCCGGCCGGTCGGTGGTTGCGGCCCAGGACGTCCAGAAGAAGAAAGCGGTGAGCGCATGGCGATCTGCTGCGTCCGGCAACAGGTTGCCCGTCATTGCGTACTGGTCACGCAGCTCGTCCAGCAGCACATCACTGCCGAAAAGGGCGTCGTAGTGGCTTGCCACGTCACGGATTGCCTGTGCGCGGTCGGGTGACACAGTGACCGTTTCGCTCGTCGGGTCATAGGTGTTGCGCCGCATTTCCTCCTTCAGCGCCGCATTGATCGCGCCGTGGTCGGAAGCTGTCATGGCCGCCGGTTCCTTGCGTAGCGCCTGCGTGTGGATGGCCTGGAGCGCCACCGCTTCGCGGTGCAGCCAGTCGGCCGACCAGTCTGGCGCCACATAGGCGCCGTGGCCCCAGACGCTACCTTGCTGCTGGCCGCCGCTGGCCAGCCAGACCTGCTGGCCCTTCTGGACCTGCTCGCCGGTGAAGAGAACGTCGCCCGACGTGCTCACGACGGCTTTGGGGATGGGAGGGGCTGTCAGGTAGATCTGCAGGCCGAGGTAGCCCAGCGCACCGAACGACAGGACAAAGATGAAGCCGAGCCAACGCCACAGCATGCTGTTGTTTTTCATCGCATATTCCTTCTGGATAGTCGAAAAGTAATTCAGGCGCCGCCGCAGGAGCCGCAGCATTGCCCATCGCCATGCGCCGGTGCCAACCGGGTGATGGCCACGCGCCATGTGTCGGGGCCCTGTTCAAGGTAGGCCCAGCTGAATTTGCCGGGCAGGTCGGCCTGGAACTGGTGACGCAGCGGTTGCGGATCGTGGTCGTTGACCAGTTCCATGGCCTGGCCGGCACCGAGCCGGGCGAAGGTGGAGAAGATTACGGGATGCCGCTCCCGGGGCGGGATGGTGCGGATATCGAGTTTGGCGGGGGAAGAGGCAAGGCTCATGGCAGGTCCGTTCGGAAGATTTATAAGGTGCATTGATAATACATCTATTGATTCGCTGAAAGTCTATTCCCTTATTGATCCAGATCAACACGGCTCTTCGCAGTCGTCATTCGTGCCTGTGCGGCGGGGACGGTGTGCAATTGCTTTCCTGTGGCCGGTTCCGAAGTTCGGTCTTGAGCCCATCCCTTGACGGGGATCAGAAAGTGTTGCGATCGTTCGGCGTAAGGTCGTGGGTTGCGATGGCTCTCTTCCGGGGGCCGCCTGACTTCCAACCGCATGACTTCCTCTCCTTCCTTTTCTGACATCCCGCAGGCACCATCAGCCACGCCAGAGCTGGTGTGTCCGGCGGGCAGCCTTCCGGCCCTCAAAG
This sequence comes from uncultured Polaromonas sp., assembly GCA_964543355.1. Classification (GTDB taxonomy): domain Bacteria; phylum Pseudomonadota; class Gammaproteobacteria; order Burkholderiales; family Burkholderiaceae_C; genus Polaromonas. The sequence goes on from CAZIYA010000054.1 coordinate 8,825, forward strand.
CCGCGGTGGACAACGGCGCCAGCTGTGTCTACCTGGGCCTGCGCGATGCAACCAACGCGCGCAACTTCGCCGGCCTCAATTTCGACGAGGCCGCCATTGCCGCGGGCATCCGGTATGCCCATGAGCGCGGCTGCAAGGTCTTCATGGCGCTCAATACCTACCCGCAGGCCGCCAACCCCGGTCCCTGGCGCGCTGCGCTGGACCAGGCGGTGAACCTGGGGGTGGATGCAGTGATCCTGGCGGACCCGGGGCTCATGCAGTACGCTGCATCGCGTTATCCGGCGTTGCGCCTGCATCTCTCGGTGCAGGGCTCGGCCACCAATTACGAAGCGATCAATTTCTACAGGGAGCAGTTCGGCATCGTTCGGGCGGTGTTGCCCCGTGTGTTGTCGCTGGAACAGGTGAGGCAGGTCATTGACAAGACACCGGTGGAAATCGAGGTGTTTGGTTTTGGCAGCCTGTGTGTGATGGTGGAGGGGCGCTGTGCGCTGTCGTCCTATGTGACGGGCGAGTCGCCCAACACGCACGGCGTGTGTTCGCCGGCCAAGTCCGTACGCTGGCAGGAAACGCCTCGAGGACTGGAGTCGCGTCTGGGCGGTGTGTTGATAGACCGCTATGCCAGTGGGGAAAACGCCGGCTATCCCACGCTGTGCAAGGGACGTTTCGACGTGGAAGATGACGAGAGTTATTACGCCATCGAGGAGCCCGCCAGCCTGAACACGCTCGAACTCCTGCCCCAGCTCATGAAGATGGGCGTGCGCGCCATCAAGATCGAGGGCCGACAGCGCAGCCTTGCCTATGTGGCGCAGGTGACCCGGGTCTGGCGCGAGGCGATTGACCATTGCGCCAGCAACCCGCATCGCTATGCACCCAAAGCCAGCTGGATGGCCAGCCTGGACCAGGTGGCCGAAGGCCAGCAGCACACGCTGGGCGCCTATCACAGGCCCTGGAAATGATGGAAGCCCGCGCCATGAAAATTTCCCTTGGCCCGCTCCTTTATTACTGGCCGCGGGAGGCCGTCTTCGGCTTTTACGAGACGATCGCTGCCACACCGGTGGATGTGGTTTACCTTGGCGAGACCGTGTGTTCGCGGCGCCATGAGCTGCGCCTGGCCGACTGGCTGGACATCGCGAAGCGCCTGCGTGCTGCGGGCAAGGAGGTGGTGCTCTCGACCCAGGTGCTGCTGGAATCGGGCAGTGACGTGGGCACCATGCACCGGATCACGGCCAATGGCGATTTCCGGGTTGAGGCCAACGACATGGGCGCCGTTCACCGGCTGGCCGGCAAGCTGCCGTTTGTGGCCGGCCCGCACCTCAACCTGTACAACCCGGCTTCGCTGCAATGGATGGCCTCGCTGGGCGCCAGCCGCTGGGTCATGCCGCTGGAGATGAAGCAGGGTGATCTTGCGCTGTTGCAACAAGGCCGACCGGCCGGTCTGGAGACCGAGGTGTTTGCCTACGGGCGCATGCCGCTGGCCTACTCGGCGCGCTGCTTTACCGCGCGGCAGCGCAACCTGCCCAAGGACGACTGCCGCTTCAGTTGCCTCGACCACCCGGATGGACTGATGCTCCGGACCCGCGAGAGCGAGGAATTCCTGGTACTCAATGGCACACAAACCCAGTCGGCCCGCGTCTACAACCTGGTTGATGCGCTGGAGGACATGCGTGCCGCGGCTGTGGATGTGGTTCGCCTGAGTCCGCAGGCCCAGCACATGGCAGAGGTGATCGCACTGTTCGATGCAGCCCGCAAGCAGGTGCTGACGCCACAGGAAGCCCTGGAGTGCATGCAGCCCCTCATGCCGGAGAAGGGCTGCAATGGCTACTGGCACGGCCGCCCCGGGCTGGAGCAGGTGACCTCTGCGGTGGCGGGCTGACGGCATGTACCACGGTGAACGTTTCAACAGCATCAGCCACCTCGTCGGCGCCGGACTCGCGGTAGGAGGGTCGGCTGCACTGATCGTGCCAGCCGGCTTTGTCGGTGACCCCTGGAAGATCGTGAGCTTCAGCATCTACGGTGCCATGCTGGTGGTGCTGTATGTCTTTTCCACGCTGTACCACAGCGTGCGCGGCCGCGCCAAAAACGTGTTGCGCAAGTTTGACCATTGCTCCATCTACCTGCTGATTGCAGGCAGCTACACGCCATTCGCGCTGGTGTCGCTGCGCGGCGCCTGGGGCTGGTCCTTGCTGGGTGTGGTGTGGAGCCTGGCGCTGCTGGGTATCGTGCAGGAAATCTGGCTGGCCAAAGGCGCACGCGTGCTGTCGTTGGTGATTTATGTGCTGATGGGCTGGCTGGCACTGGTGGCGGTGTCGCCCTTGTGGACTGCCCTGACACCTGCTGGTTTTGCCTGGCTGGCCGCAGGCGGCGCCTGCTACACCCTGGGCATTGGGTTTTATGCCACCGACCACAAATTGCGCCACGGCCATGGCTGGTGGCACCTGTGTGTGCTCGGTGGCAGCATTTGCCATTTCATCACCGTGCTGCTTTACGTGGCCTGACGGATCACCATGAAGCCCCTCTCTTCCTCTCCTCCTCTTGCGTTGCCACCGGCCTTCGGGTTGTTGCTGGAACGCCTGCCAGCCTATCCCGGCTCAGTGCTGCTGGTCAGCGCGCTCAACCTCGGGCTGGCGCGCCAGCTGCCGGCCGACGTGTGCCGCTTGCTGCTGCACAGGAAGCTGCGCATCCATGTGCGTGACGCACGCCTGACCTTCGACTTTTCCTGGACGGGCGAACGCTTCACCGCCTGCCCACGCCAGCAGGCCACCGACCTGGCCATCAGCGCCAGCGCCCACGATTTCATGCGCCTGGCGCAGCGCCAGGAAGATCCGGACACGCTTTTTTTCAGCCGCCGCCTCGCCATGGAGGGCGACACTGAACTGGGCCTGGTCGTGAAGAACGCGCTCGATGCCCTGGAGCTGCCGGCGCTCGATCTGCAGCGGTGGACGCCACTGCAGTTGCTGGCCCGTCTGGGACCGCGCAAACGCATGGCCGGCGTCGGCCCGCGGGAGCACGGAGCGGAAAGACATGACTGAGGGCCGTCACCACCTCCCCCTGGTGTATTCATGCTCCGGCTGCTCCAGCGCGGCGCAGCTGGCCAACCATGTGGCGCTGCAACTGGACCGGCGCGGCGTCGCCGAGATGTCCTGCATTGCGGGTGTGGGGGGCGATGTGCCGCACCTGATGAAAATCGTGCGCTCCGGCCGGCCCATTGTTGCGCTTGATGGCTGCCCGCTGGCCTGTGTGAGAAGTGTGCTGGCACGTCATGGAATCACGGCCGACCGGCACTACCCGCTCCAGCAATACGGCGTCAAAAAGCGGACACATGAAGACTTCGATCCCGCGCAGGCAGCCGTGGTGCTGGAACGTGTGGCGGCAGACCTGCTGGCCGCACCGCTATGTGTGCCGCGCCCGGTGACGGGCTGCGTGTGAACCCCAGGCGCATCATCGTCGCGATCTCCGGCGCCAGCGGCGCGGTGTACGGCACGCGCCTGTTGGAAGTGCTTCATGCCATGGCGGGAATCGAGACCCATCTGGTGGTGTCCGACGCGGGCTGGCGCAATCTCGTCCAGGAGCAAGGCATGGGTCGTGCGGCCGTCGAAGCGCTGGCCAGCCAGGTGCACGACGCGCGCGACGTGGGCGCCTCCATTGCCAGCGGCTCTTTTGTGTGCAGTGCCATGGTGGTGACTCCCTGTTCGATGCGTACCTTGGCCGCGGTGGCGCACGGGCTGGCGGACAACCTCATCACGCGCGCCGCTGACGTCATGCTGAAGGAGCGCCGGCGACTGGTGTTGATGGTGCGCGAATCGCCGCTGCATCTGGGCCATCTGCGCAACATGGTCAGCGTGACCGAAATGGGCGCCATCATTTGTCCGCCCATGCCGGCTTTCTACCAGCGCCCGCAATCGGTGGCTGATCTGGTGGACGGCAGTGTGGCCCGTGTGCTGGACCTGCTGGAACTACCTCACCAGCTGGCGCCGCGCTGGGATGGCGTTCGGGCCACTGTCGATTCCTGACCCATGCGTTACCGCGACCTGCGCGATTTCATGGCCCAGCTCGAGCAGACGGGCGACCTGCGCCGCGTGGCCGAGCCCGTGTCGCCGCACCTGGAAATGACGGCACTGTGCGACCGCGTCCTGCGTGCCGGTGGCCCGGCCCTCTTGTTCGAACACCCCGCCGGACACAACATGCCGGTGCTGGCCAACCTGTTCGGCACGCCGGCACGTGTGGCGCGCGCCATGGGTGTAACCGACATGCGCGCGCTGCGTTCCTTTGGCGAGGTGCTTGCCGCACTCAGGGAACCTGAAGCGCCCAAGGGCCTGAAAGACATGCTTGACCTGGGCGGGCTGCTCAAGACCTTGTGGCACATGGCGCCGCGTGAACTGCGTTCGGCGCCCTGCCAGGAAGTGGTGTGGGAAGGTGCCGACGTCGATCTCGCGCGCTTGCCGGTGCAACACTGCTGGCCCGGCGACGTTGCGCCGCTGGTTACCTGGGGGCTGGTCATCACCCAGGGGCCGCACAAGCCGCGGCAAAACCTGGGCATTTATCGCCAGCAGGTGCTCTCACGCAACCAGCTCATCATGCGCTGGCTGGTACACCGCGGCGGCGCGCTCGACTTTCGCGACCATGCCGCGGCAAACCCGGGCCAGCCCTATCCCTTGGCCGTCGCGCTGGGGGCTGATCCGGCCACCATCCTGGGCGCGGTGACCCCGGTGCCTGACAGCCTGTCCGAGTACCAGTTCGCCGGCCTGCTGCGAGGTGCGCGTACCGACGTTGTGCGCGCGTTGGGCAGCGGCTTGCGCGTGCCGGCCACCGCCGAGATCGTTCTCGAGGGCCACATCTATCCGGATGCCGGTCACCCCAGCGGCTACCAGCACGCACTCGAAGGGCCGTTCGGCGACCATACGGGGTACTACAACGAGCAGGCCTCGTTTCCGGTGTTCACCGTGGATCGCATCACCTTGCGGCGCGACCCGATTTACCACTCCACCTACACCGGCAAACCCCCGGACGAGCCTGCCGTGCTGGGCATGGCCCTGAACGAGCTGTTCATTCCCCTGCTGCAAAGGCAGTTTCCCGAAATCACCGATTTCTACCTGCCGCCCGAAGGATGCAGCTACCGCATGGCGCTGGTGCGCATCAAGAAGGCTTACCCCGGCCACGCACGGCGCGTGATGATGGGCGTGTGGAGCCATTTGCGCCAGTTCATGTACACCAAGTTTGTAGTCGTGGTGGACGACGACGTGGATGTGCGCGACTGGCGCGAAGTGATCTGGGCCCTGACTACCCGCATGGACCCGGCGCGCGACACCATGCTGATCGAAAACACGCCTATCGACTACCTGGACTTCGCCTCGCCGGTGAGCGGCCTGGGCAGCAAGATGGGACTGGACGCGACGAACAAATGGCCCGGCGAAACCCAACGCGAATGGGGCCGCCCCATCGTCATGGATGCGGCGGTGCAGGCGCGCATGGACGGCATTTTTCAATCCCTGGGACTGTGAAGGGCGCGGTGTCGCCTGCGTTCTGACAGCGCCTGGCGCGAATCGCACAATGTCTCATGGACTTCAATCACTCTCCCAGGGCACTGGCGCTGCGCCAGCAACTCTAGCAAGCGGGCCAATACTTCGTCGCGTTCTT
>CAZIYA010000055.1:0-14396 GCA_964543355.1 uncultured Polaromonas sp.
CTGCGGGCGATTCCCTGGGGCTTCAGCTGGGGCCAGTGCCGCCTGACCCTGCCGGGCTGGTACGGCTTTGGCGCCGCCATCGAACAGTTCCTCAACCACGGCGGCACACCCGCCAGCCGCAAGGACGCCCTGGCCCTGCTGCAGAAGATGAACAAGCAGTGGCCCTTCTTCCGTACCCTGCTCAGCAACATGGACATGGTGCTCGCCAAAAGCGATCTGGCACTGGCTTCGCGTTACGCCGAACTGGTCGGCGACGCCAGGCTGCGCAAGAAGATTTTCAGCGCCATCGAGGTCGAGTGGCACCGCACGGCGGAAGCACTGACGCTGATCACCGGCGACAGGCAGCGCCTGGCCAACAACCCGGCGCTGCAGCGCTCCATCCGGCACCGCTTTCCCTACATCGACCCGCTGCACCACCTGCAGGTCGAGCTGGTGCGCCGCTACCGCGAGGGCAAGGCCGACGAGCGGGTCCAGCGCGGCATCCACATCTCCATCAACGGCATCGCGGCCGGCCTGCGCAATACCGGCTGAGGTCCGGGCAGGCCGCCTGCCGCCCCGGGGGAAGCACACTATGGGACTTCTCCTACAAAGCTTCCAGTGGAATCTGATGGCACTGGACCCAGGCCGGTCCTAGGATGGTCTTAACGCCGAATGCACCGCCGATGGCTGTGCTGGCGAACCACCCTTGGAGACCGAAATCATGTCCACGTCACACGCCGAGGTCGCCCCACGTATTTCTGCCAGCCAGGAGCTGGTCAGCAGCGACTTCATGGCCCTGGCCTCCCACATGACGGACTGTGAGCGCTCACGCGGCCATTTTTTCGCCGTACGGACGGCGCTTGAATCCCTGCACGCCATGACCGCCAGCCGCATTGTGACCACCGGCGCGGTAGTTATCTGCTGCAGCCTGGGCCTGCTGGCCCTGGTTTGAGGGTGGATGCTGCCGTTCTTGACCGGCTCGAAGCACTAACTCCCCACGCCCGGCACATCCTGCTGAACCAGCGGATGGAAGCCGAGGTGCCGATACGCGCCGAACTGTTCGGCATTCACCGCTTTGAGGAACATGGCCGCAGCCTGGCTCAGGCGCAGACCGTGCAGGGAGACGAATACTCGCAGCGCGGCGCCTCTTTTTTCCCGCGGGTGCAGGGAAATCTGGTTGCCCTGCGCAAGGCCTACGATTATGTGGCGCTGACTTCGCGCAGCGGGCAATACCTCACGCCCGCCGCCGAATGGCTGCTCGACAACTTCCACCTGGTCGAAGCCCAGCTGCAGCAGATCCGTGAAGGCGTGCCGCGCCGCTACTACGCCAGCCTGCCCAAGCTTGCGGCTGCGCCGCTGGCGGGCCTGCCGCGCGTCTACGGCATTGCCTGGGCTTATGTAGCCCACACCGACAGCCTGCTCAACCCCCAACTGTTCACCGCTTTCCTCAACGCCTACCAGGAAGTTGACGAGTTGCGCCTGAGCGAGCTCTGGGCGCTTCCCACCACGCTGCGCGTCGTTCTGCTGGAGAACCTGCGCCGCATGGCAGACAACATTGCCCAGAGCAAGGTGGCGCGGGAAGTGGCCCACGCGGTCTGGGATTGCGTGGACCGGCTGGGCGACGCGGACCTGGACGCCATCTATTCACTGATGACGCAGCGCGGTCTTCAGCGCAACTACCTGACGCAGCTCTGGCAACGCATGCCCACGGAACGACTGGACAGCCTGCCCTCGCTGGTACTGTGGACCGAGCGGCACTGTCCGGACGGCCCGGCACTCATGGTGGAAAGCCAGACTGCGCAGGTCGCTGCCAACCTCACGGTAGGCAACATCATCACCACCCTGCGCCTGATCGGCCAGGTGGATTGGGTTGAACTGATCGAACCGGTCAGCCTGTCACTGCGAGTGCTCCGGCGGCTCCCGAGTTTTTCCCGCGAAAGCGAGTTGACCCGCCAGCAGATCACCCAGTCCATGGAGCGCCTGGCACGCCTGAGCCGGCACACCGAGCGCCAGGTTGCCGAAGCCGTGCTCAGCGCTGCACAGGCGGTGCCCGACACCCTGCCCGGCGCCGCGGTAGAGCGCACCGCCGGCTTTTACCTGCTCGGCGCGGGCCGCGCCGAACTGGAAACCGTCCTGGGCATGCCCGCACAGACCAGGGCGCGCCGCGCAGGCGCGCGCAACTGGCGCCTGCCGGCATACATCGCCACCGTTGCTGCCGCCACCGTCTTCATCGTGCTGGCAGCAGCACGGCATGTGGATGTACACAGCTGGCAAGCGGTCCTGGCCCTGTTTCTGCTCGCCTGGCCGGCGTCTGAGGCGGCGGCGGCTTTTGTGCACCGGCTGATTGCCGAGTCGCTCAAGCTCAGCTTCCTGCCGCGGCTGGACTTTTCCGGCGGCATTCCTCCCGAGCATCGCGTGCTGGTGGTGCTGCCTACCATGCTGAGCTCACGCGCCTTTGTCGGCGAGCTGGTCCGGCGGCTTGAACTGCACTGGCTGGCCAACCGGGAAGATCATGCGCAATTTGCACTGCTGACCGACTGGGTGGACGCCACCACGGAACGCCTGCCAGGAGACAAGCCCCTGCTTGAAGACGCTCTGGCCCAGGTGGCCGACCTCAATGCACGGCATCCGGCGCCCCCCGGTGCACCGGCACGCTTTCTGCTGATCCACCGGCCCCGCCAGTGGTGCAAGACCCAGCAAAAATGGCTGGGCTGGGAGCGCAAGCGCGGAAAGCTGGAGCAACTGCTGCGCGCGCTGGTGACCGGCCAGCTGGAGGGTTTCCTGCCGCTGGCGACCGGACAGGCACTGGCCGGCGGCATCCGCTACGTCGTCACGCTGGACAGCGACACCGGCCTGCCTCCCGGCGTCTTGCGCGACCTGGTGGCCGTGGCGGCTCACCCCCTGAACACGCCCCGGGTGGATGCCAGCTCGCGCCGCGTGGTGGCGGGCTACGGCATCCTTCAGCCCCGCGTGGTCACGCCCCTGCCAGGGCCGGCAGAACGCACGCCCTTTCTGCGCCTGTTTGCGGGGCAATGCGGCATCGACCCCTACAACAACGGCGTGTCTGACGTTTACCAGGACCTGTTCGGTAGCGGCAGTTTCAGCGGCAAGGGCCTGCTGCACGTGCATGCCGTGCATGCCGTGCTTGACGCCCGCCTGCCGGGCGAGTCCGTGCTCAGCCACGACCTGCTCGAAGGCAGCATCGCGCGCTGCGGCTTCGTCAGTGATGTGGCGCTGGTTGAAGACCATCCCCACCATGCCGGCGTGGCCGCCTCGCGCATCCATCGCTGGACGCGCGGTGACTGGCAGTTGCTGCCCCTCATGCTGCACGCCACCCACTACGGCATTGACGGGCTGGGCCTGTGGAAGATGGCCGACAACCTGCGCCGCTCGCTGGTCATGCCCGCCACCCTGGCCCTGCTGATCTGGGTGATCTTTACCGGTGGCTTGCCCCTGTCCACCGCCTTGCTGGTCACGTTTGCTGCCCTGCTGGCCGGACCGGTGCTGGGCGCGCTGGCCGGCCTGGTGCCCACGCGCCGCAGCATCGCCTGGCGCCATTTTTTCCATGTGGGCCGCAACGAATTGTTGCGCGCATTTGGCGGCGCGCTCTGGCACTTCAGCCAGCTTCCCGTGCAGGGCGCGCTGCTGCTCGACGCCGTGGTCCGCTCGCTCTGGCGCATGAACATCAGCCGCCACCTGCTGCTGGAATGGACCACTGCCGCACAGGCGCAGGCCTCCGCACGCCCCGGCCTCATGAGCTTCCTGCGCCAGCACGCGCTGGTGTCGCTGGGCTGCGCAGCACTGGCTGTGGTGGCACTGTGGAGCCCCCACCCGGTGGCCGGTGCTGCACTTTTCCTGCTGTGGGTTGCCGCGCCCGTCGCCGCCTGGTGGGCCAGCAAGCCGCGGCCCGCCGAGGCACAGCAACTGCAGGACAAAGACCGGCAGTACCTTCACGAGCTGGCACGTGACACCTGGCGCTTCTTCGAGCGCTCCGTGGGTACCGACGACAACCATTTGCCGCCGGACAACCTGCAACTGGTGCCGGAACCCACGCTGGCGCACCGCACCTCGCCCACCAACATCGGCCTGTACCTGCTGGCCGTGTGCTGTGCGCGCGAGTTTGGATGGATCAGCACGAATGAACTCGTCGGCCGCCTGGAAGCCTCACTGGACAGCATTGAACGCCTGCCCAAACACGAGGGCCATCTGTTCAACTGGTACGACACGCGCACACTGGAAATACTGCAGCCAGCCTATGTGTCGGCGGTTGACAGCGGCAACCTCGCCGGCCTCTTGCTGGCAGTGGCGCAATCATGCCGCGCACTGGTGGAAACCGGCATCGACGGGCACCCCCCGCAAGCTGCGCTGCTGCGGCTTGCCACACGCTGCCAGGCTCTGTATGCGGCCATGGACTTTCGCGGCCTGTACGACGGCAAACGGCACCTGTTCCATATCGGCTTGCGCGTGCACGAGCAGGCCCTGGACGCGAGCTACTACGACTTGCTCGCTTCCGAATCGCGGCTGACCAGTTTCCTGGCGATTGCCAAGGGCGACGTTCCACTCCGGCACTGGGCTGCGCTGGGCCGCCCCTTCCTGTCGGTTGGTGTCGCGCCGGGGCTAAAGTCCTGGTCGGGCTCGATGTTCGAATACCTCATGCCCTCCCTGCTGATGCACGAACCGCGGCACGGCCTGATGCACACGGCTGCACAGGCGGCTGTGGCCGAGCAGCAGGACTTCGGCGATGAACAAGAGCTGCCGTGGGGCATTTCGGAGTCGGCCTATTTTGCGCAGGACCACTCGCTGGCGTTTCAGTATTCGCCTTTCGGCGTGCCGCGCCTGGCCTTGCGCCGCACCCCACCTACCGACCGCGTGGTCGCCCCCTACGCCACCTTGCTGGCAACCTTGTTCGACCCGTCTGCCGCCACACGCAACCTGCAGCGGCTCGAACAAATGGGCGCTCGCGGAGAACTGGGCTTTTATGAAGCGCTGGACTTCACCATCTCGCGCCAGCCGGAGGCAGCCGACGCGAAGGCCTTCAGCATCGTCGAGGCTTATATGGCCCATCACCAGGGCATGGCCCTGGCCGCCCTGTGCAACGTGCTGTGCAGCCACGCGCCGCGGCGCTGGTTCTGCGCCGACCCGCTAGTGCTTGCACACGAGGCCCTGCTGCACGAGAGCACGCCCCGGCAGATCGTCGAAAGCGCCGACCCGCGGTTGCCACCCGAGCCCGGTGGCTACATCCCGGAGCCGGTGTTCCAGTCGCGAGAAGTGAATCCGCTGGGTGCCGGCTGGAAACCCACCCAGCTGCTGTCGAACGGGCACTACAACGTGGCCCTGCGCGCCAATGGCGCAGGCCTGAGCCGCTGGCGCGGCCGCAACGTGACGCGCTGGCGCGACGACATGCTGCGCGACGGTTACGGCAGTTTCTTCTACCTTGCCCGTACCGATGCGGACGGTGTGCAACGGGTGAGCTCCCTCACCTCACGACCCGCCGCAGGACCGGGCTGGCGCTACCAGACGCGCTTCATGGCCGACCGCGTGCAGTTCGACGCGCAAGGCGACAACCTGAGCTCGACCATCACCGTGCTGGTCAGCCCCGAGGACGACACCGAGCTGCGCACCGTGGTGCTGTACAACACGGGCCGCAGCGAGCAAGTGCTGGAGCTGGTGTCCTGCTTTGAGGCGGTGCTGGCCGACCCGCGGGCCGACGAAGCACACCCGGCGTTTTCCAACCTTTTTGTGCAAACCCGCTGGGAGCCCGAGTGGCGCGCCCTGATGCTCACCCGCCTGCCACGCCTGCATGGTGACCCGCAAATGGCGGTGTCACATTTCCTGGCTGAAGCCGACGCAGACCTGGTGTCGGTGGAAGGCATTGCCGACCGCCGGGTGTTTGCCGGGCGCCATCAGCCGGTGCAGCATCCCCTGCTCGGCAGCCAGCCGATGGATGCCGCGGGCAACCCGATCAACGGTCTCGATCCGGTCGCCAGCCTGCGCGTGAAGCTGCGGCTGGCGCCCGATGCCATGGCACGGCTGAGCTTCGCCACCACGGCGGCGGAAGACACGGACGAGCTCGCCGCCCGCATCGACAAATACCTGCAGCCCATGCACGTGGAGCGTGCCACCCGCATGGCCGCCACGCTGGCCCAGGTGCGGCTGCGCGATCTGGCCCTGACGCCCGAAGAAAACCTGGCCCTGCAGGACCTGAGCACCGCGCTGATGTACAACGTGGCAAGGCCGGCTGAGCGCACGCCGCTGGACCAGCGCCAGCTCTGGCGCTTTGGCATCTCCGGCGACAAGCCCATCGTCCTGCTGCGTATTCACTCGCACAGCGGCGTGTCGCTGGTCCATGCGCTGCTGCGCGCCCAGCCGTGGTGGGCTTTCGGCGGCCTGGGTGTCGACGTGGTGGTGCTCAACAGCGAAGCCAACTCCTACCTGATGCCGCTGCAGCGCGACATCCTCGCGCTGCGCGACCGGCTGCTGCAAGCCGTGCAGCACAGCTTCAAGCGTGACGAGGCTGCCAGCTCGACGCCCGGGTTTTTCCTGCTGCGCGAGCAGGAGATGGCCCCCAGTGAAAAAGCCGCCCTCACCGGCCTGGCACGCGTGGTCTTCAGCGCCGACGGCCGGCCGCTGGAAGTGCAGGTGGCGGCCATGCGCGAAGACTGGTCACCGGAAAAATCCACCGACCTCACCCGCAGCGCGCTGACCGGCTACGCCTCCATGGCCTCTGAGCGCTCTGAACCTCCTGAGCGCCCTGAGCCAGGCGTCTTTGACGCAGAAAGTGGCGAATTCAGCTTTGGGCTCAAGGCTGGCCAGCGGCTACCCAAGCCGTGGATCAATGTGATCGGCAACCCTGGTTTCGGCTTTCAGGTGTCGGAAACCGGCAGCGGCTACACCTGGGCGGGCAACAGCCGCCTGCACCAGGTCACGACCTGGTCCAACGACCCGGTGCGCGACCCCGCATCAGAACACTGGCTGCTACAGGACCTGGACACCGGCGAGGTGTTTCCCTTGACGCCTTCGCTGCTTGCCGCTCCCGGCAGCGACTGGCGCGTGCGCCATGGGCAGGGCTACACGGTGTTCGAAGGCAGGCATGCCGGCCTGCAGCTGGAGACCACTTTCTTTGCCGACCTGAAAGACGCCGTCAAGGTGGTTCAGGTTCGTGTCCGGCTGGAGGGCGCGAAGCGGCGCCGCCTTCGCGCCGTCGCCATGGTCGAGTGGCAGATGGGCGAAGCCCGGGGCCGCAGGCGCACCCTGCACAGCTGGAACGGCGCCGAGCGGGTGGCCCTGTTTGCCCAGCAGCGCGAAAGCCGCGACGGTTATGGCGGCAGCACGGCCTTTCTGGCACTGGCCGGCGCAGCAAACAGCACGCAATGGACCTGCGACCGCAGCGAATTTTTCGACACACTGGGCCAGCTGGTGCTGCCGGCCACCTTGGGACGGCACAGCGGCGCCGCGCTTGACCCTTGTGCCGCCATTTCGAGCGAGTTCGAACTGACTGCAAGGGAAGGCGTGGCTTTCAGCTTCATCCTCGGCCATGCGGCCGACAGCCCCGGCGCCGAACAGTTGGCCCGGCTGTGGGCACAACGCGATACGGCCCAGGCGCTTGCAGAGGTGCAAGGCTGGTGGTCCGGACTGCTGGGCAAGGTACAGGTAAGCACCCCCGACCCGCTGTTTGACGCGCTGGTCAACCACTGGCTGATCTACCAGACCGTGGTCTGCCGGCTCTGGTCCAAGGCCGGTTTTTACCAGGCCGGCGGCGCCTCCGGTTTTCGCGACCAGCTGCAGGACGCCATGGCCCTGGGCCTGGCGGACCCGGCACGCCTGCGCGCGCAGATTCTGCTGAACGCCTCGCGCCAGTTTCCTGAAGGCGACGTGCAGCACTGGTGGCACGCGCCCGGTGGCGAAGGGGTGCGCACGCATTTCTCCGACGACCTGCTCTGGCTGCCCTACGCCTGCGCGCATTACATCGACATCACCGGCGACACCGCCGTGCTGGACGAGAACGTGGCTTTCATTGACGGGCCGGCCATTCCCGAAGGCGCCGAAGACGCCTACTACGCGCCGCAGGTCAGCGCGCAGTCGGCCAGCGTGTACGAACACTGCGCCCGCACCCTGGACCGCAGCCTGGCCACCGGCAGCCACGGCCTGCCCCTGATGGGCACCGGCGACTGGAACGACGGCATGAACCGTGTCGGCCACCAGGGCCGGGGCGAATCGGTCTGGCTGGGCTGGTTCCTGTGCGCGGTGGTACAGAACTTTGCACCCCTGGCCCTGGCCCGCGGCGACACCGCGCGCGCCGATAAATGGCTGCTCGCCCGGCAGGGCTGGATTGCCGCGCTGCACGACGCCGGCTGGGACGGCGCCTGGTTCCGCCGCGCCTTCTTTGACAACGGCGAGCCGCTGGGCTCCAGTGCCAACGATGAATGCCGCATCGACCTGATTGCACAGGCCTGGTCGGTGTTGTCCGGTGCATCGACCCCGGCCTTCACCGTGCCCGCCATGCTGGCCCTCAAGAAGGAACTGATTGACGAGGACACCGGCCTGCTTCGCCTGCTGCACCCACCGCTGCAGCATTCTGAAAACAATCCCGGCTACATCCAGGCTTACCCGCGCGGCGTGCGTGAGAACGGCGGCCAGTATTCGCACGCCGGCGTGTGGGCCATGATGGCGCAGGCGCAAACCGGCGACATCGAAGGCGCCTGGCGCAGCTTCGAAGCGCTGAGCCCGGCACACCGCAGCGCACACCCCACACGCGGCCCCGCCTACGAAATTGAACCCTATGTGCTGGCCGGCGACGTCTACAGCGCCGCGCCCTATGCCGGCCGGGGCGGCTGGAGCTGGTACACCGGCTCAGCCGCCTGGCTGCACCGCGCCGCCATGGAAACGCTGCTGGGCCTGTCGGTGCGCCAAGGCGAGCTTTCGCTGATGCCGCGCGTTCCTGCGCACTGGTCGTCGTTTGACATCACGCTGCGGCTCGATGGCCGCGTGGTCGCAATCCGCTGGCGTCGTGCCGACGTCGCGGCCGGCGAAGACTTCAAGCCCGACCGTGTGCTGGCACCGGGCGAAGTCGTCAGGCTGGACGAGCTGCCGGCGCAGGCGCAGCTGCTGGTGCAGGCCGCGCCCTGAGGCATGCAAACGCTATTGAATCAGTAGCTGCTTGCGCCCGTGGAATAAGGGCTGGTGACACTTTTCAGTCACAAGAATGTGCAACGTTTTATTTCACGCCCGGCGTGCCGGTTCGATGTTTTTGCGCGTGACCCACACCAGCAAGCCCCGCAGTTCGCGTAAGCTCAAGGCGCATCCATGGCAGGAACATCTGCCCACCCCTCCGGTTTCACCCTTCAGCCAGGAAACTTGCCGTGACGATTGAAATTTCCAAAGAAGCACGCCAGCAGGTGATCGCATCCATCGAACGCTACTTCCTCGAAAACATGGAAGAAAAAATCGGGAACATCACCGCCGGCGCGCTTCTCGGCTTCTTTCTGGAAGAAGTGGGCCCGCTTGTCTACAACAGGGCTGTTGCGGATGTGCAGGAGCGTCTGCAGTCGCGCATCATGGAGCTCGACATCGAGGTCCATGAAGACGAGTTCCCCTACTGGCGGAAATATGAGCAGCGGCAAAAACGCAAATAGACAGCACCCTGCGCTTGACCGCCATATGGCAGTTGCAACCCGTCCCAAGGAAAACGCCCTATGAAACTTGCGCCCGCCATTCCCATCATCCGCATCTTCTCGGAGGACAAGGCCAGGGAGTTTTATCTGGACTTCCTGGGGTTCACGATGGAATGGGAACACCGATTCGAAGAAAACTTTCCTTTGTATGCACAGATCAGCCGGTCCGGGCTGACACTTCACCTGAGCGAGCACCACGGAGACGCGACGCCCGGCTCAACGGTTTTTGCACCGGTCGAGGATATCGATGCACTGCAAAGCGAACTCGCTGCGAAGAATTACAGGTACGCGAAACCCGGTGTGGAAGATTTGCCCTGGGGCCGCATGATGCAGGTGGCCGACCCGTTTGGAAACCGCATCCGCTTCTGCGAATCGACAAAGACTTGACCTTCAGGCAGCCCCGCCAAACCACGGCATGGCCAGATCATGGAAAATTGCCACTCATCCGCGTTAATTGAAATAAAGAAATTCCATGAACGAAACCGCCCCCCGTCCTCCACTGCCAGACCACCTCTCCATCGACCCGCGCAGCCCCCACCATGTCGCCGCTGTGTTTGAACATGAAGTCGGGATCCGACTGAATGACAGGGAGCGCCTGGATGTCGAGGAATACTGCATCAGCGAAGGCTGGGTGAAGGTACCCGCGGGCAAGACGCTGGACCGCAAGGGCAATCCGCTGATGATCAAGCTCAAGGGCAAGGTCGAAGCGTTTTACCGGTAAATCCATCGCCGTCCGAAGCAGCCATGGCCACGACCGCACTTCAAGGCGAAGTCGCTGCTTTTTTTGATGCGTTTGTGGACGCGTTCCGCAGCTTTGACGGCCAGCGCATTGCCCGGCGTTATCTCGCGCCGTATTCGGCATTACACGCCGGGGGCTTCGTCGAATGTTTTTCCACCCAGGCGGAAATAGCCGGCTATTTCCAGAAAGTGGTGGACGGCTATCACAGCCAGGGGTGCCGGTCCTGCCGGTACGGCGAGCTTGAAGTGGTTTCCATGGGCCAGGCCTGTGTCCTGGGCACCGTGACGTGGGACCTGCTCCTCGAAGACGGGCGTGTTCTCCAGTCCTGGCGCGAGTCCTACAACCTCGCGCGCACCGCAGAAGGTTTGCGCGTCTTCGCGACCGTCGATCATGCCGACTGAGGTCTGCCTGAAAAGCCTGCCGGCCAGTAAGCTGCCCGCCATTCTCCAGGTGGGCGGCCTCCAGTTTCGCTACCCGCAGCGCGAGCTGTTCACCCGCTTTTCGGCCTCCATCCCGCCCGGCGTCACCCTGGTGCGCGGCGGCGACGGACGCGGAAAAACCACGCTGCTGCGTTTGCTGGCCGGGGAATTGGCATGCGATGCGGGCCACCTCAGCATCAACGGAACGGGCTTGCAGCAGCAGCCCCAGCTTTACCGCCAGCAGGTGTTCTGGACAGAGCCACGCACGGAAGCATTCGATCCAATGACGCCGCCCGGCTATTTCGAAAGCCAGCGCAAGCGTTATGCCGGGTTCGACGACAAGGCGTTGGCACGCTGTGTGGATGGCCTGAGTCTGGCGCCGGAAATGAACAAGCAGCTCTACATGCTGTCCACGGGTTCCAGACGAAAAGTCTGGCTGGCCGCGGCATTTGCATCGGGCGCCGCCGTCACCCTGCTGGACATGCCTTTTGCCGCACTGGACAAACCGTCCATCCGCTTCGTCCTCGAGCTATTGCAAGACACCGCTGACCACCCCGACCGCACCTGTGTGTTGGCCGACTACACGGCCCCCAACGGTGTGCGCCTGGCAGGCGTCATTGACCTGGGTGATTGAAGGCGCGGAGCGCCAGGAGTCTGCGCGGCAGCCCGGGTTCCCCACGGTCACTATGAATTCAATAGCTGCCTGCGCTTGCTCCATAAGGGCTGAAAGCACTTTTCGTTAAAAATCCGGTGCTGCACGCCCGTCAGGCAGGCCCACCCGGTTTGCGGGCCTGCCTGGCATGCACCGCCGGCTTTCCCGCCACTTCGTCGGTAGGGGACGTCGCGCAGGACGCATAAACATCCAGGGACCGCCGGTACACGCTGCTCTGGACAGCCAGCAGGCCGAGCACGGAGTGAAAGTAATTGTCGTGTGACACCGGCCGGTCCGCCTCGCTGCGCAGGCAGGCGGACGTCACGCCGCTGCGCTGTGCAAACGCTGCAGATGTCCAGGTGATCCATGGCACCTGTTTTTGCACGTCGGGTGCCAGCACATAGGGCATGCCGTGGAGGTACAGATTGTTCTCGCCAAGCGACTCGCCGTGGTCGGCCACATACACCATGGCGGTGTCGTAGGCGTGCTGCTGCCTCAGCCAGTCGATGGTGCCGGACAGGAAGTGGTCGGTGTAGGCAATCGAGTTGTCGTAAGCATTGACCAGCGCGTCCCGGCTGCAGCCCTGCAGGTCGTTGTCGCTGCATTCGGGAAGAAAACGCTTGAAGGCCGCGGGTGAACGCAGGTGGTAAGCCGGCCCGTGGCTGCCCATCTGGTGCAGGACAATCACCACGCCGCGCGCGCGGCGTTCTGCCGGCAGGGCCGCAATGCGCTGATCCAGCCCTTCGAGCATGATGCCGTCGTAACACGCGCCGTCCGGACACAGCTGCGGGTGTGCCAGGTTGGCGGTGTTGACGCTGGGCACGCGGTCGCACGTTCCCTTGCAGCCGGACTGGTTGTCCACCCAGAGCACGGCCATGCCCGCGTGCTGGACCACATCGAGCAGGCCTTCGGTGTCGTGCTTGCGCGTTTCAAACCCGTCGCGACCGAGGCCTGAAAACATGCAGGGCACCGACGCCGCCGTGCTGGTGCCGCAGGACCAGGCGTTGCGAAAGCTGGCCACGTCCCGCCGCGCGAGTTCGGGCGTGGTGTCGCGGCCATAACCGTTCAGGCCGATGTTGCCGCTGCGCCCGGTCTCTCCGAGCACCAGCACCAGCAGCGGCGGGCGCGCGGCCGCTGGCCATGCCACCCGCGCATCCAGCCCCAGCGGCTGCAGCGTGTCGTCGCGCCGCTGCGGCCCGCTGGCGAGCTTGCCCAGCGCATACACCGCATTGAGCGGATTGACGAGGTAACGCAACTCCTTGTGGTTGCGCATGGTGGAAGCCAGCGGGCTGAAACTGGCCAGCGTGAGCAGTACCAGCGCCAGCAACGCGGCGCCCGTCTGCAGGAAATTGTGCGCGGCGCGGCGTTGCCAGCGGCCGTAGTCCACCCGCCAGCGCCACAGCGCCACGCAGGGCAATACACCCAGCAGCCCCACGGAGACGAAAAACCGGGACCCCAGCAGGTCGCGCACTTCGCGCGGGTCGGTCTGCAGCGCGTTGGTGATCATGGAGCCATCGATCACCACGTGGTAGGCCAGCATGAAGTGCGCGCCGAGCGACGCCGCCACCAGCAGCAACGCCAGCACTGGCTTGAGCGTCCAGCGCCAGGCCAGCACACTCACCATGCCGGCCAGGCTGGCGGCAATGATCAAGCCGAAGGCGATGGCGAACAGCCATCCGCCGGAACGCTCGAACAGGGCCAGCTCGCGCATGGCCAGCCAGAGCGGCAGGTTGGCAGCCGTGGCCAGCCAGAGGCTGGCCGCGAGGATGATCCAGCCGGGATGTGAGAAAGCGCGCCGCGATGTACCGGCAGGAGGCACGGCGGCGGCCCCGCCGTCAGGCAGCAGCGATATTCGGTGAATCACAGGTGCACTCATGCGGTCTCCCCCATGTCCCTGGCCAGCGGGCTGGAGGCCACGCGTGTGCACAGGCCGTCCATGGCCCAGGCCACGCACCAGCAAATGAAGGCTGTCCACAGCGTGTGGCTGGTGAAATGCGCCCCGCGAATCTGCTGTGCCAGGCCCAACACCAGGCCTGCCAGCAGCGAAACGGCCAGCCATCGGCGCGCGATCACCGGCGCCGTGCGGCGAAAGGCGAAGTAACCGCCCACAAAGGCAAAACCCGACGACGCATGTCCGGCGGGGAAACACTGACCACTGCCGCCGTCTGGCGCAAACACATGCGTCCAGTGCGGTGTGTAATGCGCCACGCTGCCGAAGTCGGCCAGGCTCCAGGGGCAACTGGTGGTGCTGACGGATTTCAGGGCGCTGACCACCAGCACAGCCAGCAAGGTGGTGGCAGCCAGCTGGAAACGGCGTAGCGGCGCCAGGCGCCGGAACCCGCCGACCGGCCACCAGACCGCGACACACAGCAGCAGCGCCAGCACCCAGGCCAGGCGTTTGGCGCCCTCATGCAGCACGCCGCTCAGGAAAGCGTTGTCACGCAGGGGAAAACCGGTTGGCCCGCCGAACCAGTGGGCCAGCGGCAGGTCCAGGCCAGACATGTCCCAGGCCAGCAGGAGCAGCGCCAGCGCGGCTGTTATCGCGGCGAGTTGCCTGTTCGAGAAAGTTTGCATGGGCACAGCTTCGGCGCCCTGTCTTAAGTGTTACTTAAGCCCCTCTGACGCACAATGCGGCATGCGTGTACTGGTTGTTGAGGATGACGAAGGCATTGCCACCGGTCTGCAGGCCCATCTGCGGCAACTGGGCTGGGCGGTGGACATGACGGACGGTGTAGAGACGGCCTGGACGGCGCTGTGTGTCGAGCCCTTTGACCTGGTGCTGCTGGACCTGGGGCTGCGCGACGGTGACGGCGCCGAGGTGCTGCGCCGCCTGCGCCGGGCGCCGCCGGGCCGGCTGCCCGATGCCGCCACGCCTGTCCTCATCATGACGGCGCGCGACCAGGTGGCCGCGCGCATCGAATGCGTGGACATGGGCG
>CAZIYA010000056.1:0-14391 GCA_964543355.1 uncultured Polaromonas sp.
GCCCTGCCGCAGATCCCGCCACGCAATGTGAACTGGTTCAAGAAGGGCAAATGGGTGCACCTGGCCAAGATCGCGTTCGAGAAGTATTTCATCCGCAAGATGAAAACCGGCAACTCGGAGCCGGTGTATGAGAAGTACGTGCTCAAGCTCCTGGGCATCGTGCGCCTGAAATAGGAACTTTTTTAACTCTCTGGAGAATTTCATGACTGTCGAACGTTACATCCGCATCATTGCCGGCCTCTTTATCCTGGCTTCGCTCGCACTCGGCATTGAGGGCAGCCCGTTGTTCGTGAGCAAGTGGGCTCTGGCCTTCACTGCCTTTGTTGGCTTCAACCTGTTCCAGTTCGGGTTCACCAACATGTGTCCGCTCGGTTTCATCCTCAAGAAGCTGGGCGTGCCCGAGTCCAGGTTTTCCTGCGGTACCTGATCCTGTTCATCTTCAACCCGGAGGCGCCATGAGCGACACCCTCGTCCAGGTCAGCCTGGTTCAGCAGCATGACTACCGCTTTGACATCCAGTTTGGCGGGGCCATTCCGGTGCTGACCGGCGATGAACCGGCGCCCCTGGGGACGGGCCTCGGGCCCTCGCCGGTGCAACTGCTCAGCGCCGCCGTTGGCAACTGCCTGAGCGATTCGCTGCTGTTTGCACTGCGCAAGTTCAAGCAGGCCCCGGAGCCGATGCGCTGCGACATCACCTCGCAAGTGGGCCGCAACCCGGAAGGGCGCCTGCGTGTACTGGCCATGACGGCGCAGCTGACGCTGGGTGTGCCTGCTGCCTCGCTGCAGCACCTGGACCGCGTGCTCGAGCAGTTCGAGGCGTTCTGCACCGTCACCCAGAGTGTGGGGCAGGGCATCCCGATCACCATCGAAATCTCTGACAGTACCGGTCAGCGCCTGAAATAAATCGTGCCGGTTCTCCACACCGTCCGCTTCCCGGTACTTGGGGGATTTTTCATGAAAATAGGCTCCAGCCCTTACCGGGAAAGCTCAGGCAGCTATCAAAACGCTAGTATCGGGGCATGACTTCCAGCCTGCCTTCCTCCGATGTTTCCTTCGCCTTGCTGCCGCCCGACGATACGCAGCGTGCCGTGCTACACAACGAACTGCATGCGCGGCCCTCGGCCCGCGTGCGGCTGCCGGCGCTCATCATCTATGTGGCGGTTCTCAACGCCGGCGTGACGCGCGAGCAGGAGTGTGCGCACCTGCGCCGGCTGCCGGGTCAGCAGGATCTGCCGCAGGACAGCCTGAACGGCAACTTCCTGAGCCTGCGCTGCGAAGGCTACACCGTGCAGTGGGAACGGCACACCGAGTTCACGCGTTACGCTGTCGTGCAATCGCTGCCCGCCAGCGCGCTGCTGGGTGCCACCGAGCCGCCCCTGCTGTCGGCTCCGGTGGTGGCGCCGGGCTGGTTGCCCGGTATTCCGGGGCGCACGGTGGCGGCCATCCAGCTGGCCCTGGTACACGGCGACCTGTCCGGCGAGGCGGCGCTGATGGCGCAGGCGCTGGCCTGGTTCGGTGGCCGGGCCGTGGTGGCTTCGCAGCTGGGCAATGGCCACTCGTGGGCAGTGACCGAATTCCAGCTGGGCGCCGACGGGTTCGAACGCATGCTGGTGATCGCCCCGCCAGGCATGACCGACATGCGTGCCGGCCGCATTTCCCAGCGCCTGCTGGAACTCGAGACCTACCGCCTGATGGCCCTGCGCGGCCTGCCCGTGGCCAAGGCGCTGGGCCCCATGTTGGCCGAGGCCGAGGGGCAACTCGCCGACATCACGGCGCGGCTGGAAAACAAGTCGGCCTCCGACCAGGACCTGCTGGACACACTGGTGTCGCTGGCGGCCCGCGTGGAGCGCGCCACAGCCGAACATGTCTACCGCTTCTCGGCCACGCGGGCCTACAGCGCGCTGGTCGGCCAGCGCATCACCGAGCTGCGCGAAAAACCCATTCCCGGCACCCAGCTCCTTGGCGAATTCATGCAGCGCCGCCTGTCGCCGGCCATGGCCACCGTGGCGGCGACGGCGCAGCGGCTGGCTTCCCTGTCCGAGCGGGTGTCGCGCACCAGCGCGCTGCTGCGCACCCGTGTGGACATCGCCACCGAGGTGCAGAACCAGCAACTGCTGGAAAAACTCACGCGCGGGCAGGAACTGCAACTGCGCCTGCAATCCACGGTGGAAGGCCTGTCGATTGCGGCCATCTCGTACTACGTGGTGAGCCTGCTGCTGTATGTGGGCAAGGCGTTCAAGGCCGCCGGTGCGCCCGTCAACCCGGAGATCGCCGCCGGGGCCCTGATTCCACTGGTGTTGTGGGGTGTGTGGCGCACCACGCGCCGCATCCACGAAAAAATCCGCGCACCCTGAACTTCCGGGCTCCGGCGCACGCGCCGGGTGCAGGCTGCCCGGCCTGTTCCAGATCTGATTCTTCACTTTGTTACCAGGAACTCCCCATGAAAACCGCCCATGATCTCGTCGCCGCTGCCAAAACCCGCGTGCAGGAAATTTCCGTGACAGACGCCGAAGCCGCCCTGCGCGATGCCGACGTGCTGGTGGACGTGCGCGAAGCCGACGAATACGCCGCCGGCCACATTGCCGGCGCGATCCTCGTCCCGCGCGGCCTGCTCGAATTCAAGTTCAGCAGCACCCCGGCGCTGCAGCCGCGCGACCTGAAGATCGTGCTGTACTGCAAGATCAGCGGTCGCGCCGCCCTGAGTGGTGCGGCCCTGCACGAGATGGGTTACCTGAACGTTCGGTCGATTGCCGGTGGCATCGATGGCTGGGTGGCGGCCGGCAAGCCGGTGGTCAAGCCGGAGGTACCGTCCTTTGAATGACCACGCCCGCGCCGAACCTGATTGAAAAAGCTCGCCATGCGGCGGCGCAGGCAGATCCGGAATTTTAGTGAAATATGCCTCCAGCCCTCACTGGTATTTCGTGATCAGCTATCAATCAAGGAGCGAAAGCGCCCTGATGCCGGGCCGGGTCAGCCTTGTCCCAGCGCCTTGAGTTTGCGGTACAGCGAGCGCTCGCTGATGCCCAGCCGAGCCGCCAGTTCAGCGCGGCTGCCGTGGTGGGCGGCCACCAGTTGTTGCAGGGCCGACTTTGCCATCACCTGCAGTGCGCCCGGCCTGGGCGCAGTGCTGGCCGCTGGCGACCCGTGGCGCCGCGCATCCGGCGGGCGCCGACCCGACATCAGCGCCTGTTGAATGTGCGCGGCTTGCAGGGTCTGACCATCACACAGCAGCGAGGCGCGCTCCAGCAGGTTGCGCAGTTCGCGCACATTGCCGGGGTAGTCCTGGGCCTGCAGCAGTTTCAGCGCCTGCGGCGCCAGCGCGAGCCGCCGGCCGGGTGCAACGCGTTGCAGCAGGGCGGCTGCCAGCAGGGGAATGTCCGCGCGCCGCTCGCGCAGGGCGGGCAGGTGGATGGGGAAAATGCTCAGCCGGTAATAGAGGTCTTCACGGAAACGCCCTTCGGCCACCATGCGCTCCAGGTCGCGGTGGGTGGCGGCGACCAGGCGGATGTCGGCATGGCGCAGCTCGGTGCTGCCGACGCGGCGGTAGGTGCCGGTCTCCAGCAGGCGCAACAGCTTGACCTGCATGAGCAGCGGGATGTCACCGACCTCATCGAGAAACAGCGTGCTGCCGCTGGCCGCTTCCACCAAGCCGGCCCTGGCGGTGTTTGCGCCGGTGAAGGCACCGCGTTCGTGGCCGAACAGTTCGGACTCGAACAGGTTGTCGGGTAGGCTGGCACAGTCCACTGCCACCAGCGCCCGCTGGGCGCGCAGACTGGTCTCATGCACCGCCCGTGCCACCAGTTCCTTGCCTGTGCCTGATTCCCCGAGCAGCAACACTGCGGCCTGCGACGGTGCGACCCGTGCGACCAGCGCCAGCATGTGCTGGAAGGCCGGCGCGCGACCGATCAGGCCTTGGGCCGCGGGCTGGCCCTGGGCCGCGCGCAGCGTCGCCATCTTCTCGACAAAAAAGGTTTGCCGGCCCTTGTTGTCACGCAGCGGCGTGAGCTCGATGTTGACGTACTCTTCGCCCCTTGGCGTGTGGTGCAGGTGCAGCACCCGTTCAGGCTGCCTGGATTCGCGCGACTGGGCCAGCGGACAGGACTCGCCGGCCTGGTCGCAAGGCACGCTGAAGTGGTGCGAGACCTCATGGCAGAGCCGGCCCACTACCTCGCGCTCGGGGCTGAACTGGCGGCGGTAGGCGGCATTGGCCGCGAGGATGCGGTACTGCGCGTCGAGCAGGATGTGCGGTTCGGCCACGCCTTCGAGGTAAGACACCAGTTCCGGCAGGGCTTGTGCGGTGAGATCTCTCATGCTGCCAGCAGTGTACTGCCAGCTGCCAGTTGCTGCCAGAAATGGCAGTTATGGCGGTGCCACCCTTCGGCTGGCCAACGGCAGCCCTTGATTGGATTGGGTTTTTTTTGGAGTGTCCGCGGCACGTTTCTTGAGTACAGAGTGATGGCCAGACACGGCGAAAGCGAAGTGCTTCACCGCGGCACCACAAAGGAACACCATGACCCACGCGTCCATCCTTCCGGAACTTCCCGCTAGCCCGGCCCCTGCCGGCGATGGGCCTGCCCACGATACGGAGCGACGCCAGGTGGTGCTGCTTGCCGCTGCGGTGGCGGGCGTAGGCATGGCGGCCGTCGCCGTCCCTTTTGTGTCGAGCTTTGCCCCCAGCGAGCGCGCCCGCGCCATGGGTGCCAGCGTGCAAGTCGATATTTCCGACCTGCCGCCCGGTGGCATCAAGACGGTGGAGTGGCGCGGCAAGCCCGTGTGGGTCATGCGCCGCACGCCCGAGATGCTGGCGGCCCTGGGCTCGCTCAATGCAGGGCTGGCCGACCCGGACTCGAGAAAAGATCAGCAGCCCGACTACGCGCGCAACCCGCAGCGCTCCATCAAACCTGAGGTGTTTGTGGGTGTGGGCATCTGCACCCACCTGGGTTGTTCTCCCAACCAGGTTCCCGCCGGCACCGGCAACCCCAGCCTGGGCGCTGACTGGTCGGGCGGGTTTTTCTGTCCCTGCCATGGCTCCACCTTTGACCTGGCGGGGCGAGTGTTCAAGAACAAGCCTGCGCCGACGAACCTGGAGGTGCCGCTGCACCGGTACATCTCAGATGGCATGCTGCTGATCGGCGAGGACGCCGGCAGCGCCGCCTGATTCAATAAAAAGTGGC
Source organism: uncultured Polaromonas sp. (assembly GCA_964543355.1). Lineage (GTDB taxonomy): Bacteria > Pseudomonadota > Gammaproteobacteria > Burkholderiales > Burkholderiaceae_C > Polaromonas. The sequence continues at coordinate 5,174 of CAZIYA010000056.1, forward strand.
CTGGGGCCTTATGGGTAGTGCGCTGCAGGCTATGAAAACAGGAGCAATCCGGACGTCCTGCGAGTATTTCCCCGCGCGCCGCGTCATGGGGTGTCCGCCGGATAGCCCACGGTTTGCGACAGCAGAACCTGCTGGTCGTGCGTCAGGCCCAGGGCGTCGGCGATTGCACTGCGGTCTATCCAGGCCCGGATCACCGTCGCCAGGCCGCTGCTGGCCGCAAACAGGTAGACGTTCTGCGTGATGGCGCCAGCCGCAACGTGGGCGTAGGCCTCCCGCTGTGCAGCAGGAACCAGCCCCATGCGCGGGTAGTTGGCAACGTAAACCAGGTCCAGCGGCGCGTTGTCGACGAAATCCTGGTAGCCGGTCACGCGCCTCAGGTCAGCGCCGGCGACGAGATGCAGCCGATGGTTCAGTGCGTTGTAGCGGTAGGCACCTGCAGGCAGGGCCACAAAAATGTCAATTTCCTGGTCGTTGAGGGCCGAGGGCGCTGTGCGTCCGCCGTCGGCGCGGTTGACGCCGCAGGCTGCCCACAGCAGTCCGGACAGCAGCTCCAGCGGCAGAGCGTCCGGCTTGTAGTCGCGGCCGGACCGGCGTTTCGCCAGGGCCTGCATCAGCGGCAGCCCTGCCTTCCTGTCGGGTTGCGGCAGAGTGATCAGGGCATCGGAATTTCCGAGGGCGGGCTGCGGCCGCAACTTGCCCATCATGCCGAGGGCGAGTTTGGTCAGTGTGGTCATGTTGTTTCTCCTTGTTCCCGCTTCCACATCCGGGTGGGTCAGGCCGCCTTGGTCATGTAGCCCATCCACGGCCAGTAGGTCAGCGCGAAGATGACCAGCAGCACCATGGCGGCCGCCGTGATCACCAGGCCGGTGCGCACGAAGTCGCGCGCATCGAAGGTGTCCGTGCCGTAGGCGATCATGTTCTGCGGCGCATTGACCGGCAGGATGAAACCGAAGCTCACCACGAACTGCAGCAGCATGGTCATGCCGACCACGTTGATGCCCGGCGTCTGTACCGCCGTCAGCACGCTGATGATGATGGGGATCATGGTCGAGGCCAGCGCCGTGGCGCTGGCAAAGCCGAGGTGGATCACGATCAGGAACAGCGACAGCAGCATCAGGATCGCAAAGGCGCTGACCTGCTGCAGCCCCAGGTGCTGGACGATCAGGTTGGCCAGCCAGCCGGCCGCACTGGTTTTCAGCAGGGCGGTGCCGACGCTGATGCCGACCGCAAACAGGATCACTGTGCCCCAGGGGAAGCCGCGCTGCGATTCCTTCCAGTCCATCACGCCCAGGCGCGGCACCAGCATCAGCGCGATGGCTGCGATGGTGGTTGAGGAGGTGTCGAAGTTGTGCAGCACTTTTTCGGTGGCCCAGAAGCCCAGCAGCACCAGCACGATGGCCAGCAGCTTCCACTGCCTGAGTGTCATCGGCCCGATGGCTTCGAGCTGCTGCCGGATGGTGGCCTGGCCGCCTCCGATTTCCTTCATCTCCGGTTTCATCAGGCGGGTCATGATGAAATACACCGCCACACTCAGCACGGCCGAAAACGGTGCACCCGCAATGAACCACTCGGTCCAGCTGATGCTGGTGCCGAACTGCTTCTCGATGAAACCGATGGCCACCATGTTCTGCGCCGCCGCCGTCTTGATGCCGATGTTCCAGACGCTGGCGGTTTGCGCCGCGGTGATCACCAGCAGGCCGGCAAAACGGCTGCGCCTGTCGACCTTGAAAGCCAGGATGAAACCCATCATGATGGGCACCAGGCAGGCGACGCGCGCCGTGGTGCTGGGCACGATGAAGGAAAGCAGGAAGCCCGTCACCATGGCACCGATCACGATGTGGTTGGTGCCCGCGTCCACCTTCGACAGAACTTTCAGCGCAATGCGCCTGTCCAGCCCGGTGGCAGACATCGCCGCGGCAATGAAGCAGGCCGCGGCCACCAGCGCCACGGCACTGTTGGAGAAGCCGGACAGGGCCAGGCCGAGCGCCGCACCGGTGCCCATGCCGGGGCCAGCGGGCTTGGCCGCATCGGGTGCATAGGCCAGCAGGAAGATCATGAGCGCGCCAATGACCACCGAGCTCACCGCATAGTCGAGCGCCTCGGTCATCCAGACGATCACTGCAAAGGCGAGGATGGCCAGCATCACCTGCCCGGCGGCCGGCAGACCCTGCAACGCCGGCATCCAGACGACGGCCAACAGGGCTGCCAGCGCAACAAACAGGCCGGCCCGCTTGACGATGCCGCCCTTGCCCTGTTCAGGGGCTCCGGTGGCGGGTGCAGAGTCTGGTAGGGATGCCATGTTTGTGTTTCCGGGTGAATGAGTGAAACTGCCTTGGGTGTGCCTATTGCGCACGTTGTCCGAGCCGGCGCAGTTTTGCCAGCCAGCGTCTGCCATCTGCCGGCTTGAAATCGTCAACCATGCCGATCAGCGTTTCATGCACGGGGGCAATGCCGACAAAACCCAGGATGTTGCGCTGGAGCGATTTGACGCAGTGGGCCCTGAAATACCAGCGGTAGACCAGGGCCGGCATGCCCATGGTCACCACCACCCGGGCCGAGCGGTTTTTAAGTCCCTGCTTCGTGAAGATGGCCTGGCCCGCCTCCTGCTCAAAAGCAAAGCCCGGCCTGGCCACCTGTTCGAGGAAACCTTTGAACAGGGCCGGCATGTCGCCCAGCCAGAGCGGAAAAAACAGCACGATGTGTCCGGCCCAGCGGATGTCGGCCTGTGCCTGCTGCAAGCCGTCGGGCAGCGCGTCTTTCTCCCAGGCTTGCTGGCTGCGCAGCAAGGGGAAATCGAGCTCGGCAACCTTGATGTGGCGCACGGCGTGCCCGGCCTCTTCCGCGCCCGCAGCGTATGCAGCCGCCAGCGCGTGACACAGATGGGGCACGGTGGTGTCGGGATGACCCTGGATCAGGACGATGCGTTTTGCCGTCATTTTTTTGCATTCTTCCCGTCTGCGCTGAGCTGGCGCACGGCACGGGCGAGCAGCGAGGCCATGCGCATCGCGTTGGTGGGATGGACAACCGTGTCGCAGCTCACCACACGTGTGACGCCGGCTTCAAGCAACTGGCGCTGGGCATCGGCGTCAAGAAGCGCATGCACGGCGATGCACAGAGGCGCGCCCAGGCCTGCCTTGATCAGAAGCCTTGTTGCTGCCTGCATGGTGTGGCCCGTGGAAATGATGTCGTCGAGCAGCACCGGCGTTTGTCCGGGCCAGCGTTCGCGGCTGGCCAGCCGGACACCCACGTCGCGGTCGCCACGGCGTGTTTTGGCCAGCACCGTCCAAGGGGCGCCGGCCAGCCGAGCCACTTCGGCGACCCACTGTTCGCTTTCCTGGTCCGGCCCGATCAGCCATGGCGCTTCCACGTGGCTGCGCAGCCAGCGCGCGATCACCGGTGCAGCCGACACCACCTGTGTGCGGAGGGTGTAAATCTCGTCCAGGCTGTGGATGCGGTGCAGGTGCGGGTCCACGGTGACCAGAAAATCCAGCGAAGCAGACAGCAGCCGGGCGTAGCTGCGTGAAGTCACGGCCTCGCCGGGCTGGAAGCGCTTGTCTTGCCGCATGTAGGCCAGGTAGGGCGCGACCAGTCCGACCTGGCGTGCGCCCAGCTCGCGCGCCGCGTCGGCGGCAAAAATCAGTGGCAGGGTCTTGCCGTCGGGCTGGTCCAGGCTGCCGGCCAGCACGACACAGCGGCCTTTGACCGGTGCGTCGATGCGCACGCCGGTTTCACCATCGGGAAAATGATGCAACTGCAGTTCGGCCTGTTCGCAGCGCAGGCGGCTGGCCAGTCCTGCCGCGAGGGCTGCAGCGCCAGGCAGGGCCAGGACCAGCATCAGGCTTCCTCCATCACATGGACGGCGCCGGGCTGCGTGGTGGCATATTCCAGGGCATAGGCCAGCTCTCCCGGGGTGGACGCATGCAGCGTGAAGAGCGGGTCGCCGCGTTCGACCACCGTGCCGAGCTGCACGTTCATGTCGATGCCCGCACACGCTGCGGTGGGCGCGCCTGCGAGCTTGGCAATGCGCGCCAGGCGCCGGTTGTCGATGGCGATCACGGTGCCGCCATGCAGGGTTGTCACCGGCTGCTGGTAGCTGGCCACGGGCGGCTCGCGCAGCCCACCCTGCGCTTCGCAGATTTCCTGGAATTTCTGCCAGGCGCGGCCGTCCTCCAGCACCGCCGTGGCTTGGGCGAGGCCGGCGCCGGCTTGCGCGGCACCGCCGAACTCCAGAATCTGTCCAGCCAGTGCCAGCGCGCGCGAGGCAAGATCGGCCGGAGCCCGGGCCTCGCGGCGCAGCACGGCCAGTACATCGCGCGCCTCCAGCGCGGGGCCTATGCCCCGGCCCACGGGCGCCACGCCATCAGTTTGCACCACACGCACCTGCAGGCCCAGCGCCTGCCCGACCTGCTCCAGCTGTCGCCCCAACTGGTGAGCGGCATGTGCGCTGCGGACCTTGGCGGTCAGCCCGACCGGCATGTCGATCAGGACATGGGTGGCGCCGGCCGCGGCTTTCTTCGACAGGACCGAGGCGACGAGTTGTCCCTGGCTGTCCAGGTCCAGTGGTCGCTCGACCCGGATGAGGATGTCGTCCGCCGGGCTGAGCCGCACGGCGCCGCCCCACACAATGCAGCCGCCGGTGCGGTCCACCACGCGGCGGATCTGCGCCACATCCAGGTCCACCGGCGCCAGGGTTTCCATGGTGTCGGCGGTACCGGCGGGCGAGGTGATGGCGCGCGACGAGGTCTTGGGCATGCGCAGCCCGCAGGCCGCGATGATGGGAACAATGATCATGGTGGTGCGATTGCCTGGCAACCCGCCCACGCAGTGTTTGTCCATGACCAGGCCTTCGCCCCAGCGCATGCGTTCGCCCACATTGACCATGGCGCGGGTCAGTGCGATGGTTTCGTCCATGTCCAGGTGGTCGCCGGCGCACGCGGTGACGAAGGCAGCGAGCTGCAGGTCCGAGTAGCGACCGGCGGCCACGTCCCCGATCACCGCGTCGATGGCGGCCTGGCCAAGGCGGCGTCCGTAGACCTTGGCGCGTACATGGCTCAATGATTCAAGCGGCGCGGGGTGGTGCAGCGAAACCTCTTCACCCGGCCGCGCATGGAGCAGGCGCCAGGCCGCTTCGGACAGGCCGGCTTCTTCAGGTGAGAGGAAGTCTCCGCTCACTACATTGAGCGTGGCCACGATGGTGTGGCCGTTGAGCCGCAGTTCCACGCGAGAGCGCGCCTCGAACCCTTCCGAATGGCAGACCGGACAATCGCGATGCATGTACAGCACCGGCTCCTGGTAGGTGTCGATGCCCAGCCGGCGCAGGCGCAGGCGGTTGACGAGGGGGTGGGTCAGGAGTTCGGACATGAGAGTAGCTACCTGCCACCAATGTAGGGACGGGTGCCCTGCAGGCGTTTGACAAAACGCAAGACGGGGGTGATTGCCGGTACGGTCGTATCAGCGGTTGCGGTGGTCGATGAAACGCAAGCGTCGTAAAACGAGCCGCTTCAAGGGCCTGTACCTGGCCATGATGCGTAACCGGTCGAGGGCGTCTGCGCATTCAAGAAGAGCGAGGCTGCTGCAGCTTCGCTTTGCCGTCGCTTTCTGCTCGTCGGGTACTGAAGCGCCAAAGGGTTCACCGAGTGTTGACCGCATTCGTTCGAGAACAGCTTCAAAGAGGAGGTCCCAATCGCCATCGGTGATGCCCGATGGACATGTCGTGGTGAGCTGGTCTGGTGGCGATCTGAGATGAGCAAGCCTGTTGAGTTCTGACATGGAAATCCCCTCTTGCCGGATGACGAATATCGGTGAAATTTCTCGCACGAAATTCTGTTTATTTCGACATTGCGAATGCGAGGCCGTTGTCCCGTGTCGTTCCAATTGACATCGGACAGAACGAAATTTTCCTTCCAGGATTCTGCGGTGGGTTGCGATGGATCAAAGATCACATTACGACGCCCCGTTCACACGTCTTGCCTAAGTCAAAAGTAATAGAAGCGGGTATCCGCAAGGCGCCTGGGGATCGCGCAAGCTTGCCGCTGCGCATCGATGAATGGTCACGCGGGTTTGTCCAGTGACAGGGGGCGCACAAAAGAGAGCTCTTCCACCGACAGCGGCTCCACGACTTCGCGCAAGTGTTCAAGCACGGTGAGGTTGGCTTCCGACGCATCACCGCGGCGGGCCAGCAGGCGTTCGCGCAACACAGGCAGGGGCGCTTCGCAGTGCACGATGGAAAATGGAACACCCAGCTTCCGGGCCAGGGCATATGCCTGGTCCCGTTCGGCGCGGTGCGGGAAGGCTGCGTCCAGGATCACCGGGAAGCCTGCCTGCAATGCCGTGCGCGCCATGCCGAACAGCTGCGCATAAGTGCGCGCGGTGGTGTCCGCGCCGTAAAGGTCCAGCCCCTGGGCGCGGGAGTCTTCCAGCATGCCCAGGCCGTACAGGCGTTTGCGTTCCACGTCCGAGCGCAGGCGGATCGCGCCTTCCTGCTCGAGAAGGCGCTGGGACACCCAGGTTTTGCCCGACCCCGGGAGGCCGTGCATGATGGACAGCCAGGCAGTGCCAGGCTGTGCCCAGACGAGCGCCACGTCCAGATAGCGGCGCGCTGTATCGTTACCCGGGTCCCGCAGGTGCGCCACCTGGGCCCGGACCAATGCCCGGTACACGACAGCAAAACGCAGGGCGGGCAGGCAGCCATGGTCACCGGTCCGGTCCAGCCAGGCGTTGAGAAAGCGAAAGCACAGTTTGCGCTGCTGGCAGGCTGCGAGGTCCATCACCACAAAGGCCATGTCATCGAGAACGTCGATCCAGCGCAGCGCCGGGTCGAACTCGATGCAGTCGAAAGCGGCCACCCCGTCGTCCAGACGCACGATATTGGCCAGGTGCAGGTCGCCATGGCATTCGCGCACACGTCCCTCGGCCTTCCGGGACGTCCACAGGGGAGCCAGCGCGGCAGCCTGGGTTTCAATCCAGCTTTCCAGCGCGGCCTGCGCGGCAGCACTTGCAAACGGACGCACCCCCTCCAGTGCGCCCAGCGCATGGCCCCGGCGATGGCCGGTATCGGCAAAGCTGCTCGCAGCATCTGCATGCGGAGCTTTCCCATGCGCATCGGCCAGCAGCGCGGCCAACTGGTCAATGTCCGTGTTGTCCAGCGTGCGCGCGGCGATTTTTTCGCTGAAGAGCGCTCCCGGCGCGAAGCGGCGCATGCGTACCGCGTACTCCAGCACCGGTCCGGATCCGTCGAGTTCGGGTGAGTGGGGTGTGCCGGTGATGCGTGTCACCCCCAGGTAAAGCGAAGGCGCGAGCCGCTGGTTCAGCCGGACCTCTTCCTCGCAGAAATGGCGTCGGTCCTGCAGGATGCTGTAGTTGACAAAAGGAAGGTGCACCGGTTTCTTGATCTTGTAGGCTGTGTCCTGTGCCAGCAGTACCCAGGAAATATGGGTTTCAATCAGCTGCGCCTGCAGCTCACCAGCGAGCGCGGTCACCAGCGTGCGGGCAGTATCCTGGGGTGTGTTGTCGGTGGACATGGGTCAGGGCTTGCGTACCTGTACCTTGTTGCCATCGCGGATGGTGGCGGGAGGGTAAACAATCACGGTCTGCCCTTCAGTCAAGCCGCTGCGCAGCCAGGCTTCGTTGTTGTTTCGGGCGCTTACCTCGACCGGCTGCAGCCGGGCATGACGACCGTCCAGCAGGTACACCGCCATGCCTTTGCCGTGAGGGAACAGCGCCCCTAGAGGCGCGAGTACGGCCTGTTCGACACTGGCCGTGACGATCCGCACCGATACCCGGAAGCCGTCGCCCATGCTGCGCCATGCTTCGGGCGGGTTGCTGATGTCGATCAGAACGTTGACGCGCTGTTCTTCGATGCCCAGCGCCGAAACTTTGGTAAAAGCGGCCGGCTCCACCCGGCGCACCAGGCCCTCGACGGGCGGTCCACCCCAGCGTTCAATCACGACGCGGCGTCCGGGTTTGGCCTGCACGGCGTCGGTGGTCAGCAGCTCGCTGATCACTTCCATCCGGTTCGGGTCGCCGATGTCCAGCAGGGCGGCACCGGCGGCAAGAGTGGCCTCGCTGGGCTGTGGCACGCGCAGCACCACCCCGCTGACCGGCGAACGCACGCTCAGTGGGCGGTTACTGCTGCTGCCGGCAGCGGCAGGTTGCAGCGCCGCTGCAGCCTGGGCCTTTTCCTGTACCGCCATTTCACGTTCCGCGTCCGCCACCTCCAGTTCACGGCGCGCGCCTGACTGGGCGAGCCGGACCGCATCGAGCTTTGAGGCCGACAGGAACCCTTCACCGGCCAATTTCTCGGTACGCTCTTTTTCCAGTTGGGCCTCCTGCAGGGAAATTCTGGCGCGGGCCACGCGGGCCGAGGCGCGCTCCACCCCGGCAACAGCCGCTTTCAGCCGCGCCGTCGCCTCGAGCGCACTGCGCTCATCGACCATGGACGACATGACCGGCGTCAGCACAGCCACGACGTCACCCGCGGCCACACGGTCGCCCTCGCGAAGCACCATGCGCGCCACACGTGCGGCCACCGGCGCCGAGACGGTGTAGCGGTCTTTCAGCCGGGTGCGTCCGTCTTCCTCGATGGACTGCTCGAAATGGCCCTGTTTGATCGCCGCGGTTTCGACTTCGACGGGCCGTGGCGAAAAGGCCCAGGCCAGCGCCGCGAGCACCGCGGCTCCCGCTGCGATCCAGAGCCAGGTTGTTTTTTTCAGTTTCAGCACAGCCATTCCCGTTTTCCTGTTTCCTTGTTCACTTATTCCCGTGTCTTGAGCGCAGCCACCATGTCCAGCCGGTCTATCCGCCGCCGTACCACCAGGGCGCTGGCCACGCCGGCGGCGACCACACAGATGGCTGCCCAGGCATAGGTGCGCGGCTGGATCACGACCGGAAAATGGAACTGATCGGACTTGAGCAGTTCCGCCACAAGATGCACCAGCCCCCAGCCCATCAGCATGCCCAGTGGCAACGCAATGGCAATGCTGATGGCCAGTTCGCCGAGCAGCAAGACCGAGACTTCGGCGCGTGTGAACCCCAGCACCCGCAGGCTGGCCAGTTCCCAGGTGCGCTCCGACAGCGCGATACGTGCATTGTTGTACACCACACCGACGGCAATCACGCTGGCAAACACGGTAAGGACCAGGCTCATGAGGCGGACATTGCGCGCACTGACTTCCTGCATGTTGCGCAGCAGGTTGGCCTTGCTGAAGGTGCCCGCCACA
>CAZIYA010000057.1:0-14355 GCA_964543355.1 uncultured Polaromonas sp.
CGATCGACCCGACCTATCCCAAACTTGGCGGCCAGCATGCGGACTACCTGTTTGGGGCGAGCAAGGCCTACAAGGTGGAAAACAATCCCAAGGTCGGTCGCGGCAACGCCATCATGGCCGGCATGGCCAAGCAGTACACCAATGCAGAACTCAAGCAGTTGGCCAACTACCTGGCATCGGTGGAAGGCGACCTGAAAACCGTTCCGCAGAGCAAGTTTCGGTAAACCGCTTCGCTCCAGAAACCAAACAAAGCCCCGCTCTGCGGGGCTTTGTGCTTGTGGGCTGGTCGTTTGTCACGTGTTCTCTAGGCTGTAGAGCGACGTGGCTGTTCTCTTTTCAAGCAGGGGCCGCGGGTCCGGCTTTGCCGGCCCGCAGGCGCAGCGCCCCCTCGGGGGGCAGAGAGCTACGCGGAGCGAGCGAACGTGGGGGCCCAACTTTCAACGTGGGGGCTCAGTTTGGCGGTGCAGCTTTCGGATCCATCCAGAAAACCTCCCAGACGTGGCCATCCAGGTCGGTGAAGCCATGGCTGTACATGAAACCATGGTCCTGCGACGGGTTGGGCGCGCTGCCGCCGGCAGCCAGCGCCTTCTTCACCAGTTCGTCCACCTCGTCGCGGCTTTCGCACGACAGGGCGATCAGCACCTCGGTGGTCTTGGTGGCGTCGGCGATCGGCTTCTTGGTGAAACCCTGGAAAAAGGGCTCGACCAGCAGCATCACGAAGTTGTGGTCTTCGCTGATCACCATGCAGGCGCCCTGCTCGTTGGTGAATTGCGGGTTGAAGGAAAAGCCCAGGCTCTTGAAAAAGGCCTGGCTCTTTTCCATGTTCTTGATGGGCAGGTTGACGAAAATCTTGCGGGACATAACGGTCCTCCTTGAGGTGCGAAATTGGTGGAAAAAAGGTCAGGCTTTTTCGGCCTGGGACTTCAGGTCGGCCAGGCCCTGTTCGAAAGCACCGCCAACCATCTTGTCCATGTTGAAAAGTACGCCCATGACCTTGCCGAGAAAGGGGCACGGCCCTTCCATGGACCAGGTCACGCGGGTGGCTTGGCCCTCGGGCACCAGGCTGAACAGAATGTCGTTGTTGGCCTTCATGGGCGCCGTCATGTCCAGCTTCATCGCCACCGACGAGGGTGCCATGGCGCCGACAATGCGCAGGCTGCCGGAGCCGACCTCCTTGTTGCCCTCGAAGCTGTAGGCGGCGCCGGGACCGCTGGCGGGACCGCTGTAGCTGCCCTTCAGGTTCGGGTCCTTTTTCACGAAGGGATTCCAGGAGTTCATCAGCCGCATGTCGTTGATCAGCGGAAAGATGCGCTCTGGCGGAGCGGCGATGCTGGCGGTGCGCTCCACGCGGAAGGTGTCAGGCTGGCGGACGGCCAGCAGCAACACAACAGCAATGGCCAGTACCACCAGGCCAAGCACGATGAAGAGAATGGTTTTGATCATGAAGCGCTCCTTACTTCTGGCTGGGCGTGTTCATTTCGCGGAAACGCTCGATCTGCTCGCTGGGCGAGAAGTCGTCCAGCTCATACAGCTGGCGCACCTCGATCACGGCCGATTCGTTTTCGCCCACCGGGTTGGGGTAGCGGCGCGACCATTCCATGGCCTCCTCCCGGCTGCGTACCTGGATGGTGGTGAAGCCGGCGATCAGCTCCTTGGCCTCCGCGAAGGGCCCGTCGATCACGGTGCGCTTCTGGCCGTCGTAGTGGATGCGCCAGCCCTTGCGGCTGGGCTGCAGGCCACTGGCATCCAGCAACACGCCGGCCTGGGTCAGCTCCTCGTGGAAGTCGGCCATGGCGGCCATCAGTTTTTCGTCAGGGGTCTGCGGGGTCGTCTCGGCCTCGAATTCTGGCGTGGACTTGACGATGATCATGAAACGCATGAGGTTCTCCTTCGTAGTGAGCCTGGAGGCCGGGGCCCGACGGGCCCGCAAAACAACGGCTTCTACCTCCACGACGAATCGGGCAGCGCAAAATCGACAGATCTGCGCTCAAAAAAACTATTTGTTACTTTTTACGTTCGCGCTCAGGCGAAACAAGGGCCGAGCGAGCGCACTTCAATGGTGGCCCACTCCGCTGCCGGGCATTGGCCGGCAATCGCAAGCGCTTCTTCGCGGGTGGCGCAATCCACCAGGAAGAACCCGCCCACCATTTCCTTGGCCTCGGAGAAGGGCCCGTCCAGCACCTGGGGCCGGCCGCCCCTGACCTGCACCTGGGCCGCATTGTCCTGCGACGCCAGTGACTCGGCAGCGAGCAGCAGGCCGCGCGCTTTCAAGTCCGCGCCGAAACGCAGCATGCGCTCGTAAACGGCGCGCCCCTCGGCCTCGGTACGCGTCAGCCGCTGGCCTGTCGGTTCATGAATCAAAAGCATGTAAGCCATGGCATTTCCCGCAATAAAAAGTGCTGGCGATGATAGCGCGCTGCCCGGCCTCAAGCGCCAGAAAGGTAGACATACAAACCTTCAACCGGTCGCTGCTGGTCTTCGCGCAGCGGCGCGTGCAGCAGGGCTTTCACCTCGAAACCATGCTCGCGCGCCAGCCTGCGGATGTAGGCTTCGGAATGTGCATAACGCAGGCTGGGCAGCAGCGCCAGTTCTTCGTCGCCGGACGCGCGCTCGACGGTGAAGCAGAACAGGCCTTCCGGCTGCAGGATACGGGCGACCCCCGCAAACACCGCAGCGAGCTCACCCACATAAATGAAGACATCGGCCGCCAGCACCAGATCGTCGCTGCGCTCTGCGCCCTGCAGGTATTCCGCCAGGTCCGCGTGAACCAGCGTGTTGTAAACGCCCAGCGCCCTGGCCTTGTCCAGCATGCCGCGCGAAATGTCCACGCCGTCCACACGATCGGCCAGCGGCGCTATCAGCGGCCCGCACAAGCCGGTGCCGCAGCCCAGGTCGAGCGCGGAGCTGAAGCGGCGCGGCTTCCCCTGCGCCAGATGCCGGATCAGGACCTCGTGAGCCCGGTAGCGCAGCACGCCCACCAGATGGCTCTGGAAGTCGGCAGCGTAGTCGTCGAACAGGTATTCCACATATTCGCGCGGTGCCATGGCTGGCGCCTCAGCGCCGCGCACCGAAGCAAGAAAGTAGCCGTTGACCTGCGGATCCGCGCCCAGCGCCAGCGCTTTCCCGAAACACTCGGCGGCTTCCTGCAGGCGATGGAGCTCGCGCAGCAAGGTGCCGCGGTGGCTCCACGCCTCGGCCAGCCCGGCGTCGCGTGCCAGCGCCTGCTCGAAAGAGGCCAGCGCTTCTTCGGGCCGGCCCAACCGCACCAGGGCCTGGGCATGCTGCGTCCAGAGCAGCGCGTTGCCGTCCTCCAGGGCGAGGGCCTGCTCGTAACAGGCCAGGGCCTGCGCATGCTGCGCCACGCCGGCGTGCGCCAGCCCCAGGTAAGACCAGCCTTCGATATTTCCGGGTTCGGCCGTGGTGGCCTGCTCGAGCAGCGCCAGGGCCTCGGCCTCTTTGCCGAGCTTGACGCGTGTGGCGCCCAGGTTGGTGAGGGTGGAGGCACGGCCGGGCACCAGTGCCAGGGCAAGCTCAAAACAGCGCTCGGCCTCGGGCAGCGCCCCGGCCTGGAAATGCGCAAGGCCTTCCAGGAAACTTTGTCGGGCGCGCTCAAACACGTCGTTCATGAAACCCCTTTTTCAACAGGCTTCATTGTCCGTCGAACACCTGACGCCGGACTAATCGACGAAAAAGTCAGGAATGAATTTTTTGGTTCCAGGCGTCACCGAATACTTCTCCAGGTCGGTCACGCCGTGCGCAGCCAGCAATTCGTCGTCGATGTAGAAGTTGCCGGTGGCCGCGGCCGTGCTGGTGAGGATCAGGTAGGCCGCGTCGGAAAGAATTTCCGGCTTGCGGCACAGTTTCAGGTCCACACCGGGAATCATCTGCAGCGCCGCCGTGGCAATGGCGGTGCGCGGCCAGAGGCTGTTGACGGCAATACCGTATTTCCTGAATTCCCCAGAGTGGCCCAGCGTGCACATGCTCATGCCGCACTTGGCCATGCTGTAGGCCGTGTGATTCTCGAACCAGTGTTGCTTCATGCTCAGCGGCGGCGACATGGTCAGCACCTGCGGGTTGCGCCCGGCCTGCGCGGATTTTTTCAGCTCCGCCAGGCAGGCCTGGGTGCACAGGTAGGTACCGCGCGCGTTGATGCCGTTCATCAGGTCGTAACGCTTCATCGGCGTGTGTTCGGTGTCGGTCAGGCTGATGGCGCTGGCGTTGTTGACCAGGATGTCGATGCCGCCGAAAATCTCCACCGCTTTGGCCACTGCGACCGCCACAGCCTCTTCCTCGCGGATGTCCACTGCCAGCGGCAGCGCCTGGCCGCCGGCAGCTTTCACCGCCTCGGCGGCGCTGTAAATCGTGCCGGGCAGTTTGGGGTTGGGGTCGGTGGTTTTGGCCAGGATCACGATGTTGGCGCCATCAGCCGCCGCACGCGTGGCAATGGCCAAGCCGATGCCGCGCGAAGCGCCGGTGATGAACAGGGTTTTGCCTTTGAGACCGGATGTTGAATTCATGATGCCTCCTGGATGCTACTGATTCAATAGCTGCTTGCGACCGCTACATAAGGGCTGGATGCCATTTTGATACCTAGATTCAAGTAAAGGGCGCAGCAAAAGACAGTGTAATCGGTCTGATCATCAAGCCATGGAAGAGCCGGTCGCAAAGAGCCCATCCTCTCGGCTCATTTCGTTTATGAAGGTTGCACTTCGTGCCTGGATCCGCCAAAGCTGCATGCCGCCCGGACGGCATCGGCGATGGCCGCCGCAAACAGCGGGTCGTTGATGTGGCACGGCAGGGTGCTCAGTTGATGCGTCGCCGACACGGCGAAATGGTGTTGCAGCGTTTCGAACAGGGCGGCATTGGCCTGTGGGTCGTGAAAGGGCTGGCCCGGCGCATCTAGCATTGACAGCCCCCCCAGCGGCAACAACAGCCGCACCGGGCCGGCCGCGCGGTTGAGCTGCTCCGCGATGCGCAAGGCGACGGCCTGCAGCTCTTGCGCGTTGCTCCGCATCAGCGTGACGTTGGCGTTGTGCACGTGAAAGAGTCGCCCCCGATGCCGATCGGGGATGGTGGCCGGCGCCCCCCAGTTGATCATGTCCAGCGCACCGACCGAGCCTACCCAGGGCAGGCCGTGGCGAGCCGCAGCATCCAGACGGTCGGGTCCCGCGTCGCACACGCCGCTGGCCAGGTGCTGGCCCACTTCGGTGGTGGTGATGTCCACCACGGCCCGCAGCAAGCCCGCGGCGGCCAGCGCCTCCAGCGTGCGGCCGCCCGCGCCGTTAGCATGGAACACCTGCGTGTCGTACCCGCCCGCAAGCAGTTCGCACACCGCCTGCACGCAGGGCGTGGTCACGCCGAACATGCTCAGGCCGATCGCCGGCTTGTCCTGCGCGTCAGCAGGCGGCGCATGGTGCAGCAACATGCCTGCCAGGGAATGCGCGGCGTTCGCCAGGACGGTGCGCGACAGCCGGTTGAGCCCGGCAATGTCCGTCACCGGGTACATCAGCGTCATGTCCGTCACGCCGACGTAAGGCGACACGTCGCCCGCGGCCATCGTGGACACCAGCAATTTGGGCATACCGATCGGCAGCAGGCGCATGGCCGGCGCAATCATGGAACTGCCGCCTGAGCCGCCAACGCCAAGCATGCCATCGATGGCGCCAGCTGCCAGCCGCTCTCGCACCAGCGCACCCAGGGCCTGGCTCATGGCGATCACGGCGACCCCCCGGTCTGTGGCATCGAACACCGCGCCTGCGCCGTCCGGGTGGTGGCCTGCCACTTCCCGCGCCGCTATGTCAGCCACGCCGGCCGGGCTGCGCGTGCCGATATCGACGGTGACCGTGCGCACACCCGCCGCGCGCAGCAGATCCGCAAGGTACAACAGCTCGGCAGCCTTGGTGTCGAAAGTACCGACCACCCAGGCTACGGGCGCGCCGCGTTTCACGGCTTGCCGCTGGTGCGCGCGTCCACGCACGCGAAGAAGGTGCGAAAGGTCGCGGCGACCCGTTCCATGGCGGCGGCTTCCTGATCTGCCGGCACCTCCCATTCGGCCCACCACTCGCCGAAGCACCGATTGCCCTCGGTGACGGGTAGCAGGTGCATCTCGGCCACGTAATTCTTCCAGTCCGCATCGATGTGCAGGATTTTGTAGCGGCAACGGTGCTCATCGTCCGACAGTGCCAGCAACTGTTCACGCAGATAGCCGCCGCCGTCGCGCACACTGAAGTGCCGCACGCACCCGATCTGGTCGGCCGGCTTGCCGTCCTCGATGTAGGATTTTTCAAAAAGCGGGTGGTAGTTGCCGAGCGCGCCGAAATCGCGCAACACGCTCCAGGCTTCGTCCAGCGTTGCATTCATCACCGCGCTCACATAGACCCTGACCATGGTTGTCTCCTGTGTTCAGAAAGTCAGCTGCTTGTACTTTTGCACATGCGACTTGATCGCAATTTCGGTCGGCAGCCTCTCCATGCTGCTGGCGCCGTAGAAACCGTTGCAGTGCCGGCTGTTTTTCAGCACATAGGCCACGTCCTCGGGTGAGGAAATGGGGCCGCCGTGCGCAATCACAATCACGTCTTTGCGTACCCGCCGCGCAGCCTCGCCCCACTCATCGATCAGCTTCACCGAGTCGTCCAGGGACTTGGCGGTGGTGGCGCCTACGGTGCCGCCGGTGGTCACACCCATGTGCGGCACGACGAAGTCGGCCCCGGCCTCGGTCATGGCCACCGCCTCCTCGGCAGAAAACACATACGGCGTGGTCAGCAGGTCGATGGCGTGGGCCTGACCGATCATTTCGACTTCGGTCGAGAAGGTGATGCCGGTTTCCTCCAGGCTCTGGCGGAAGGTGCCATCAATGATGCCGACTGTGGGGAAGTTCTGCACGCCGGAAAACCCCAACTCCTTGAGCTTTTTCAGAAACACAGGCATGACGATGAAGGGGTCGGTGCCATTGACCCCGGCGATCACGGGCGTGTTTTTCACAACAGGCAGCACTTCGCCGGCCATCTCCAGAACGATGTCGTTGGCGTTGCCGTAGGCCAGCAAACCTGCGGACGAGGCGCGACCGGCCATGCGGTAGCGGCCCGAGTTGTAGATCACGATCAGGTCAATGCCGGCGGCCTCCTCGCATTTGGCCGAAATGCCGGTTCCGGCACCGCCGCCGATGATGGGCTGGCGGCGCCGGACCATGTCCTGGAATTTCGCCATCAGGGCTTGGCGTTCAAAACGCGGCATGTAAATCTCCTTGAAACGTTTGCTGAAAAAGGGACTGCACGGGGACTCAGGGCCCGGTGCGCGGACGGGTCTTGAGAGCCTTGATTGCACCGGCGATGCCGCTGCGGAAGGAAAGCACACACACCATGAAAATCAGGCCGGTAACCAGGGTCACCCAGCCGCCGAAAGCGTCGAGGTAATACTGCAGGCCCACCACCAGGGTGGCACCGATGGCCGGGCCGAACACCGTGTGCATGCCGCCAAGCAGCGCCATCAGCACCACATCGCCCGACAGGTGCCAGTGAACGTCGGTCAGTGCGGCCAGCTGGAACACCAGCGCCTTCATCGATCCGGCCAGGCCCGAGAGCGCTGCGGACAACACGAACAGGATCAGCTTGTAGCGCTCCACCGGGTAACCCAATGAGCGGGCGCGCGGCTCATGCTCGCGGATGGCGACGACCACATGACCGAAAGGTGAATGCACCACCCGGTGGATGAGCCAGAGCCCACCCAACGTCAGGAGCAATACCAGGTGATACATCGCGAAGTCGTTACGCAGGTCAATCAGGCCGAGCAATGTGCCGCGCGGGATCTGCTGCATGCCGTCTTCCGCGCCGGTGAATGGCAGTTGCAAAAAGATGAAGTACACCATCTGCGCCAGCGCCAGCGTGATCATGGCCAGGTAAATGCCCTGGCGATGAATCGCCAGCGCGCCGAAGATGGCCCCCAGCAGCGCGGCGGCCAATGTGCCTGCCAGCAGGCTCGCTTCCGGTGGCAGCCCCCACAACTTGGCGGCCACACCGGTCGCATAGGCAGCCGTTCCGAAGAAGGCCGCATGGCCGAAGGACATCATGCCGCCAAAGCCGAGCAGCAAGCTGTAGGCACAGGCGAACAGCCCCATGCACAACAGCTTCATCACAAACACCGGGTACAGCACATACGGCGCCCACGGCACCACGAGCAAGGCCAGCACCACCCCGGCCATGAAGACCTTCTGCCATGTTGCGAGGCCACCGTCTTCCCGCCGGGCCGCCCCAAGGGAAGAGGAACCTTCTTGGGGGGCAGCGACCCGCGCAACGGCGGAGCGTGGAGACGTATTGCTCATGCCGCGCCTTCCTTGCCGAACAGGCCCCGGGGTCGGAACAGCAGCACCAGCGCCATCACCACAAAGATGACCGTGGTGGACGCCTCGGAGTAAAAGACTTTGGTAAGCCCTTCGATCACGCCGATGCCCAGAGCGGTGACGATGGAACCCAAGACCGAACCCATGCCGCCGATGACGACGATGGCGAAGACAATGATCACGAGGTTGGAGCCCATACCCGAGTTCACATGCAGGATGGGCGCAGCCAGCACCCCGGTGAAGGCCGCCAGCGCGATGCCGCCCGCATAGGTGAAGGTGAGCAGACGCGGCACGTCCACCCCGAACGATTGCGTGAGCAGCGGCCGCTCGGTGGCGGCCCGCAGACGCGCGCCCAGCGGGGTGCGCTCGATCAGCCACCAGGTGAGGCCGCAGGCGGCCAGCGCCGCAGCGATGACCCAGGCCCGGTAAACTGGCAACACCATGAAGCCCAGATTGAAGACACCCTTCAGCTTGTCGGGGACCGGGTAGGGCTGGCCCGAGGTGCCGTAGGCAATGCGGAATCCGCCTTCGAGCACCAGCACCAGCCCAAAGGTCAGCAACAGGCCGTAGATCGGGTCCAGGCCGTAGAGGCGGCGCAGCAGGGTGCGCTCGAACAGGCCGCCGAGGGCCCCCACCGCCAGCGGCACCAGCAGCAGGGCCGCCCAATAGCCCCAGCCAAGGTAGTGCTGCAGCATCCACGCGGCGAATGCACCGGTCATGAAAAACGCGCCGTGCGCGAAATTGACGATGCGCAGCAGGCCGAAGATCACCGCCAGACCCAGGCTCAGGACAGCATAGAAGCAACCGTTGACCAGGCCCAGCATCACCTGGCTCGCGAGCACCGGCAAGGGCAGGCCAAAAATTTCAGGCATGCCGCCCCCTTGTCCCTATGATCTGCAATCCATGGCCAAACATCCTGATATCTCCAGAGAAACCCATGTGCTGGGTGATGACACCGTCCAAAGTGTGGTGCGCGCCGAGCATTGCGAGGCGCTGGCCGCGCGCCATATCGCCCATGTCTCGGTGGTGGATGCCGCTTCGCCCTACACCGTGGTTCGCACCCACCTGAGCGGCGCATTCATGCAGGTGTGCCTGAGCGGCGAAGGGCAGACCCTGCTCGACGGCCGCTGGTATCCGCACACGCCCGGCAAGGTGACCTTTGCGCCTGCGCATGTGCTGCATGCCTTTCATTGCGTCCCGGGCAAGCGATGGCGCCTCGCCTGGGTGCGCTTCATGCCGGGTTCGGCGCAGTCGGTGGACGGCGCGATGGCACCCACCATGAGTGCTTTCGACGGCCAGGTGCTGGAGCACGCCATCCTCGGCCTGTGGGGCGAGATGCAGGGCGCGGCCGACCCCGGCACCTGCGTGGTCTGGGTGGACGTGATTGAACGTTATGTGGCGCGTATCCTGGAGCCGCTGCAGCGGGAGCCGCGGCTGGTGCCGGTGTGGAATGCGGTCAAGGGCGATCTCGCGCGTGAGTGGACGCTGGCGGACCTGGCCGGCCTGGCCAACACCAGTGAGGAGCACCTGCGGCGCCTGTGCCAGAAGAGCCTTGGGCGCAGCCCAGGCAAGCAGCTCGCGGCGCTCCGAATGGCCCATGCGGCGCACTTGCTGGTGACCACCAACGACAAGATCGAAGCCATTGCCGGATGCGTGGGTTACGCCAACCCCTTCGCGTTTTCCAACACCTTCAAACGACTGACAGGATTCCGCCCATCGGATTACCGGGCCAAGCCGCATGGCGCTCGAGGAGAACAGACTGCACTGGATGGCCATTGATCAGACCCCGATTCGCGCGGTGATGAGGTCGAAGTCTTGCAGCAGCGTGGCGGCGTCGAACATGTCCGTCACCCGCCCTGACTCCATCAGGTAATGCCTGTCGGCCAGTTCGGCGGCGAAGTGCACGTTCTGCTCCACCAGCAAGATGGTGTAACCCCTGGCCTTGAGCCGGCCGATGAGCTCCCCGATACGGTCCACAATGACGGGCGCCAGCCCTTCGGTGGGCTCGTCGAGCAGCAGCAGGCGCGAACCCGTGCGAAGGATGCGGGCAATCGCCAGCATCTGCTGCTCGCCTCCCGAGAGATGGGTGCCGGCCGAGCCGGCGCGCTCAGCCAGGTTGGGAAACAGGTCGTAGAGTTCCTGCTCGCTCATGCCGCCTTCGGCCACCACGGGCGGCAGGCGCAGGTTCTCCCGGACCGACAACGAGGCGTAGATGCCGCGGTCGTCCGGGCAGAAGGCCACGCCGAGCCGGCCGACATGGTGA
Source organism: uncultured Polaromonas sp. (assembly GCA_964543355.1). Lineage (GTDB taxonomy): Bacteria > Pseudomonadota > Gammaproteobacteria > Burkholderiales > Burkholderiaceae_C > Polaromonas. Next base: position 10,599 of record CAZIYA010000057.1, read on the forward strand.
GGCGCCATGCCTATCAGTTCGCGGCCTTTCAGACTGATCGAACCCTGAAGCTTGCCCATCATGCCCATCACCGCCTTCAGCAATGTCGATTTCCCCGCGCCGTTGCGGCCGAGCAGCGTGACCAGCTCGCCTTCATGCACCTCCATGCTGGCTCCGTGCAAAGCCTGGCTGGGGCCGTACCAGGCACGCACATCGCGCAAGGTCAGCAGCGGCTCACGCATGCTGCGCCCCGGCGCTGCTGTTGTGCTTGCGCTGCCCGGCGTGGCCGTGGCCCAGATAGGCCTCGACCACACGCGGATCGCACGAAACCTCCGCATAGTTGCCTTCGGCCAGCACCTCGCCGCGCGCCAGCACGGTGATGCGGTCGCACAGGTCGGCCACAACGGACAGGTTGTGCTCCACCATGAGCACGGTGCGTCCGCGCGCGGCCTGCCGGATCAGTGCCGCTGCATGGGCAATGTCCTCAGTACCCATGCCGGCCATGGGCTCGTCGAGCAGCAACACGCGCGGCTCCAGCGCAAGCGTGGTGGCCAGCTCCAGCGCGCGTTTGCGGCCGTAGGGAAGTTCACCGGCGGTGTGCCCGGCCCAGGCCGAGAGTCCGGCTTCGGCCAGCAGTTTACTGGTGCGTTCGTCGTATTCGGCAAGCGCGCGGTCGCTGCGCCACCAGTCCATCGAATGGCCGCGGCGGCGCTGCACGGCCAGGCGCACATTCTCGAAAACACTGAGCTGGCCGAACACTGCCGAGATCTGGAACGAGCGCACCAGGCCCCGACGTGCCACCGCGTCGGCAGGCATACGGGTGACGTCCTGCCCCTGGAAGCGGATGCTGCCCGCGCTGGCGTCGATAAAACGCGTGAGCAGGTTAAAGCAGGTGGTCTTGCCTGCACCGTTGGGGCCGATGAGGGCATGGATGCTTCCCTCCTGCACCGACAGGTTCACATCGGAGACGGCGTGAAACCCGTTGAAAGTGCGGGAGAGCCCCCGTGTTTCCAGAATGGTGGTCATGAATAATCCTGAGCGTGTCGGACCCCGGGCGCGCGCCTGGGACATCAGGCGCCGGCCGCCAAGCGGCCGGGCCCATCGGCGCGTCTCAGCGCTTGGCCAGGTAGCAGGTGCTCTGGGAGAGCGGCATGAAAGCCTGCTCGGCGGGAATCGTTTTGATCAGCTTGAGATAGTCCCAGGCGTATTTGGACTCCGTTGGCGATTTCACTTCCCACAGGTACATGTCGTGCACCATGCGGCCATCGACGCGAATCTTGCCGTTCTTGGCAAACATGTCGTTGATGGGCATTTCGCGCATCTTGGCCGACACCGCGTCCGCATCGTCGCTGCGCGCGGCCTGCACCGCCTTGAGGTAGTGCATGGTTGACGAGTAGTCACCCGCATGCGCCATGTTGGGCATCTGGCCGACACGCTGCAGGTAGCGTTTGGCGAACGCCCGCGATTCGTCGTTCATGTCCCAGTACCATGCGTTGGTCAGCTGCAGGCCCTGCGCGGTGGGCAGGCCCAGCGCGTGCACATCGTTGATCCAGAGCAGCAGGGCCGCCAGCTTCTGGTTCTTGGTGACGCCGAATTCGTTGGCGGCCTTGATGGCATTGATCGTGTCGTTGCCGGTGGACGCCAGGCCGATGATCTTGGCCTTGGACGCCTGCGCCTGCAGAACGTAGGACGAGAAGTCCGTCGTACCCAGCGGATGGCGGGCCGCACCCACCACGCGCCCCTTGTTGGCGCGCACCACATCGCCCACCTGCTGCTCCAGGCCGATGCCGAAAGCAAAATCCACCGTCAGGAAGAACCATGTGTCGCCGCCGCCTTCCACAACGCTGCGCCCGGTGCCGTTGGCCAGCGAATACGCGTCATAAGCATAGTGCACCGTGTAGGGTGAACACTGCGCGTTGGTCACGCCCACGTTGGAGGCGTTGTTGACGATGGCGTGGCGCTTCTTCTCCTTGGCCACACCGGCCACCGCCAGCGCAACGCCCGAGTTGGCCAGATCGTTGATCAGGTCGACGTTGCCCGAGTCGTACCATTCGCGCGCCTTTGCTGCGCCCACGTCGGCCTTGTTCTGGTGATCTGCAAAAACCACCTCGATGGGCTTTCCGAACATCTTGCCGCCAAAGTCCTCGACCGCCATCTTGACGGCCTCGACTGCGCCTTTGCCGGAGATGTCGGCATACACGCCCGAGATGTCCGTCAGCACGCCGATGCGCAGGACGTCGTTGGACAGCTTGCCGCTGTCCTGCCCATGGGCCACGCCCACACCCGCAGCCGCAACAACCGTTGCAGCTGCCCACTGTTTCAGATTCTTTTTCATAGTCTCCTCTTTGGTCGTAAGCCCGAACCGGGTGGTCGAGTCGGGCCAATACTAGGGGAGCGTCATGGCAGCAACCATGGCGTGAAAACACAGGCATCTACTCAAAATGCACATTTCTGCGCTGACAGGACCTGAGTGCCCCGCCTCCAGCATCAGGAGTTCGGCGCGCCCGCCCAAGCCTGGCGAGGCTTCGGGGAGCTACCCTGGCAACTCACCATGCGCGGCTGAACCGCTTTCGTTGCCGGCCGCAGGAAGCGCGCGCCTGTCGATGGCCGAAACGCCACGCTGGATGGCAGAACGCCCGCCTGTCATCCCACCCTTGATGTTGCGTTCAAGGCTTGCCGAAGTCCAGAGCGGCGCTTTTGGCGAAAGCTGCTGCGCACCGGCTTCGCCGGCCCCACACTGCGTGTGGCGGATTTCAGACCTTGCTGAAGTCTGGCTTCCGCTTTTGATGAAAGCTGCTGCGCGCCGGCTTCGCCGGCCCCACACTGCGTGTGGCGGATTTCAGACCTTGCTGAAATCCGGCTTGCGCTTTTCCATAAACGCGCCGAAGGCCTCGCGCGCTGCCGGTTCCCTCAGCATGCGGCCAAAGCTGGCGCCTTCTTCGTCCATTTGCTGCTGCACCATCTGCTGCTGGCCCTGTTTCATCAATCGCTTGGTTTCCACCAGCGAGCTTATCGGCTTGGCGGCCAGCTTGCGCGCCACGGACTGTGCCACGCCATTGGCCTCCATGGGGGGCACCACGCGGTTGACAAGGCCAACCTCCAGCGCCGCCTCTGCCATGAATGGTTCACCGAGCAGCAGCGCTTCTGCTGCCCGGTGGTACCCCAGCATCTGCGGCACCAGCAGGCTGGAAGCCGCTTCGGGGCACAGGCCGAGATTGACAAAAGGCATGGAGAAAGCGGCGTTGTCGCCCGCATAAACCAGGTCACAGTGAAACAGCATGGTCGTGCCCACGCCTACCGCCGGGCCACACACAGAAGCCAGCAAGGGCTTGGGAAAGGCCGCGATGCCGCGCAGGAAGCGAAACACGGGGGAATCCATCCCGGCAGGCGGCTTGTTCAGGAAGTCGCCGATATCGTTGCCTGCACTGAAGATGGTTTCGTGGCCCTGGATCACCACTACGCGCACGGCTGCGTCCGCCTGGGCGGCTTCCAGCGCATCTGCCATCGCGGCATACATGGCCGCGGTGAGGGAGTTTTTCTTGTCCACACGGTTCAGGGTGATGGTCATCACGCCGGCTTCGGTGTGGGACAGGATGTCTGTGCTCATAGCTTGGTTTCCAGTGCTTGTTTAACGAAATCGTGCAGTTACTGCCTCGCACCGGCAGCGCAGTGCGAAGCGACGCGTGAGTGCCACGGGAACGACGCTAGCGCTCCCAGGCCAACCGGGGCCGCGGAACCGGCTTAGCCGGGCCGCAGGCGCAGCGGCCCCCTCGGGGGG
>CAZIYA010000058.1:0-14291 GCA_964543355.1 uncultured Polaromonas sp.
TGTGGGCAGCCAGGGGAGCGCTGCGCGGCGCAAAATGGCTGGCGCGCGCCGTGGCGCAAAGTTATTACGAAAGCCGCGAACGCCTGGGCTTCCCGATGGCGCCGCGCGAGTGGGTCGAACAGATGACGAAGAAGGCCGCATGAACATGACAACGCAAAACCTTCTGGTTGAACTGTTTGTGGAAGAGCTGCCGCCCAAGGCGCTCAAAAAACTGGGTGATGCCTTTGCCGGTGTGTTGTTCGAACAGCTCAAGGCCCAGGGCCTGGCCAGCGCCGATACCTCGGTGGTGACGGCGTATGCCTCGCCGCGCCGCCTGGCTGCGCATGTCACGCATGTCTGGCGCAAGGCCGCCGACAAGGCGGTGCAGCAAAAACTCATGCCGGTCTCGGTGGGGCTGGATGCTTCCGGCAACGCCACACCCGCATTGCTCAAGAAGTTGCAGGCGCTCGGTGCCGACGTGTCGGACCCGACCACGGTCGTGGCCGCCCTCAAGCGCGCGCCCGACGGCAGGGCCGAGGCGCTCTTCTACGACAGCCTGGCGACGGGCGCTGCGCTCGATACCGGCCTGCAGAAGGCGCTCGAAGAAACCATCGCGAAGCTGCCGATTCCGAAAGTCATGAGTTACCAGCTCGAGACCGACTGCGCGCTGCCCGGCTGGAGTAGCGTGAATTTCGTGCGTCCCGCGCACAGCCTGGTGGCGCTGCACGGCAGCACCGTGGTGCCGGTCACGGCACTCGGCCTGAAGGCGGGCAACACCACGCAGGGCCACCGCTTTGAGGCCAAAGTGTCGCCGGTGGTGATCAGGGATGCCGACGTTTACGCCCAGACCCTGCTGGGCGACGGTTCGGTGATCGCCGGCTTCAACGACCGACGTTTTGCCATCGTGCAGCAGCTCGCGCAGGCTGCCGAGCGCCTGGGCCCGGGCTACGAGGTGCTGATGGACGAGGACCTGCTGAGCGAGGTCACCGGGCTGGTCGAGCACCCCAATGTGCTGGTGTGCCAGTTCGAATCCCAGTTCCTCGACGTGCCGCAAGAGTGCCTGATCCTCACAATGAAGGCCAACCAGAAGTACTTCCCGCTGGTGGACGCGAAGGGCAAACTCACCAGCAAGTTCCTGGTGGTCAGCAACATCAGCCCGGATGACGCGAGCGCCGTGATCGGCGGCAATGAACGCGTGGTGCGGCCGCGCCTGGCCGACGCCAAGTTCTTTTTTGACCAGGACCGCAAGAAGACGCTGGCTTCGCGCGTGGCAGGGCTGGACAAGGTGGTTTATCACAACAAGCTCGGCTCGCAGGGTGACCGAGTGGGCCGTGTTCGCGGCATCGCTAGGGAAATTGCCAAAAAACTGGGTAACGAAGCATTGGTGCAACAAGTCGATCAGGCTGCGCAGCTGGCCAAAACCGATCTGGTGACCGACATGGTTGGCGAGTTCCCGGAGTTGCAGGGCATCATGGGCCGTTACTACGCGCTCAACGATGGTTTGAGCCAGGACGTGGCTGACGCGATTGAAGATCACTACAAACCGCGTTTTGCCGGAGACGAGTTGCCGCGCAATGAGGTGGGTGTGATCGTGGCGCTGGCCGACAAGCTGGAAACCCTGGTGGGCATGTTCGGCATCGGCAATCTGCCTACCGGCGACAAGGATCCGTTCGCGCTGCGCCGCCATGCCTTGGGTGTGATTCGAATCCTCGTTGAACGTGACCTGGACGTGTCATTGCACGATCTGATCAATGATGCGTTTGCCGCATTCCCTCGCGATTTGATAGGACAAGCTCATACCGATTTGTCCATCTTCATGCTGGAGCGTTTCGCTGGATTGTTGCGGGAGCAAGCTTTTACGGCGCAGGAAGTTGATGCTGTCATGTCGCTCAATCCTGTGCGTTTGAATCTGGTGCCCAAGCAACTGGCCGCCGTGCGCGCCTTCGCCGCGCTGCCCGAAGCTCCGGCGCTGGCAGCGGCCAACAAGCGCATCTCCAACATCCTCAAGAAGGCACAGGACGTCGACGCCCACATCAGTGAGGTCCTGCTCAAGGAACCCGCGGAAGTCGCCCTGTACGCTGCACTGCGGGACGTTGTGCCCAGGGCCAATGCCCAGTTCGAATCCGGCGACTACACCGATTCGCTGCAATCGCTCGCCGCGCTGCGCGCACCGGTTGATGCCTTCTTCGACGGCGTGATGGTCAATGCCGAGGAGATGGACCTGCGCCTGAACCGGCAGGGCCTGCTCAAAAGCCTGCATGACGCCATGAACCGTGTGGCTGACCTTTCCAGGCTCGCAGCGTGAGCCAGACAAAGCAGGCGAAGCTCATGAAACTCGTCATCCTCGACCGCGACGGCACCATCAACAGCGACAGCGAAGACTTCGTCAAGACGCCGGAAGAGTGGGTGCCGCTGCCGGGCTCGCTGGAGGCGATTGCGCGCCTGAACCATGCCGGCTGGCATGTGGTGATTGCCTCCAACCAGTCGGGACTGGGCCGCGGCCTGTTTGATGTGGCTTCGCTCAACGCCATGCACGCCAAGATGCACAAGCTGCTGGCTGCGCAGGGCGGGCGTATTGACGCGGTGTTTTATTGCCCGCACAGCCCGGAGGAGAGCTGCACCTGCCGCAAGCCGCTGCCTGGCCTGTTCGAACAGATAGGCGCGCGTTTCGGCGTGCCGCTCAAGGGGGTGCCGACGGCCGGTGATTCGGTGCGTGACCTGCTGGCAGGCGCGGCAGCGGGCTGTGAACCGCACCTGGTGTTGACCGGCAAGTCTGCCAAATACCAGGGTGGTGGCCAGCCCGAAGGCCTGCCGCCCGGCACGCGCCTGCATGCCGATCTGCCGGCCTTTGTTGAATTCCTGCTGAGCCGCGGCACGCCGGCCTGACGCTATGAAAACAATAGCTGCCTGCGCCCGTGTTTAAAGGGCTGGAGCCATAAAAACCATGAAGAACGACAGAAGAGACCTGCCATGCCCTTGATTCGCTCCGTGTTGCACCTGCTTTGGATGATCGTCACGGTGATTCCATGGGCGCTGGCCGTGCTGGTTTTTTCGCTGTTCGGCAGCAGCACCCAGATTTACTGGATGTGCGCGGGCTGGCTGCGCCTGGCCGTCAGCGGCGGCACGGTCATCCTCGGCATCAAAAATCGTGTGACCGGCATGGAAAACCTGCCTTCGGGTGAGACCAGTGCTGCCGTGCTGCTGGTCAAGCATCAAAGCACCTGGGAGACTTTTTCCATGGTGACCCTGATGCCGCATCCGCTGGCATTTGTGTTCAAACGTGAGTTGCTCTACGTTCCCTTTTTCGGCTGGGCCATGGCGCGCATGGACATGATCCACATCGACCGCAACCAGCGCGCACAGGCCTTCAACAAGGTGGTGGAGCAGGGCCGCCGCCTGATGAGCCAGGGTGTCTGGGTCATCATGTTCCCCGAAGGCACACGCATAGCGCGCGGGCAAAAAGGCGTCTACAAGAGCGGCGGTACGCGGCTGGCCATCGAAACCGGCGCGCCGGTGATTCCGGTGGCCGTCACCTCGGCCAAGTGCTGGCCGCGCAAGGCCTTCATCAAGAAGCCGGGCATCGTGGATATTTCCATCGGCAAACCCATTAGCAGTGCGGGCCGCAAGCCCGACGAGCTGATGCGCGAAGTCGAGGCCTGGATAGAAACCGAAATGCGCCGGCTCGACCCCGAGGCTTATCCGGAAACCGCCGGTGTGGCCGCATAAGGCCTGCGCAGCCCGGCCACAACGCTAAACTGTTTGCATGCAACGGCTTCTTCAGTTCACGCTTGACCTTTTTGACCTGGAGCCCGCCGCGCCTGCGGCGCCTGGCCCTGGAAAGCGCGCGGTATCTGGTCCAAATCAGCCTCCAGCCCACGCTGCATTGGCGCCAACAGCTATTGAAAAGATAGCGTCCGAGGAAGATGCACTGCCCGCCCAGAGCCTGGAACAATTGCTGGCCCCCGCGACTTACCGCCACCCCGCCGCCACACGCGAGGCCTTGCTGGAGGGCACGGTGGTGGGCTACCAGTTCCGACGCGGCAAGCGTCGGACCATCGGATTTTCAGTCGGCGCGGAAGGCCTTGTTGTCAGTGCGCCCAAGTGGGTGCCGCTGTATGAAATCGACAAGGCCGTCCAGGAAAAGTCCGGCTGGATTGTCAGGAAGCTGCAGGAAACCCGCGCCCGGCACGACAAGCTGGAGTCGGCGCGCATTGAATGGAAAGACGGTACAACCCTGCCTTTTCTGGGTGAGCCGGTGATTGTGGTGATCGACCCGCGGCACGCTTTTGGCGGTGTGGGAGGTGAACTTAAAAACAGCGGCATGCCCGGCGCCGTGTTGCACACCGGCGCCGACGCGCCCAACACCAGCCTGCCGGGGGTGGCAAAGCTCACCTTGCACATCGCCCTGGCGCATGACGCAACACCCGAACAGATACGCGACTCCGTGCAGGCCTGGTTGATGCGCCAGGCCAAGCGTGTCTTTACCGAACGCCTTAACCATTTCGCGCCGCATCTGGGTGTGCAGTGGCGCAAGCTCAGCCTGAGCAGTGCCGGCACCCGCTGGGGCAGCGCCAGCGCCGATGGTGCCATCCGGCTGAACTGGCGCCTGATTCATTTCAAGCAGTCTGTCATCGACTACGTGGTGGTGCACGAATTGAGCCATCTTCGCGTGATGGACCACAGCCCGCGCTTTTGGGACACTGTGCGTACAGTGGTTCCGGACTACGCCGAGCTGCGCAGCCAGTTGAAAGAGGAAGCCGTCCCAAGGTGGTAGCAGGGGAAAAGCCTGAAAATTCGGGCGTTCGTGAGAAAAGTCAGGAAACTTTCACATGTCGCTGGACAATCATGTAAATTTCTGTAATATGACAAATGTGATGAAAGTGACAGCTTAAAACGCTGAAAGCAAAGGTTTTTATGAATGACAAGCCCATTCTTGTAGTTGAAGATAACCCTGATCACTTGGAACTCACTGTATTGACGCTCCAGGAGCAGGGGGGGGCCGACACAACCATTGTCACGGCGCGCGATGGTGCGGAGGCGCTGGATTACCTGTTCGGCCAGGGTGTGCATGCGGGCCGCGACACCCAGAAGCAGCCCGCTTTTGTCCTGCTCGACATGAAGCTGCCCAAGCTGTCGGGCCTGGATGTGTTGCGCAGCCTGCGCAGCAACCCGCTGACCGCGCTGGTTCCTGTGGTCATGCTGACATCCTCCAGCGAGCAGTCCGACATCATTGCCTGCTACCAGAGCGGGGCCAATGGCTTCGTGCGCAAGCCCGTCGATTTCGGTGACTTCACCGAAAAACTCAGCCGCCTGCAGGATTACTGGTTGCGGGTCAACGAGTCCATCGCCTCGGCTTGACGGCCCGCAAGCCGGTCGCTGAGACCGACCGGAACCCGTGCACACGGGGACAAACGCTTGCTGTTCATTGCGGCGTATGAATTACAGTCGGGTGGTCCTCCTGAAACCGGCAGTTGTCTGCCCGCTTCAGCAACATGGCCCGCATGAACACTGACCTGTCCTTTCTTGACCCCCTTGAGGATTCGGGCAAGCGCCTGCAGCGCCCGGTTCCCCCGCCCAGGCCCGGCCTGGGACTGCAGCGCGCGTCCGCCTGCCAACCATCACGCCAACCCCCTTATTCGCCTGGCGGCCCCATGCCTGCCTGTTCCATCGGAGCCGTTCACGGGTTCCGGGTTGAACGGTGGAAAGCCGCATGAAATTCCGGATCAGCCTGCGCACGCGCATTGTCTTGCTGGTGGTGGTGGCCATTGTTCCGCTGTTCGGCATGTCGATCTTCAAGGCGCTGCACAATGCCGACGCCGAGCTGGAGCGCAGCAAGGCCAACCTGCAGTTCGCCGCGTCGCTGGCCGCTGCCAGCCAGGAGCGCGCGGCCGATTCCGCGCGGCAGGTGCTGTCGATGATTGCGTCCTTGCCGGGCTTGCAGGACGGCAACGGCAACTTCGACTGCAACCGCTATTTTTCAGGCCTGACCCGGCAGCTTCCCGAATACGCCAATGTGGGCCTTCTGGGGCTGGACGGCCACACCCGCTGCCACGCCCTGGGCAGTGAAAAAAAAGCTTTCCTGGGTGACCGCGCCTATTTCCGCGATGCCATTGCCCAGCGCCGCTTTGTGGCTGGCACCTATGCCGTCGGACGCCTTGTTGGCAAGCCTGTTCTGACTTATGCGCAGCCGGTGACAGGCACAGACGGCAAGGTCACCGGGGTGGTTTTTGCGGCACTTGATCTGGCCAGAATGGCCGAGTCCATTGCCGCCATACAGCTGCCCTCGGGCGCCGCGCTGGGAATCCAGGACCGTGAGGGGACCTTGCTCGCCAGCAAGCCCGAGCTTCCCATCAAGGTGGGGGAAAAGGTTCGCAGCCAGGTGTTGCGGGAAGCGGTCAAAAACATGAGCTCGGGCGTGCGCGAAGGCCTTGATGGCGCAGGCCAGGACCGCTTGTGGGCGTTCATGCCGAGCAACCCGCACACGGAAGCGGCGGTGTTCGTTTCGGTCAGCATGGACCGCGACCTGGTTGTGGGGCCCGGCCAGCGCCAGTTGTGGATTGAACTGACGGCGCTGGCGCTGGTGGCCTTTCTGGGTGGCTGGGTGGCGTGGATGATTGCCGGCCGCGCCATTGTGGCGCCGGCCCGGCAACTGCTGCACGCGACCTGGCGGCTGGAAAAAGGGCACCTGGACGCCCGCATACCGGTCGACCAGAATGACGCCCAGAGCGAATTTTCGGGCATCGCGGCCGGTTTCAACCTGATGGCGGACTCCCTCGAGCATCGCGAACGGGTCCTGCAAAATGAACTGACGCGAAACCGGCAGGCCTATGCCACGCTGGAATTGACGATCAACAGCATGCAGGAAGGGCTGATGGCGGTCGATGCCGCCGGGCGCCTGCTGTTGATCAATGAAACCGCGGCGCGGCTTTTTGCCATTGACGACATGTCGCTGGTGCTGGCTCCGCAGTGGCCGCAGCAGCAAGGCCTTTTTGTGCCGGGCACGCAGACGCCGTATGCCTTCAACCAGTTGCCCCTGTACAAGGCACTGCGGGGTGAAAGCGGCGGGCCGCTGCCCGTGCTGATGCGCAACGAGCGTGAGCCCGCAGGCCGGCTGATCAACTGCACCTACCGCCCCATGGAGGAAGCGGGGGGCATTGTCGGGGCACTGATGGTGTTTTCCGATGTCACCGAGATGGAACGGCTGCAGCTGGAGCAGACGCGCGGCTACGAGGAGCTGCGCGAGGCCCAGCGCAAACTGCTCAACGCGCAACGCCTGGGGCGCATCGGCAACTGGGAGCGGAACCTGGTGACCGGCCAGGGCTGGTGGTCTGACGAGGTGTACGAGCTGTACGGGCTGGCTAAAGAAGACTTCGACCCCAACGAGGATAGCGTGGTCGGGATGATCCATCCGGATGACCGCTCCGAGTACCTGCGTTTGCGCGAGGAAGCGACACGGGAGGGCAAGCCCCTGGATACAGAATACCGCGTCATGCTGCCCGATGGGAAACTCCGGTGGATACACCAGCACGGCGAGACCCAGACCGACAGCTCGGGCGCGGCCATCTTGCGTGCCGGTGTGGTGCAGGACATCACTGCGCGAAAACTCGCGGAGCAGGCCGCTGCCCGTACCACGGAGCTGCTGCGGCGCACCGGAGAAATGGCAAGAATCGGCGGCTGGGAAGTCATTCTTGCCGACAGGCTGGTGATCTGGTCCGAGCAGGTTTACCGCATCCACGAGATGGACCCGGGCGTTCCGGTCAGTGTCGAAGCGACGCTGATGTTCTACGCGCCCGAAGCGCAGGCCGTGATAGGCGCTGCCGCGCGGGGCGCAGCGGAGCACGGCATCCCCTGGGACCTGGAGCTGCCCATGGTGACCGCGAAAGGCCGGCGCATCTGGGTCAAAACCCAGGGGCGTGCCTTGTGGGAGGACGGCAAGATCATCCGCGTGGTGGGGGCGCTTCAGGACATCAGCGAAAAACACGCGTCGGAAGAGCAACTGCGCCTGCTCGAAACGGCCATTTCCCGGCTCAACGACATCGTGCTCATCACCGATGCCGGGCCGATTGACGCGTGGGAGCCGAGCATTGTTTTTGTCAACGATGCGTTTGAGCGCCGCACCGGCTATAGCCGTGAAGAGGTGCTGGGCCGGTCCCCGCGGCTGCTGCAAGGCCCCAACACGCAGCGTGCCGAACTCGACCGCATAGGCGCGGCGCTCCGGAGCTGGCAACCGACGCGCGGTGAACTGATCAATTACACCAAGGACGGGAAGGAGTTCTGGATAGAGCTCGACATCGTCCCGATTGCGGACGGCAAGGGGCAGTTCACCCATTGGGTGTCGGTGGAGCGCGACGTCACGCACCGCAAGCTCGCCGAGCAGGCCCTGATCAACAGCGAACGGCGTTATGCCGTCCTGTTCAAGGCTGCGCCTGTGCCGATGTGGATCATCGATGCGCGGACCCAGATGTTTGTCGCGGTCAATGAAGCCTGTACCCGGCGTTATGGCTACACACGCGACGAATTCATGGGCATGAACATCTATGACATCCGTTCCGAAGAGGAAGGTCGCCGCCTGAAGGCCGAGATCGCCAAAGGCGTCCGGGAAGATGTCAACCGGCGCCTGCACCGCAGCAAGGACGGGACTGAATTTCATGTGGAGACGATTTCCCGCACCATCCAGTACGAGGGCCAGGACGCGCGTTTTGTCGTCGCACTGGACATGACTGCCCAGATCAAGGCCGAAAAGGACGTGCAGGATTACCTGCTCACACTGGAACATGCGGCCGATGCAACGCAGGCCATCACCCGCCACCGCACCGTTGAAGCCACGATGCAGGAAACGGTGGATCAGGCGCGGGCTGTCGTGAGCGTGCACCTGGCGGTGGTGAGTCTGACTGTTGCAGGCGCCGAGCAGTCCCGCACAGTCAACGCGGTTTCGCACTCCGACAAATATGCCAACTGTCGGGATTTCGTGAGGTTCTCGCATGGCTGTGGTCTCTACGCTGAGGTCGTTGAATCCAATCACCCGATGCGGTTGACCCAGCCCGAACTCGAGGCCCATCCCCGCTGGACCGGTTTTGGCAATGACGCCGGCACCGACCCGCCCATGCGGGGCTGGCTGGCGGTGCCGCTGACGGGGCGCAACGGGGAAAACATCGGCCTGCTGCAACTGAGCGACAAGTACGAGGGCGACTTCACGCTGCAGGACCAGTACGTGACGGTCGAGCTTGCGCAACTGGCGTCCATTGCAATTGAAAATGCCAGGCTTTTCGAGCAGGTCCAGCAGCTCAACCAGGGGCTGGAAGAAAAAGTTGCCGAGCGGACCGCGGCCCTGGCGCGGCAGGAGGCCCTGTTCCGGGCGCTGGCCGAGCAGGCCCCGCAGGTGGTCTGGAATGCCGATGCCGAAGGCCACATGACTTACGTGAACCGCAAGTGGTACGAGTTGATGGGGGGCACGCCGGCGGACTGGATGGGGACCAAATGGATGGCAGCCGTCCACCCCGACGATCTGCCTGCCCTGTCCGCCAGCTGGGAAGCGTCGCGCCAGAGCCTGCAGCCCTACGAAGGCATGCGGCGCGTGCTGGCCACGGACGGCACCTACCACACCATGGCTTACCGCGGCTCCCCGGTGCTCGATGAAAAAAGCGGTGAGGTCCTGTTCTGGGTCGGCATCGATGCCGATGTGACGGAGATCAAGGCCATTGAATCCGCGCTGCGCCTGTCCAATCAGGAACTCGAAGCCTTCTCCTACTCGGTGTCGCATGACCTGCGTTCTCCGCTGAACACGATCGACGGTTTCAGCCGCCTGCTGGCCAAGCAGCTGGATGCCGCCCAGCCGAACGAAAAAGTCCAGCATTACCTGGCGCGCATCCAGGCGGGGGTGGCGCAGATGGGGCGGCTGATCGAAGACCTGCTGTCCCTGGCACAGGTCACGCGCATGCAATTGCGCCATGAAACGGTGGACCTGAGCGCCATTGCGCATGAAATCGCCGACGAATGCCGGGGCCGCAACCCCGAGCGCGTGGCCAGCATTCAGATTGAAGAGGGCTTGCAGGTTCAGGGCGACGGGCGGCTGGTCCGGGTGGTGATGGAGAACCTGCTGGGCAATGCCTGGAAGTTTTCCTCCCGCCAGGCCCATGCGGATATCCGGGTGGGGCGCACCACCGACGCAGCCGGGCTGCCCGTGCTGTTTGTGCAGGACAACGGAGCGGGCTTTGACATGGCGTATGCCGACAAGCTCTTCAATACTTTCCAGCGGCTGCATGCCGTGACCGAATTTCCCGGCACGGGCATCGGGCTGGCTACCGTGAGCCGCGTGATCAGCCGCCACGGCGGCCAGGTCTGGGCTCAGGCCGAGCCGGGCAAGGGCGCCACTTTCTTTTTCACTCTGCCTGGTGTCGCCACGGCGGGCTGATGCCGGAGATTGGCCGGAGATTGGTGACTCCCTGTAAGAATATTCTCGAATTGATAGATGGCCAATCTAATTGATTAAATCCCTGAAATTGGTTAAATTGCGGGGTGTAACTTTGAATGAGCTTTTTATATGCCACGTGAACCCCAACCCTTTGAGGCGGCCATCACCGCGAGCGATTTCTCCAGTGATGACTATTGCGGCACCACCTATGCCGCCAAATTGCTGGGCCTGTCCGTGGCCACGGTGCAGTCGCTGGTCGAGAAGGGGGAAATCGACGCGTGGAAGACCTTGGGCGGCCATCGTCGGCTGTCCCTGCGCGCCATCAACAACTACCTGCTCAAAAACAGCCCGCAACGGGCGCAGGTGGACGCCGATCCGCGCAACCGGCTGAGCGTGCTGGTGGTGGAAGACGATGAGGCCACATGCGAGCTCTACAAGGCCCAGTTCGACGAATGGAACATGGCCGTCGATTGCAGCTTCATGCCGTCCGCCCTGGAAGCCCTGATGGACATTGCCAGCATGCGGCCCGACCTGTTGATCACCGACCTGAACATGCCCGGCGTGGACGGCATGGAAATGCTACGCGCGCTCAAACGCAACCAGCAGCTGCTGTCCATGCAGATTCTCGTCATCAGCGGCCTGCCCAGCGAAGCCATTGCGGAAAGGGGTGGCCTGCCGCCGAACTCGCACTACCTTGAAAAGCCGATCAATTTCGACTGGCTGCATGGCTACGTGACAGCATTGCTGGTGGCCAACCGCAAGTGGCGCTAGACCGGCTGTTTTCCAGCGTTTGACGCAACCCGGACTTGGCTCCGTTGACCGCATTCAAGGCATGGCTGAAGTCGCTCACAGGAGCGCGGCAGGGGAAAGCCCCGGAATCCGGCGACGCGGCTGAAAACGCGGCAGCCAACGCAGAGGCCCTGCAGGCCGGCCTGGAGCTGACGTCAGAAGGCATCATCCTGCTCGACGACCGCGGCCGGGTGGTGGCTTTCAACAGCGGCGCCCATGCGCTGGCGCATGCCGCGCTGGCCGACATGCGCGGCGCCGACTTCTGGGACGCCGTCCCGGAAGACATTGCAGAAAGCCACCGCAGCGCTACCGAGCAGGCGCTGCAGGAAAGCGGAACCCATCAGTTTGTTGCCCGCTACCCGTTTGAAGACCAGTGGGTCGACTATTGCCTGCGCCAGCATGTCGATGGCCTGCTGGTAACCCTGAAGGATGTCAGTGCGGCCCACCGGGCTTCACGCCAGCTGCGGGACAGCGAGTCCTGCAACCAGGCTTTGTTTGATGTCCATCCGCAGGCGATGTGGCTGTTCGACGTGGGCTCCGGCCATGTCCTGGCGGCCAACAAGGCGGCCGCTGCCCTCTACGGCATGACGCAGGACGAGCTCGCGGTACTTTTCGCGGCCGAACTTTTCCCCGAGGGGGAGGGGGCTGCCGTGCTGGCCTCCCTGCCGGTGGGCGATTTCCACGGGGAAATGCGGCTTTGCACGCAGAAGAAAGCCGGAGGCCAGCCCATGCTGGTGGAGCTGGCCTGCAGCAGCGTGCAGTGGCAGCTGCGGCCGGCGGTGATGGTCAGTGTGAGCGATGTGGGCGCACGCCATCTTGCCGACGCGCACCTGCAGCGCATCAACGAGGAGCTCGAGTTGCGTGTCGACCAATGCACCGATGAACTGCAGCGCAGCCGCAGCGAACTCGATGCCTTCACGAGCGCGATGCTGCACGACCTGAAATCCCCCCTGCATGTCATCCATGGTTTTGCCAGCACCCTGGCGGAGCGCTACGCCGCCACGTTCGACGCGCAGGGCCGCCACTACCTGGCCCGCATCCAGGCGAGCACCCACCAGCTTGCCCGGCTGATGGATGACGTGCGTACCCTGACTTATCTGCCGCACATGCTGATGGCGCTGGAGCGGATAGACCTGGCCCCGGTGTGCCAGCGCCTGATGGACGATTTGCGCAGGCGCGAGCCGGGCCGGCAACTGGTGCTCGAGATGGAGCCTTCCCTGCCTCTCGTCGGCGACAAAAAAATGCTGGTTACTGCGCTGGCCTGTCTGCTCGACAACGCCTGGAAGTTCACCTCCCGCAAGGAGCAGGGCTGGATCCAGGTGAGCTTGAAGGCGGACCCGGCGAGCGGCGACCTTGTGCTGCAGGTCTCAGACAACGGCGCCGGTTTCGACGCCGCTTATGCGGGCAAGCTGTTTACCGCCTTTCAGCGCCTGCATTCCTCCGCCGACTTTCCCGGCAGCGGGCTCGGCCTGGCCATTGTCAGGCGCGTAGCACAACTCCATGGCGGGCAGGCCTGGGCGGTTTCTGCGGACCAGGGCGGGGCCAGTTTTTTCATGTCCCTGCCGCAGGGCGCCGGCCTTCCCGGGCCGGAGAACCTTGCCGCCTGATGCGCCGCCGGCTCAGGCCGTGTGGAAGCGGTAGATGCCGTCCGCGCCCAGCTGGCGCTGCAGCCTGCCTTCAAACCACAACGTGTGCAGATGGGCCACGGCTTCTCCCATGGCGAAGGTGGTTTGGTGCAGGTCCAGCGCGCGCTTGAACATCACCGGCAGGATGTCTGCGCCACTGCAGGGGCTGGCGCTGCAGGCCTCCATCACTTCCGCCAAGCGGTCGCGGTGGTGTTCATGCAGCTGGGCAATCCGTGTGTGCAGGCCCCTGAAGGGTTTGCCATGCGAGGGCAGGGTCAGCGTGTCCGGGTGCAGCGGCGCAAATTTGTCGATCGACTGCAGAAACAGCGTCAGCGGATTCGACTCCGGCTCCGTGTCGTACACGCTCACATTGGTCGAAATGCGCGGCAGGATCATGTCGCCGCTGATGAGTGTGTTTATCTCGGCGCAGTGCAGCGCCATGTGTTCGGGCGCGTGTCCGTAGCCGCTGATGCAGGTCCAGCTGCGCCCGCCGATGGCGATGGCCTGGCCGTCCATCAGGCGGTGGAAGCGGCCGGGCACGGCCGGCACCAGGCCAGGGTAGTAATTGGCGCGTGCCCTGATTTTTTCGAGTGATTCCGGATCGGTCAGCCCATGCGAGGCGAAAAAGGCCGCTGCACTTTCGCCGCCGAAGCCGGTGCTGTTCTGGGTGCTGAGGCGGGCCGTGTGGTAGTCGGTGGAGCTGATCCACAGCGGTGCGTTCCAGCATTCGCACAGCCAGTGCGCCAGGCCGATGTGGTCCGGGTGCATGTGCGTCACGATCACCCGCAGGATGGGCAGACCCTCCAGCTCACCGGCAAAAATCTGCTCCCATTGCGCCTTCGACTCGTCCCTGCTGATGCAGCAGTCCACCACCGTCCAGCCCTGCACCGGGCCCTGCGGTCCCGGCAGCTCGTCACGCAGCAGCCACAGGTTGATATGGTCCAGCGCAAAAGGCAGGCGCATGCGCAGCCACTTGACGCCGGGCGCCACCTCCAGCGCGCCGCCGGACGGCGGCAGGTTATCGCCGAAGGGGTAGTGCAGCTGGGCTTCCTGTGCATTCATCTTGTAAGATCACCGGTTGGATTGACGTTTACGTTAACGTAAGCTGTTTCCCGCATTACACCTGAATTACCGAGCGGCTACACGAGGGCCCTGTCACCAGGGTTTCACCACATGGCAACCACGACCACGCACTCCATCAGCGATCTGGCCAAAGAGTTCGACCTGACCACACGCGCCATCCGTTTTTACGAAGACATGGGCCTGCTGCAGCCGCAGCGTGAGGGCCCGGGCGGGCGCAACCGCGTGTACAGCGCGCGTGACCGGACCCGGCTCAAGCTCACGCTGCGCGCCAAGCGTCTGGGCCTGAGCCTGACCGAAGCCAAGGAAATCATCGACACCTACGACAGCCCGCGCGACACCGGCCCGCAGCTCAAGAAATTTCTCGCCGTGCTGGGCCAGCACCGCAAGCAGCTCGAAGAGCAAAT
>CAZIYA010000059.1:0-14193 GCA_964543355.1 uncultured Polaromonas sp.
ACTTTGCCTGCTTGATCGCCGGCCACTACCAGGCGGGCATGGTCGGCAAGATCAGCGTTGCCGCGGCATCCCGTTAAACATCCCTCAAGGAGAAATCATGCAAAGAAGATTTTTTATTCAAACCGTCGCCAGCCTGGCCGGCACTTCCCTGCTGGCACCCACGCTGATGGCCCAGACCCGGCCACAGGTCGAAGTCTGGAAAGACCCCAACTGCGGTTGCTGCAAGGACTGGGTGGCCCACATGCAAGCCAACGGCTTCGATGTCAAGGTGCATGACAGCGGCAACACCGCTGCCCGCAAGCGGCTGGGCGTGCCCGACAAGCTCGGCTCCTGCCACACCGCGCTGGTCGGTGGTTACGCCATCGAAGGCCATGTCCCGGCCCGCGAGGTGCACCGTCTGCTGAAGGAACGTCCGGCCGCCGTCGGCTTGTCGGTGCCCGGCATGCCGGTCGGCTCGCCCGGCATGGACGGCGCCATTTACGGCAACCGGAAAGACCCGTATGACGTTGTACTCATCAGCCGCAGCGGCGACACCCGTGTCTATCAAAGTTACCACCGCACCTGAACCTAAAGGATTTCCCCATGAAACATTTCACCACCCTGATTGCCACCCTGCTCACGTCGGCTGCCTTTGCGCAGGCCGGGCCGCCCGCCACCGAAGCCGAAGTACGCAAGGTCGACAAGGACGCCGGCAAGATCACCCTCAAGCACGGCGAGATCAAGAACCTGGACATGCCGCCCATGAGCATGGTGTTTCAGGTAAAGGACAAAACCCTGCTCGACAAGGTCAAGGCCGGCGACAAGGTCAGCTTCACCGCCGACAAGATCGATGGCAAGTACACCGTCCTGACCCTCGAGCCGAAGTAAGTTGTTTGATGCGCATCAGTCACAGCTGTGTGCTGCCTTGTAAAAAAGCAGTCTTCCACGCTTAAAATCCGCTGTGCCTTTCATCATGACTTTATCCGCCTCCCTCCCATGACCTGGAACCGCCGCAAGCGCCTGTTCACCGTGCTGTTCGCGCTGGTGAATGTGCTGTTCATGCAGCTCGCGGTGGCTGCCTATGCCTGTCCGGGTGGCGGGACCACGGAATCCAGAGTGGACCAGGCCGCCGCGCTGGCGGCCCACACGGACATGCCCTGCGCTGAGTCCATGGCATTCACGATGGACAACGAGCAGCCCAACCTCTGCGCGGCCCACTGCAAGGCCGACCAGCAGACTGCCGACAAGTACCAGCTTCCCGCCCTGGCGTCGCTGGCCACGGCAACCAGCGACTATCCGCTGACCCGTCTGCTGGCCCTGGCGCCGCCGGGGGTGCCCCTGCAAGCCCCCATGCCGGCGCGCACCACTGCGCTGTCGGTGGCGGTGCGTCACTGCTGCTTCCGCCTTTAAAGCCTCCCGCTTCCTGGTTTGCGCCTGAGCACGCGGTGTGCTCCGGCTTGTCATGTCGTCGGAGGTTTCATGCTTGCATTTTCTGGTATTCATTGGACACGCCCGCTTCGCGGTACGGCGCTATCGTCCCTTCTGGTTCTTGTCGCGCCGCTGCTGTGGGCCACCGGCGCTGCGCCTGCGCCCTTGTCACTGCGGGAAGCGCAGCAACTTGCTGTGCAGCACTCCCGGCAGGTGCAGGCTCAGGACGCGCTGGCCCGCTCCGCGCGCGACATGGCGGTGTCGGCTGGCCAGTTGCCCGATCCGGTGCTCAAGCTGGGTGTCGACAACCTGCCTCTCAGCGGACCCGCGCAGTTGAGCCTGACACAGGATTTCATGACCATGCGCCGCATCGGTCTCATGCAGGAGTTCCCGCGCGCGGAAAAACGCCAGCTCAAGGCCGAGCGTTTCGAGCGCGATGCCGAGCGTGCCCAGGCCCAGCGGCAGCAAGCCCTGGCCGGCATTCAGCGTGACACGGCCCTGGCATGGCTGGAACGTTATTACGCGCTGGCCTTGCGCACGCTGCTGCAGCAGCAACAGGAAGAAACCCGACTGCAGGAACAAGGCGCCCTCATCGCCTTCCGCGAGGGCAAAGGCGCACAGGCCGATGTGTTTGCCGCGCGTACAGCGCTGATCGAGATTGAAGACCGGCTCAGCCAGGTGGACAGCCAGGCCAGAAATGCTGACCTGATGCTCATGCGCTGGACCGGCACGCGGGCCAACCGTCCGCTATCGGGAACACCGGACTGGCAGAACACCGTCCTGGAAGGCAGGCTTTCCACCGAAGAACTCCGGCAGCACCCGCCACTGGCCGTGCTGGCTTCGCAGGTGGATGCCGCCGAGACCGAGCTCAGGCTGGCTCAGGCCAACACGAAGTCCGACTGGGCGCTGGAAGCCACTTACCTGCAGCGCGGCCCGGCTTACCCCAACATGGTTTCGGTCGGGGTCTCGATTCCCTTGCAGTGGGACCAGAAAAATCGCCAGAACCGCGACATCGCGGCCAGGCTGGCGCAGCTCGATGAAGCCCGTGCCAACCACGAAGACGCCCTGCAATCCTATGAGGCCGAGGTGCGCACGCTGCTCAACGACTGGCAGACCAGCAAGGAACGGGCAAGACGCTACAAGCACCAGATGATCCCTGCGGCCGGGCAGCGTTCGGCGGCAGCGCTGAGTAGCTACCGCGTCGGCAAGGGCGACCTGGCAAGCGTGCTGGCCGCACGCCAGGCTGAAATCAACACCCGTTTCCAGGCTATGGAGCTGGAACGTGAAACCGCACGGTTATGGGCCCGGCTCAACTACCTGAGGCCGGACACCGCCATCGACAGCAGCGCCGCCGTCAATACGCCCGTAGCCAAGAAAGGCCAGCCATGAACACCAGAAAAATCCTCATCGCATCACTGGCCATCGCCTTGACGGTGCTGGCCGGCGGTTATGGCCTGTACACGCTGGGCATGCAACGGGGCATGACTGCGCCTGCGCACACGGCCGGCTCTGCAGCTGATGCACCACCGCCCCTGCCTGCGGACCCGCAAAGTCTGGACGGCGAGCAAGCCACCCGGCGGCACCTCAGCGCCGGCATTCAGGCAGGCGACATCGACCCGGCCAGCGGCCGCAAGGTCCTGTACTACCACGACCCCATGGTGCCGGGAAACCGCTTCGACAAACCTGCCAAGTCCCCCTTCATGGACATGATGCTGGTGCCGGTTTTCGCCGATGGAGACAGCGATCAGGGAAAAGTCACCGTGAGCCCCCGTATCCAGCAAAACCTGGGGGTACGCATGGCGCCGGTGACAGAGGGCACACTCTCGCCCGAACTGTCCGCGGTCGGCAGCATCGCCTTCAACGAACGCGACCAGGTCACGGTGCAGGCTCGCGCCACGGCTTATGTGGAACGCCTGCATGTGCGCGCCACGCTGGACAAGGTCACCCGGGGTCAGCCGCTGGCGGAACTCCATGTTCCCGAGTGGGTGGCCGCGCAGGAAGAGTTCCTGGCAGTGCGCCGCATGCAGGGCTCCCAATTGGCGGAGCTGGTCGATGGCGCGCGCCAGCGCATGCGCCAGGCCGGCATGAGCGAGGCACAAATTGCCGCCGTGGAAACCAGCGGCCGGCCCAGCGCGCGCATCACCCTGTTTGCGCCCATCGCAGGTGTGGTCACGGAGCTGGCGGCACGCGAGGGCATGGCAGTGATGCCGGGTGCGACGCTGTTCCGCATCAATGGCCTGTCCACCGTCTGGGCGAATGCCGAGGTTCCGGAGAGCCGGGCGGCCTTGCTGCGCCCGGGCGCAAAGGTGGAAGCCAGAAGCCCGGCCGTGCCGGGCGAAGTGTTCAAGGGCAAGGTCCAGACACTCCTGCCGCAGGTCAGTGCGGACACCCGCACGCTCAAGGCCCGGCTGGAACTGGCCAACCCCGGCAACCGCCTGGTACCCGGCATGTTTGTGCAGATGCAGTTCATGGACACGCGTGCCGGCAGGGTACTGCTGGTTCCCACCGAGGCGGTGATCCAGACTGGCCAGCGAAGCGTGGTCATGCTGGCGGAAAAGGAAGGCCGGTTCCGCCCGGTGGAAGTGGGAACAGGTATGGAAAGCGGCGGGCAAACCGAGATCACGCGCGGGCTGCAGGCCGGCCAGCAGGTGGTGGTGTCGTCGCAGTTCCTGATCGATTCCGAAGCCAGCCTCAAAGGCGTGGAGGCCCGGCTCAATGACCCGGCCAGGGCCGCTGCCGCCAGCAACGCGCCTCGTCATCAGGGAGAAGGGAAAGTGGATGCGCTGGCACCGGATGCCGTGACCCTGACGCACGGCCCGATCGCCTCCCTGAAATGGGGCGCCATGACGATGGAATTCAAGCCGCCGCAGGCGGGAGTTCCGCGCAACGTGAAACCGGGCGACCGGGTGACCTTCGAGTTTTATATGGATGCCGGAGGCATGGCGCAATTGACGGGAATCAGTCCGCTGGCTACACCGGCAACACGGAGCAAACCATGATTGCCGGCCTGATCCGCTGGTCCATCGTCAACCGTTTCCTGGTCCTGTTGGCCACGCTGATGATCAGCGCCTGGGGCGTGTACGCGGTGCTGAAAACGCCGCTGGATGCACTCCCCGACCTGTCCGATGTGCAGGTGATCATCCGCACCAGCTACCCCGGCCAGGCACCGCGCATTGTGGAAAACCAGGTCACTTACCCGCTGACGACCACCATGCTCTCGGTGCCGGGCGCCAAAACGGTACGCGGCTATTCCTTCTTTGGCGACTCCTTTGTCTATGTGCTGTTTGAGGACGGCACAGACCTCTACTGGGCGCGTTCGCGCGTCCTGGAGTACCTGAACCAGGTGCAGTCGCGCCTGCCTGCCGGCGCCAAGGCCTCGCTCGGCCCCGATGCCACCGGTGTCGGCTGGATTTACCAGTACGCACTGGTCGACCGCAGCGGCACGCAGGACGCCTCGCAGCTGCGCGCGCTGCAGGACTGGTTCCTGAAATACGAACTCAAGACAGTGCCCAACGTGGCCGAAGTCGCCTCTGTGGGCGGCATGGTGCGGCAATACCAGATTGTGCTGGACCCTGACAAGCTGGCGGCCTACCGCCTGCCGCACACGCGGGTGCTGGAAGCCATGCAGAAGGCCAATCAGGAAAGCGGCGGCTCGGTGCTGGAACTCGGGGAAGCCGAATACATGGTGCGGGCCTCCGGCTATTTGCAGACGCTGGACGATTTCCGCAAGGTGCCGCTCATGACCACCGAGGCCGGCATCTCTGTCAGGCTGGGTGACGTGGCACGCGTCCAGCTGGGCCCCGAGATGCGGCGCGGCATTGGCGAGCTGGATGGCGAAGGCGAGGCGACCGGCGGCGTGATCGTGATGCGTTCCGGCAAGAATGCACTGGAAACCATCGCAGCGGTCAAGGCCAAGCTGCGGCAACTCCAGACGAGCCTGCCGCGGGGCGTTGAAATTGTTCCTGTCTACGACCGTTCAGGCCTGATCGAGCGGGCCATCGACAACCTGGGCTTCAAGCTGCTGGAAGAGTTTGCCGTGGTGGCCGTGGTGTGCCTGATCTTCCTGTTCCACCTGCGCTCGGCGCTGGTGGCCATCGTCTCGCTGCCGCTGGGCATTCTCGCGGCCTTCATTGTCATGCACTACCAGGGTGTCAATGCCAACATCATGTCCCTGGGCGGCATTGCGATTGCCATCGGGGCCATGGTCGATGCGGCAGTGGTGATGATAGAAAACGCGCACCGGCACCTGGAGCAATGGACGCACGACCATCCGCACGGCAGGCTTGCCGGCGATGCGCGCTGGAAGGTGATTGGCGACTCCGCGGCGGAAGTCGGGCCCGCCCTGTTTTTCTCGCTGCTCATCATCACGCTGTCCTTCATCCCGGTGTTCACGCTGGAAGCGCAGGAGGGGCGGCTGTTCTCGCCGCTGGCATTTACCAAGACCTACGCGATGGCGGCCGCAGCCGGCCTGTCCGTGACCCTGATCCCGGTGCTGATGGGCTACCTGATCCGCGGCCACATCCCGGGCGAAAAGGCCAACCCGCTGAACCGCCTGCTGATCAGGCTTTATGAGCCCCTGCTCGACCTTGTGCTGCGCTGGCCCAAATTCACGCTCGGTGCGGCCGCACTGCTGCTGGGTGTGAGTTTGTGGCCGCTGCAGCACATCGGCGGCGAGTTCATGCCGCGACTGGACGAGGGCGACCTGCTTTACATGCCATCGGCCCTGCCGGGGTTGTCTGCAGGCAAGGCGGCCGAGCTGTTGCAGCAGACCGACCGCCTGATCAAGACCGTGCCCGAGGTACTCAGCGTGTATGGCAAGGCGGGGCGCGCCGAAACTGCCACCGACCCGGCGCCCATGGAAATGTTTGAAACCACCATCCAGTTCAAGCCGCGCGGCGAGTGGCGCCCAGGCATGACGCAGGACAGGCTGGTCGAGGAACTGGACCGCATCGTGAAGGTGCCGGGGCTGGCCAATATCTGGGTTCCCCCCATCCGCAACCGCATTGATATGCTGGCCACCGGCATCAAAAGCCCGGTGGGAGTGAAGGTCGCCGGCGCCGACCTGGCCACCATCGACCGGGCAACCGGCGAGATCGAGCGGATCCTGAAAGACGTCCCCGGCGTGAGCAGCGCACTGGCCGAGCGGCTGACCGGCGGACGTTATGTCGATGTCAACATCCGGCGCGACGATGCCGCCCGCTACGGCATGAACGTCGCCGACGTGCAATCGGTCATCTCAACGGCCGTGGGCGGCGAAAACCTGGGTGGAAGCGGTGGCGAGGTGGTGTTGGGCCTGCAGCGCTTTCCGATCAATGTGCGCTACCCGCGCGAAATCCGCGACTCGCTGGAAAAGCTGCGCAGCCTGCCCATCGTCAATGAACGCGGCGCGCGGCTGGTGCTCTCCGATGTGGCCGATATCCGCATCACCGATGGGCCACCCATGCTGCGCAGCGAAAATGCGCGGCTGTCGGGATGGGTTTATGTGGATATTCGCGGCCGCGACCTGCGCTCGGCGGTCAGGGACATGCAGGCGGCCGTGGCAGCGCAGGTTTCGCTGCCGCCGGGTTACTCGATTTCCTGGTCGGGGCAGTTCGAATTCCTGGAGCGGGCAACAGCCCGCCTCCAGGTGGTCGTTCCCTTTACGCTGTTGATCATCTTTGTGCTCCTGTACCTGACCTTCAGGCGCTTTGACGATGCCTTCCTGATCATGGCCACCCTGCCCTTTGCGCTGATAGGCGGCATCTGGCTGCTTTATCTGCTGGGCTACAACCTGTCCGTGGCTGGTGCGGTGGGTTTTATCGCACTGGCGGGCGTTTCGGCAGAGTTCGGCGTCATCATGCTGCTCTACCTGAAACAGGCTTGGGACAGGCGCACGGCAGAGGGGAACACTTCCACCGGCGATCTGATCGAAGCGATCCACGAGGGCGCTGTGCTCAGGGTAAGGCCCAAGGCCATGACCGTGGCGGTGATCCTGGGAGGCCTGCTTCCCATCATGTGGGGAGCTGGCACGGGCTCCGAGGTCATGCAGCGCATCGCCGCGCCCATGGTAGGCGGCATGATCACCGCCCCGCTGCTGTCCATGTTCGTGCTGCCGGCCGCGTACCTGCTGATCCGGCGCAGGCGCTGCGGCCGTTCAGCTCACTCAGAGACCTCTCGTCCGAAGGCCGCTTCCCGCAGATAACAGATCAACCCTGCAATCCACAGCATGGCAGGCACCAGTAGCAGCCAGCGGAAATCCGACTGCAACATGAAGTTCGTTGCGCTCATCAGCATGACGCTGGCTCCGCCGGCCAGCGTCATTGCTGCAAATGTTCCACTGGCACGGCTGGCAAGGTAGCGGCAAGCCACCAGCAGGGTCAGCGCGCCGGTGGCGACCATGAAACCGCCCATCACATTGAAGACATGGTCAAGCCAGCGCAATAATCCGGGGGCTGCGGCCAGCAGGTTTTCCACGGAGCTCCCCATAAACCGCGGGTCCTCTGGAAGCAGCGCTGGACGCAGGAACAGGAAGTAAGCGCCCAGCCCAACCATCCATACCCCGCAGGCGGCGAACACCTTGCCGGAAGCACGCATCCTCATTCTGGCCGGCTGCATGAACAAGCGCCTGTTGAAGTTCTCATGGCCTCACACTGACACCGTTGGGCCCTTTGCCAACGGGTACGGTTGCAGTCACACTGCGCTTCCCGATATCGAGCACCGACAGCGAGCCGGCGTAGGTGTTCGTGATGTACGCGTACCGGCCTTCCCGGTCAATGGTCACGCCGTGGGCGCCGGCGCCGGTATCAACAGTCTTGATCACCTTGAAACTCCCCAGATCGATCATGCTGAGGGTCTTGCCGGGTTTTTTTCGCGTACCCTGGTTCGCAACAAGCAAGGTGGTGGAATCCGGCGTCGCGAACAACTGGATGGGAACCGTTCCGACAGCAATCCTGCGCAGGACCTTGCGGGTCGCAGGATCGATCACGGCAACAGCGTTTTCTCCGGACAGTGAAACGAAAGCGAGACGCCCATCAGGCGTAAAACCAACCTGGGCAGGGCCCTTGCCCACCGGTATTTGCGTCAGCTCTTTTTGGCTGGCTGTATCAACAACGGATACCGTGCCCGCCTTGAGGTTGGCAACATAGGCCTGCTTGCCGTCCGGGCTGACTCGAATGCCGTGGGGAAATTTTCCAACCGCTATCGTTGACACCCGGCGTTGCGTCGATGTATCTATCACGCTCAGTGTGTTGTCACCGCCATTGGTCACGTAGGCAAAACGGCCATCCGGTGTCAGCACCACATGCGCCGGATGCAAACCTACCGGTACTTTCGCAACCACCGCATTGGTCGTGGCGTCAATGACCCAGACCGCACCGGCACCGCCCATGGCCTGATGTTCGTCCTTGCCCATGTCCTGATGGGCAGAAGCATCTGCGGCAGCCGGCTCTCCATTGTTGGTCACCCACACCCGCGTGCCATCCGGTGACACCTGCACGTTATGCGGCTTTCCGCCGACACGCACGTTGGCGAGCGTCTTGAACGACGCAGCGTCCAGCACACTGACCGTGTCGGCCTCCTCGTTCGCTACATACACCTTGTCTGCCGCTGAACAGACACCCGCAACACCCCATCCTGACAGCATTGCCGCCATCACCAGCCAGTTCCTGATTCCAGACATGATTACCCCTTGTTGAAAAAATCCACTGCGTCCCGGGTCATACGGGTCACGCACCAATTCGCATAGACCTGGCCCAGGAGTTTTCCCAACCAGCGCCCTGCAAAGCCGGCTGGAGGGCTGTAGTCAATCCAGACACGCAAGCGGGCGCCGGTGGCTGTCGGGGCAAGTTCGAACCCCATGCGGTATGCACCGATCACCAGCAAGCGCGGATGACCGCGCGTTTCCCAGGTCTTGCGGAAAGGAGGCTCATGGTGGGTGACCACTTCCTCGACATACAGAGACACACCCAGGATCACGCCTTCCATGCGTATCACCGATCCCACCGCCTGGCCCCGCTGGCTGTCGAGCTCTGTCTTCATCGTGGCGCCCGCCATCATGAGGGACGGCTTCTCCATGTGCGCGGACAGCCGTCTGTGATCGTCCAGCACGGCAAAGACGGCGGCGGGATCGGCGGCGATATCGGCCAGTGCCTCCCGATGAAGCTGGAACGGCGCATTCATGCCCGGTTCGGCCGCGGGCCGTGGTGATGCGTTTTCAGCGTCATCTCCTTACTCCTTCACGTGGTCCGTGCGCTCCGGCTCCTGTCGCCGATGCTCATGGCCACCATGGCCGCCATGGCCGTGTCCATGCATCAGATGCATCAACGGGCAAGCCAGCAAAAGCAGGTACGGCCAGTAGCCAAGAACATGGCCCCAGTGCTCACGCAGAAGGTAGAAGCCGGCGATCAAGGCGGCCGTTGCGACCGCCATGCCGGCAGGGCGACGCCAGAACGATGGCGCCTGTCGATCATTGTTGTCAAACTGATCCATGATGACTCTCCTTCAAAATTGCCAGCGAAAAATCCGGGGGGCGGATTCACCCGGTCGCGCAATCCTGAGTTCGATCACGCCCGGTCGTGGCGCAGGAACCTCGAAGGCCAACACCCCTTCGCGGTGATGGCCGCCGGGTGGGGCGCCCTCCCAGCTCACAGGCTTGAATGTGCGCCCCTCGTCGGTTGTCAGGGTGGCGCTCTGGGTCAGCTCATCGCTCAGATCGGCACTGTGCGTGTCCAGCACGACCATGAATTCCCACCGGCTGTCCGGAGTTCCGATCGACTTCGGCGTTACCTTGATCGTCACCCCTCGATCACTCGTCGACTGCGCGGCGATTCCTTCAGGGCCTGCCTGAGCCATCGCACCTCGGGGCGCTGTCGCCAGCACAAGGCCGGTGAGGGCTATCGCGCCAGCGAACAGGCTGCGCCGCCTCAACGGGTAGTCTCGTGTTTCAAACATGTCGATCTCCTCAAGAAATAATCTGTACTGAAATGCAGCCTGCGGTCAACGTGGTCAATGAGTTGAAGCAAGAAAAAGGAATGCAGTGTGTCCGGGTAAAGACAGGCGCTCCCGCGATGTGCGCCTCCAACCTCATCACCTGGACTGGAAAATGGACGCAGACCCCGAAACGCGAGGTTCCAGGCCAGCCATCGGAGGCGGCTAGAGTGCCAGCCGCGAGTAGCGGACCCGGATGGGCCGCTCAGGTAAGGCGGGCTGAACGCCGTCCATTTGCCGGGGCGTCGTGGCAGCAGGTGTCACCGCTGTCCAGAGAATTGACATGAGGGGCGCCTGACCGGGATCGGCCTGGGTCGCCGTCAATTCCTGCTTGGGCAAGGAACGAGCGCCATCGTCACAGGCCTTCAGGCACAAGGTCTTGGCCGCATGCAAGTCACCGTCGTGGCCCGCAACAGCTCCCGCATGAGTCGGAGAGACAAGCGAGGCCTGTGCTGCTTCGGACCATTCGACAGGTGCTGCGTGGGCGTGCGTTGCGCGCGCTTCCAGCAAACAGGCATTGGCGACCCCTGAAACCAGGGCAAACAGCCACCCCAGCAACACCAGGAATGCGGTGTGGCGTTTGTTGCGGGTGCTGAAAGAAAGTTTCATGGACGTGCAGGTTCCGAAAGTCCATGCTAACGGCGCCCCGCGACGGCGAATTGATATGCATCAAAGGGATGGTGCCTGTGGGTACGGTATGCCGGTAATCCCTGCAAACAGTCATGGATCCCGCGGTGCAGCACCGGCCTCCGATGGCACCGTGATGGCACCTGGCTTGATGTAACGCAAGCGGCAGGACATCCCATTCGCTGCGGCTGCGGCCCGCGGTTCGGCATGGCCGTTTTTGCGCTAACCTGACAGGACCAACCTGTTATGCCCATGACCGCCAAGACCCACTCATCACACAGCGGGCCTGCGACCGCTCCTACGCTGTGGCATGCCTTGCCGGCCGGCGAAGTCCTCACCCGGCTGGCCTGCGACCCCGCCGTCGGGCTCAACGCCGCAGAAGTGGACAACCGGCGCGCAAGCGAAGGCGTCAATGCCCTGCCCGAAGCGCAGCGCCGTTCCATGCTGGCCGTATTCGCGCGCCAGTTCAAGAGCCCGCTGATCTACATCCTGTTTGCCGCCGCCGTCCTGGCCGTTGCCATGGCGCACTATGGCGATGCGGTGGTCATCCTGGCCGTGGTGCTGGTCAATGCCGTGGTGGGCACCTTCCAGGAGGGCCGCGCGGAACGCTCGATGGCCTCGCTGCGCCGGCTCGCGGCGCTGCGGGTGCGCGTACTGCGCGACGGGCAGGAGGCCATGGTCGAGGCGCGCGAGCTGGTACCGGGCGATATGCTGCTGCTGGCCGCCGGCGACGCGATTGGTGCCGACGCCCGCCTGATCGAGGAAGCCCAGTTGCAGGTCGCCGAAGCCGCCCTGACCGGCGAGTCGGTCCCGGTCAGCAAGGCGGTGGCCCCCCTGGCCGAGTCCACCGGGCTGGCGGACCGCCGCAACATGCTGTTCTCCGGCACCTATGCAACCGCCGGCCGCGCTCGGGCGGTGGTCGTGGCCATCGGCAGCCACACCGAAGTCGGCCGCATTGCCGGGCTGACCGAAACCGCAGCCGACCCCCAGACACCGCTGGAGCAGCGCATCGCGCAATTTGGCCGCGCGCTGGTCGTCGCCGCGCTGGTGCTTTTTGTCGCGGTGGTCGCGCTCGGGATGTTCCGGAATCTGCCGCTGGCCGATGTGCTGATGGTGGCCATCAGCCAGATGGTGTCCATGGTGCCCGAAGGCCTGCCCGTGGCCATGACCATTGCACTGGCCGTCGGTATGCAGCGCATGGCGGGGCGCGGCGCCATCATCCGCCGCCTGTCGGCCGTCGAAACCCTGGGCTCGACCACCGTGATCTGCACTGACAAGACTGGCACCCTGACACGCAACGAAATGACGGTCAGCGCCTTGTGGCTTCCCGGTGGACGGGAGGTGTCCGTCAGCGGCACGGGCTACGCACCCGAGGGCCAGTTGAGCTCCAATGATGCGGCCCTGCTGCCGCTGCTGCAGGCTGCCGCGCTGTGCAACGATGCGCAGCTGCTGCCGCCCGAGGAAACGCGCACGCAGTGGTCGGTGCTGGGTGACCCAACCGAAGGTGCGCTGAAGGTGCTGGCCGCCAAGGCGGGCATAGCTCTGGAAGACCTTGCCCGCGAGGCGCCGCGCGAGGCCGAACTGGCCTTCGACGCCGACACCCGCATGATGGCCACGCGCCATCGCTTCGCCGGCGCACCACGCCGCGTATTCATCAAGGGCGCGCCCGAGGTGCTGCTGCACCTGTGCGCGGCCGACGGGACGGCCGTGATCCACGCGGCCCGCGCGGCCGCCGACGCCATGGCCGCACGCGCGCTGAGGGTGCTGGCCTTTGCCGTGGTGGAAGACGATGTGCTGGACCCCGACGCCGGTTTCGAGACACTGGCCGGGCGCGCCCACCTGCTCGGCCTGGCCGGGCAGATCGACCCGCCGCGCGAGGAGGTCAAGGCCGCTGTCGCCGAATGCCGCGCGGCCGGCATCCGGCCCGTCATGGTGACAGGCGACCACAAACTCACCGGCCTGGCGATTGCCCGCGAACTCGGCATCGCGCGTGACGGTGACCGCGCGGTGGACGGCGCCGAGCTCGAACGCATGAACGAGGCGGACCTGCGCGACGGGTTGGCCCACATTTCGGTCTTTGCACGTGTGCATCCGGCGCAAAAGCTGCGCATCGTCGAAGCCCTGCAGGCGCACGGGGAGGTGGTGGCCATGACCGGTGATGGCGTCAACGACGCACCGGCGCTGGCGCGCGCCGATGTCGGCGTGGCGATGGGCATCACCGGCACTGAGGTGGCCAAAAGCGCGGCCAAGATCGTCATCACCGATGACAACTTCGCCACCATCGTCGGCGCGGTCGAGCAGGGGCGCGTGGTTTACGGTAATCTGAAAAAAGTCATCCTCTACCTGTTCGCCACCTCGATCGACGAGGTCGTGGTACTCCTGCTGGCCTTGCTGGCCGGCTACCCGCTGCCGCTGGCTGCGGTGCAGATCCTGTGGATCAACATCGTCACCGAGGGCACGCTGACCGTGAACCTGGTGATGGACCCGGCCGACGGCGACGAGATGAAACGCACGCCGGTGCCGCGCAACGACCGGCTGGTGGACCGCACCATGCTGGGCCGGGTGCTGCTGATGTCGGCCACCGCCGTGCTGGTCACCTTCGGCTGGTTCGTCTGGCGGCTGGGACAGGGCTTGCCGATTGACCTGGTGCGCACCGAAACCTTCACGGTACTGGCGATGTGCCAGTGGTTCAATGTGCTCAACTGCCAGTCAGCCACCCGCTCGGCGCTGCGGCTGGGGCTGCTGAAGAACCCCTGGTTGCTGGTCGGCCTGGCCCTGAGCATCGCGCTGCAGTTGCTGGTGCTGTATGCCCCGTTCATGAATACCCTTTTTTACACCGTGCCGCTGGCGCCCGCCACCCTGCTGCCTTTGTTGCTGCTGGCAAGCAGTGTGTTGTGGGCGGAAGAACTGCGCAAATTGATCGTGCGACAGCGCCAGAAGCAGACCGCATGAGCCTGATCCTGCTCGTCCCGCAGTTCCTGCTGTGCGCGATGCTGATCGCCGGCGCGGGTTACGTGTTGTGCCAGAGTGCCGACCGGATCGCGAAAGCGACCGGGCTCACGGGCGGCTGGATGGGCCTGGCGCTGCTGGCCACCGTGACCTCGCTGCCCGAGCTGGCCTCGGGCATCAGCGCCGTCACGCTCATCGATGCGCCCAACCTCGCCGTGGGCAATGCGCTCGGCGCCTGTGTGTTCA
>CAZIYA010000060.1:0-14115 GCA_964543355.1 uncultured Polaromonas sp.
GCGCCTTCCAGCTGGCCGCCCACCTTCACGCCCGGTGGAAACTGGCTTTTCGGAATGGTCCGGAGCAGGTTTTCATCGCGCAGGCCGAAGGCGTCTTCAGGCTGCAGTTCCAGCGTGGTCTGGTAGCCGCGCGTTTTTCCTTCGAGTGCTTCCTCGATCTTGGGCAGGGTGTTGCCATAACCCCCGTGCAGGTAAACCATGGGTTCCTTGCTTTCTTCGATCAGCTTGCCCTGGATTTCAGCGACCTTGAAGCGCAGGGTGACGGCGGTGTCTTTTTCGATGTTCATGGGTGTGAAAAAATGCAGATGTTGGGAAAACTGCCATTTTCGCCCAAAGAAAAACCGGGCGGTGCACGGCGGTTTCAGCCCAGCAACTTGCTGGCCTCAGTGGACAGTGCGGCCGAAATCGAGTCCAGCACCGCAGACTCGAGGTTCCAGCAATGCCAGAACAGCTGCACAGGCAGCGCGTGCTTGGGCGCCACATTGACCAGCGCGCCGCTTTTGATCGCGCCGCGAACCAGCAGCTCTGGTAGAACGCTCACCCCCCATCCGGCCAGGGCTGCGCGTAACTGGCCTTCGGAGCTGGGAACAAACAGCTGGCTCAGGGCGACCCGCTTGAGGCCCACCGCCTTGGCGACAAATTCGCTTTGCCCGTCGTCCTTGCGGTTGAACGCCACGTAGGTCACGGCGCGAAAGTTGGAGGCGTCCAGCCCGCCCGCCAGATGCTTTTTTGCGTAAGCCGGCTCAGCCACCGCCACATAGTTCATGGCGCCGAGATGGGCCACCTTGCAGCCGCGCAGCGCTTGCTTCAGGGTGGTCACGCAGCCCAGCACATGGCCCTGGCGCAGCCAGTCGTGCGTGAAGTCCTGGTCGTCCACAATGATTTCAACCGGCAGACCCTGCCTGACCAGCCCGGTCAACGCATCCAGCGCCCAGCTTGCAATGCTGTCCGCATTGACGGCGATCGAAATGCGCTCCTCTTCGCGCACGCCTCCCGACAAGCCCGGCGCCAGCTCTTTCAGGTCGCGCTCCAGGTCGGCGCGTATGAGGCGAAGCTGCCGCGTGTGTTTGAGCAGCAGCTTTCCGGCCGAGGTGGCCTTGAGGGGCCGGCTGCGCACGATCAGGATGGCGCCGACCTGGCCTTCCAGCACCCGCAGGCGTTGCGAGATGGCCGATTGGGTGACGTTCAGGCGCTGGGCGGCGCGCTCAAAACCGCCTTCTTCGACGATGGCAGCCAGGCATTCAAGGGCAAGGGGATCGTACATAGGCCTATTAGCCCTCCTAATGATTTCGCAAAGAGTTTAACGAGACTGTTAATTTGCAGCAAGCTCATCCAGACTAGCGCCCATGAAAATCATTGTGATGGGCGCCGGAATCATCGGTGTCAGTACGGCCTGGCACCTGGTGCAGCGCGGGCACGAAGTGACGGTGGTGGACCGCCAGAGCGGCGCTGCCATGGAAACCAGCTTTGCCAATGCCGCGCAGATCTCCGTGAGTTATTGCGAACCCTGGGCCAACCCGGAAGCGCCGGGCAAGCTGCTCAAGTGGATGTTCCGCAACGATGCGCCGCTGCTGTTCCGGCCCCGGCTGGATTGGCGCCAGTGGCGCTGGGGTCTGCAGTTCCTGGGCCAGTGCACCAACGCGGCCTTCCGGCGCAATGTCGAACAAATCGTGGCGCTGGGCGCCTACAGCCATGCGGCGCTCAAGGACATCGTGCGGGGCACGGGCATCGAGTACAACCGGCTGGAGCGCGGCATTGCCCACTACTACACCGACCAGCAATCGTTTGATTCGGCTGCAGAAGCAGCCGCGCTGATGCGTGACTTCGGCGTCAATCGCCGGGTGGTCAGCCGCAGTGACCTGTTCGAGATAGAACCTGCTTACCGCTCTTTTGCGGACCACATTGTTGGCGGCACATACACCGCCAGTGACGAAAGCGGCGATGCACGGGTGTTCACGCAGGAGCTGGCGCAAAGGTGCGAAGCGGCCGGTGTGCGGTTTGTGTATGGGCACGATATCGTGCGGCTGGAAAAAACCGGCGGCGCTGTCAGCGCGGTGCATCTGCGCAATCGCGGCAGCGGTGAGGCTATTTCTTGGACGGCCGATGCCTTTGTGGTGGCCTGCGGCTCCTGGTCGGCTCCCCTGTTGCGCACCGCAGGCGTGGACCTCTCCATTTACCCGGGCAAAGGCTACAGTGCCACCTTCAAGCTGCTCAAGCCTGAACTTGCGCCCTGGGTGAGCGCCATCGACGATGAAGTCAAGTGTGCGATCAGCCGGCTGGGCGACAGCCTGCGGGTGGCCGGCACGATTGAAGTGGCCGGTTACGGCCTGTCGCTCGACACGCCGCTGGCCAGGGCTCGCTGCCAGATGCTGGCCGACCGCATCGAGCAGGTTCTGCCTGGTGTATGCGATACCCGCAATGAAGAGCAGGGGGGCCAGCCCAACTTCTGGACGGGCCTGCGGCCCGCCACGCCGACCAACATTCCCTACATCGGCCAAACCGGGGTGGGCAAGCTCTGGGTGAATGCCGGCCATGGAACACTGGGCTGGACGCACGGCGCCGGATCGGGCAAGGCCATCGCGGAGCTGATCGACGGCCAGCGCCCCGAATTGAAATTCGGCTTTCTCGGGATTGCCTAGGAGCCCGGGCCTGCTTGCGCGAGAGGCCGGGTTTGATGCAGGAGATGCCCAAAAAGTAGCCTGCAGGCAGAATAGCGCGACCAACGCAACGGTTCTGCTGTGACACACCACTTATATTCGCCCCGCCCGGCTGCCGCTTTGGCCCTGGTGTGGGCGCTGCAGTCCGCCGCAGTCGCACAGACACTGGCGCCCATCAGCGTGACCGCTACGCGCACAGATGTTCCCGCTTTCGAGGTGCCGGCCTCGGTCGATGTGCTGGACGGAGAGCGCATCCGCGGAGACGGCCGGCCGCAAATCAATCTGTCGGAAAGCCTGGGGCTGGTGCCCGGCCTGCTGGCGCGCGACCGGTTGAACCAGGCGCAGGACATGCAGCTGTCGGTGCGTGGTTTTGGTGCACGTTCCACTTTTGGTGTGCGCGGCGTGCGCCTTTACGTGGACGGCATTCCCGCCACCATGCCGGACGGCCAGGGCCAGCTGTCGCACATCGACCTGGCATCGGTCGGGCGCCTCGAGGTATTACGCGGCCCTTTTTCAGTGCTGTACGGCAACTCGTCGGGTGGCGTGATGCAGGTCTTCACGGAAGAAGGGCAGGGCCCACTGGAGCTGGGCGGCAGTGTGGCAGCTGGCTCCTACGGTTTGCGACGGGCCGACGTCAAGGCCGGCGGCGCCGCGGGACCCATGGGCTATGTGCTGAGCGCCGGGCGCTTGAGCACCCACGGCTTTCGCGAACACAGTGCGGCCGAACGCGAAGGCACCAACGTGCGGCTGGACTGGGCCATGGCCGGTGACAGCAGGCTGACCCTGCTGGCCAATACAGTGAAGGTGGAAGCCCAGGACCCGCTGGGCCTGAGGCGCGCGCAGTTCGATACTGCGCCGCGCAGCGCCGACCCGGCGGCCACCACCTTCAACACGCGCAAGACCGTCAGCCAGCGGCAGATCGGTGCGGTTTACGAGCGAAAAGTCGATGCCGACAACCAGCTGCGCCTGATGCTCTACGGCGGTGAACGCGCCACCACGCAGTTCCAGTCGATTCCGGTGGTGGTGCAGGCCGGCCCGCAGCACCCGGGTGGTGTGATCGACCTGGACCGGAACTACGGCGGGCTGGACGCGCGCTGGACCACGCGCACCGCGCTGGCGCGACGCCCGCTGGAAATTGTCGGCGGGCTGGCCTATGACACGATGAACGAAGCGCGGCGCGGCTGGCAGAACTTCCAGGGAACAACGCTGGGCGTTCAGGGCGCCCTGCGCCGCGAGGAAGACAACCGCGTCACCAGCCTGGACCCTTATCTGCAGGCCACCTGGCAACCCGCTGCGCGCTGGACAGTGAACGCCGGCGTGCGCCACAGCCTGGTGCGCTTCAGTTCCGCCGACCGCTACATCGTGGGCACCAACGGCAACGACAGCGGCAGTGTTCGTTACAGCGCCACCTTGCCTGTTGCCGGCGTCACTTACGCACCCTCAACGCAGTGGCGCGTGTATGCCGCGGCTGGCCGTGGTTTCGAGACACCGACATTCAATGAGCTGGCCTACCGGCCGGCGGGCACCGGCCTCAACTTTGCCTTGCGCCCTTCGCGCAGCGACAACTTTGAGACGGGCGTCAAATGGCGCACCTTGCCGGGCGCGGCCACGCGCATTGAAGCCACGGCGGCGGTGTTCCATACGGCAACACAGGATGAAATCGTCACGCAAAGCAACGTCGGTGGCCGCAGCACTTTCCAGAACGCCGGGGCCACGCGCCGCCGCGGCCTGGAACTGGCAGCCAGTGTCGCGCCTGCGCGCCACTGGCTGGCGCAGATGTCATACACCCTGCTGGACGCCCGCTACCGTGATGCTTTTTCCTGCCCGGTCAATGCCAATCTCTGTCCGGCAGGGGCCGTGCCTGCAGGCAACCGCATTCCTGGAACGACACGCAGCGCGCTGGCACTGGATGTCGGCTGGCGGCCTCCGACCGGCTGGCGTGCGGGGCTGGATGCGCGCTACCTCGGCAGCGTGGTCGTGAACGATGTCAACAGCGACGCGGCGGCATCGTTCGTGACGCTGGGCGCACACGTGGGTTATGTGGCGGAGATCAACCGCTGGCGACTGGTGGCCACAGCCCGCATCGACAACCTGACCGACCGCCGCTACGCAGGGTCCGTCATCGTCAACGAAGGCAATGGCCGCTATTTCGAGCCGGCGGCGGGCCGCAACCATGCGCTGAGCGTGTCGGCAACTTACAGGTTTTAGTCGCGGGCGGGCACAATACCCGGTTCCGTACACGCTGACTTCCCCATGCACACCACCGCCCTTGTCCTGTTCTCCGGTGGGCAGGACTCCACCACCTGCCTGGCCCAGGCGCTGTCGAAATATGAACGCGTCGAAACCGTGGGCTTCGACTATGGCCAGCGGCACAGCGTGGAGTTGCAGGCGCGCCTGGTGGTGCTGCGCGAAATCAGGGCGCAGTTTCCGCAGTGGGCGCACAAGTTGGGCGAAGACCATTTTCTGGACCTGGCGGTGCTGGGGCAGGTCAGCGAGACCTCACTGACACGCGACACGGCTTTCAGGATGGAAAGCTCGGGCCTGCCCAACACCTTTGTGCCCGGGCGCAACCTGTTGTTTCTGATGCTGGCCGCGGCGCTGGCCTACCGGCGCGACCTGCAGGTGCTGGTGACGGGTGTGTGCGAGACTGATTTTTCAGGCTACCCCGACTGTCGCGACGACACCATGAAAGCCATGCAGCTGGCCCTGTCGCTGGGCATGGACAAGCGCTTCCTGATTGAAACCCCGCTGATGTGGATAGACAAGGCCGCCACCTGGGCGCTGGCCGAGTCGCTGGGCGGCCAGTTGCTGGTGGATTTGATCATCGAGCACACCCACACCTGCTACCTGGGTGACCGCGAACACCGCCATGCATGGGGCTACGGCTGCGGCCAGTGCCCGGCCTGCGAGCTGCGTTTGCGTGGTTATGCGGCCTACGCGGCCGGGTTGTCGAAGCCGTAGTCGCGTTCGACTTTGGCGATGCGGGTCTTGTACTGGCGATACCAGTCACTGCGCCCCGTTTGCTGGGCCACCAGGTGCTCAGCGTTGGCCTTCCAGGCCCGGATGGCCTCCAGGCTGTTCCAGTAGCTGACGGTGATGCCGACGCCTTCCCGCGCTGACTCCACACCCAGAAACCCGGGCTGCTGCGCAGCCAGCGCCACCATGCGGTCGGCCATGTCGCCATAACCCTGGTCAACGTCTGTACGCACCGACGTGAAAATCACGGCGTAGTAGGGAGCAGGTGGTGTGGTGGCAATCACGCTGTTGTCTCCTTGAGCTGGTACAGCGCCGGCGAGCCTTCGGGCTGTTTTTCCAGCTCCCAACGTTTACCGTGAAAGGCGGCTACCGTTGGCCGGTGCGCAATGGAGACAATGGCGCCTCCCGCCTGCTTCGTCTGGGCCAGCAGCCGTTCGTACAGCGTCTTCTCGGCGTCTTCGTCGAGTGCGCTGGTGGCTTCGTCGGCAAACAGCCAGGCCGGCTTTTTCAGCAGCACGCGGGCAATCGCCAGGCGCTGCTGTTCGCCGCCCGAGAGTTTCTGGCTCCAGGCGTCTTCATCGTCCAACCGGTGGGTCAACTTCGGCAACAGCGCGTCTTCCAGTGCCTGCTGCAGTTCTGCGTCGCTGTAGCTGCTGGCAGGCTGCGGATAGGCCAGCGCGTCGCGCAGGGTGCCATTGGGGAAGTAGGGGCGCTGGGGAATGAACATCGCATTGGCGGGCAGGGCCGTGCGGCCGCGGCTGAAAGGCCAGATGCCGGCCAGCGCGCGGAACAGCGTTGATTTGCCGCTGCCCGATGGGCCCCTGATCAGCACGTTCTCGCCGGGTTCGGCGTGCAGCGAGAGGCCCGACAGGAGCACCGCGCCGGTGGGCAGGGCCAGGGTCAGGTCCTGCGTGTCCAGGCTGTCCGCCGACTCATTGATTGCTACTGAATTAATAGCTGCTTGCGTCCGCCGGGATTGGGCCAGGACCACAAAACTCTCTTCAAAACTGGTCAGACGATCTGTCGTGGCGCGCCAGGCGGCCAGGCTGCTGTAGTTGTCGACAAACCAGCTCAGCGAGTCCTGCACGCGGCCAAAAGCCGAGGAGATCTGCATCAGCTGTCCAAGCTGGATCGCGCCGCTGAAAAAGCGCGGGGCCGCCACGATGAAGGGAAACACCACCGCGGCCTGGCCGAAGAAGTTGGTGAACCAGATCAGGTTTTTCTGCTTTTTGATCAGCGTCAGGTAGTTGCCCAGCACGGTGGAAAACCGTTTGTCGAGGTGCACGCGTTCGACCGCTTCGCCTTTGTCCAGTGCAATCGATTCGCTGTACTCGCGCACACGCACCAGATGGTGGCGAAAGTCGGCTTCGTAACGCTGCTGCAAAAAGTTGAGCCGGATCTGCGGCCGGCCGATGTAGTGCGTGAGAATGCTGCCGGCCGCACAGTAAAGCACGGCCATCCAGACCATGAAGCCTGGAATGCTGAAGCTGCTGCCGCCCAGCGTGAAGCCAAACGGCCCCGACAGGCTCCACAAGATGCCGACAAAACTCAGCAGTGTCACCACGGCATTGAGCAGGCCCATGCTCAGGGAGATGGTGTAGGTGGTGAACAGGTTCAGGTCTTCCTGGATACGCTGGTCGGGGTTGTCCGGCGTGGCCGCGCTGTTGTCCCCGTTGCCGGCGTAGCGCGCCAGCTCCATCCGGTAAAAGGCGTGGTCAGCCAGCCAGCGCTGCAGGTAATGTTCCGTCATCCACGCGCGCCAGCGTACTTCCAGCAACTGCGTCAAATAAAAGCGGTAGACCGCAATGATGATGAAGGCAAACGCCAGGTAGGTGAAACGTCCGAGCTGCTCCCAGAACACCGGCTGGTTCTTGTCCTGCAGGGCGTCGTAGAACACGCGGTTCCACTCATTGAGCAGCACCAGCATGTAGACCGCGCCCAGGTTCAGCAGCACGATGGCCAGCAGCAGGCCGCGCGCCTTCCATTTGTCTTCAGACTGGAAATAGGGTTTGGTCAAAGCCCAGGCCTTGCTGCTGAAGTCCTTGAAGGCGGTGAATTTTCCGGGCACGGTGGTTGGCGGAGGCGTCGAAGACATGGGCGTCATCCTGAAGAAAGGAAATGAAAGCCAGTGTAGTGCGGGGCATTGTCACGCAGGCGAACGGCTGGATGTTGCCAAATCGCTAGGATGCGTGGATGGACACCTCTACACCCTCTTCCGCTGAAGGCAGCATCGATTGCACCGTGCGCGGCCCCCTGCTGCTGATCGCCATCAACCGCCCGGCCAAGCGCAACGGCTTCACGCCGAAGATGTTCCGTGAACTCGGCGAGGCTTACACGCGGCTGGACGACGACGCGGCGCTGCGCGTGGGTGTGTTGCACGCGGTGGGCGAGCACTTCACCGCCGGGCTGGACCTGCCGACCATTGCACCGCTGATGCAGCGCGGCGAGAAAGCCGTTCCCCTGGGCCTGGTCGATCCGCTCGATCTGGGCATGGAAGGTTACCGTCGCCGCAGCAAGCCGATGGTGGTGGCGGTGCAGGGCATCACCTACACCCTGGGCATCGAGCTGATGCTGGCGGCCGACATCGTGGTGGCCGCCGACGACTGCCGGTTTTCGCAGCTCGAGGTCAAGCGCGGCATCATGGCCACCGGCGGCGCTACCTTGCGCATGGCCGAACGCGCCGGCCTGGGCCATGCCTTGCTGCATCTGCTGACCGGCGACGAGTTCGGCAGCGCCGAGGCCCTGCGGCTCAACTTTGTGCAGAAGGTGCTGCCCCGCGGGCAGGTGCTGGATGAAGCTGTCCGGATTGCCGAAGCCATTGCGGCGCAGGCGCCGCTGGCGGTGGTGGCAACGCGGAAAAACGCGCTCAAGGCGGTGGAGCATGGCCCGGTGCTGGCGATGCAGGACTTCATCGCGGTGCAAAAGGGGCTGTCGCTCAGCGAAGACGCTGCCGAAGGGGTGCGTTCGTTCGTCGAAAAACGCGCGGCGCGCTTCCAGGAGCGTTAAGTTTCAAGCCGTTCGGGCTGAGCCTGTCGAAGCCGGTTTCCCCGGTGGCGACCCTTCGACAAGTTCAGGGCGAACGGCCCCAACGAGCGGGGCGGACGAGAAGCCGTGCTGGACGCCCTAGGACAACTGATTCGAGACACCG
Source organism: uncultured Polaromonas sp. (assembly GCA_964543355.1). Lineage (GTDB taxonomy): Bacteria > Pseudomonadota > Gammaproteobacteria > Burkholderiales > Burkholderiaceae_C > Polaromonas. The sequence goes on from CAZIYA010000060.1 coordinate 8,782, forward strand.
CTGACCACATGGCCCGAAGGCACATGCTGCGAGGCGGAATCGACATGGCCGGTCTGGTCGTCAAAGAAGAAGTCGGGTTCGAATTCGCGCAAAAACTCGCCTTTGGGCAGACCGCCGAGAAACATCGCTTCATCGACCTCGATGTTCCAGTCCATCAATGTGCGGATGGCGCGCTCATGCGCCGGTGCGCTGCGCGCCGTGACCAGGGCCGTGCGAATGCGCATGTTGGAGGTGCCAACCTGCTGCAGGCGGTGCAGGGCCTCCAGCAAGGGCTTGAAGGGGCCGGCCAGCAGCGGCTGCGTGGCCTTGTCGCGCTCATGCGCCTGGAAGGCGGACAGGCCGTGCGACTGGAACACGCGCTCGGCCTCGTCGGAAAAAATAACGGCATCGCCGTCGAAGGCAATGCGCACCTCATTCGGGTGTTTGTCGCTGGCGTGGGCCGACTGCGGATAGACCTGCGCCGCAGGCACGCCGGCCGCCAGCGCGTCGCGTACATCGCTGAGATGGGCCGACAAAAACAGGTTGGCGTGCAGCGGTTTCAGGTAGCGCCAGGGCGCCTCGCCGCGGTTGAAGGTGCCGCGCTGGATGTTCAGGCCGTAGTGCTGGGCCGAGCGGAACACGCGCATGCCCGACACCGGGTCGTTGCGCGAGAGGATGACCACTTCCACGCGTTGCGCTAGCTTGGCCGCGCCGGCGGCTTCGTCCAGGCTGTCGGGCGCGTTGTTGAAGGCCAGCAGCTTCTGGACCAGTGAAAAAGCCACGCCCGGCTTGGCCGGCACGTCGAGCCGGTCCAGCTGCAGCTGCATGTAGGCTGCGTCTTTTTTGGCACCGGGCACGGGCGGCTGCACCATGCCGTCTTCAAAGACGCGGTTTTCCTCTTCGAAGTCGAACAGGGCGCGCGAAGAAATTGCCACCACCAGTTGTCCGTCCAGATTGGCTGCCATGGGTTTACCTGTTTGCTGCGGGTTTACTGCGGAATCTTGGAAGATAGCGCAAGTGTGCGCCATTGCCCGCAAGCCACACCATCCTCCGGCCACTGGTCGGCGCGGCTCACCTGCCGGATGCCTCCGTGCACCAACTGTGCGGCGCGGATGATGCCGGCGTGAGTGACCCAGACGGTATCCGGCCCGGCTGGCAGTTCATCAAAAGCTTCGGCCACACGCGCCATCAGGGCAGTGACGGTTTCGCCGTGGCCGCCAACGGGGTGGCCGGCAAAGTTGGCTGTCCAGGCGTCAAACTCGCTGCGCACTATGTCGCTCCAAGGGCGGCCTTCCCAGGCGCCAAAATTCATTTCCTGTAGCCGTGCGTCGATTTGAAGGGTCAAATCGGGCCGCAGCCCAATCAGCGCCTGCGCAAGCTGCTCACATCTTTGTAGCGGGGAAGTTTTTACAACCACGCCCCGGGGCAACACTTCGGCGAGCGCCAGCGCGCATTGGCGGGTGCTTTCGTGGTCCGCTTCGACGTCAAGTACGCCGTAGCAGGTGCCCGGTTCGGCCAGCACCTGCGCGTGGCGCACCAGCCAGAGGGTCATACCGTTACTCCGTTCGGGCTGAGCTTGTCGAAGCCTGTCCTGAGCTCGACGAAGGGCCCTTCGACAAGCTCAGGGCGAACGGGAAAAGTGCCTGACAAGCTGACTACAAGGCGATGGCCAGGCCGAGGTAGAAGGCGATCTCGCAGACCTGCTGCGTGGCGCCCAGGCAGTCGCCCGTGAAACCCTGCAGGCGGCGCGTGAACAGGCGGCCCATCCACAGCAGGGCGATCATGGAGACGCTGCAGGCCACTATCAAAGTCATAGCTGGTAGCGCATAACTGGCAAGGGCCAGGGCCGAAAAACACCATAGAAATGCGACGCCCAGGCTGGCCAGCGTGATCTGGTCGGCCAGGGGTTTGGACTTGGAGCCTGCGGCATCACCGACATGCGGCAGCGCGCGGATCAAGAGCAGCGGCAGGGTACGTGAGACCACATGCGCGGTGAACAGCGCCACCGCTACCAGCCAGTCGTTGAATGGGGCATCGGCCGGGATTTCTTCGCCGGATGTCATGCCCTCGAGAGAACCGAGCAGGGCCAGCAGCGCCACCTTGCACAGCAGGGCCAGCACCAGCGCCATGGCGCCAAACGCGCCGACGCGCGAATCCTTCATGATCTCCAGTGCGCGGTGGCGCTCGGAGCTGCCCCCCAGGCCATCGGTCACGTCGGCCAGCCCGTCTTCGTGAAAGCCGCCGGTCAGCAGGACGGTGGTCACCGTGGACAGTGCAGCGGCCACCAGCGGCGCGAACGGCACGGGCGGCAGCAGCGCCAGCAGCAGCACATATACCCCGCCCGCCACGGCGCCGACCAGCCAGCCGATGCCCGGAAAATGCGCGGCGCTGGCACGCAGCATGGCCGGGCTGTAGCCCACCCATTCGGCCAGACGCCCCGTGACCGGAATGCGGGTGAAAAACTGGACGGCCAGCAGGTAGTGGCGCAGGAACCGGCTCATCAATGCATCCTAGTTTTTGCCGCTGACCCCGGCCGAATCAAAACTCGCCATCTCTGCCATGAACAGGGCGGCCGACTGCAGCAGCGGCCAGGCCAGCAGTGCGCCCGTGCCTTCGCCGAGGCGCATGTCCAGGTTCAGCAGCGGCGTGGCTTTCATGTGCGCCAGCAACAGATGGTGGCCGCGCTCGGCCGAGCGGTGGCAGAACACCAGGTAGTCCTGCACCTGCGGCACCAGCGCCCGCGCCACGAGCGCCGCGGCACCGGCGATAAAACCATCGACCAGCACCGCGCGGCGCTCGCTGGCGGCCTGCAGCATGGCGCCGCTCATCATCGCGATCTCGAAGCCGCCGAGGGCGGCCAGCACGGCCAGCGGCTCGTGAACGTCTGCATGCCGGTCCAGCGCGCGTTGCAGTACGGCCTGCTTGTGTGCCAGCTGCGTGTCGTCGAGCCCGGTGCCGCGCCCGACCACATCGCTGACCGGCAGGCCGGCCAGCCGCGCCAGCAGCAGCGCCGCGGCCGAGGTGTTGGCAATACCCATTTCGCCAAAGGCCACCACGTTGCCGGGCAGGCTTTTCATGACCGCCATGCCGGCCTGCAGCGCGGCGCTGGCCTGCGCCGGCGTCATGGCCGGGCCGGCGCAGATGTTGTTCGTGCCCGCGGCGATTTTCCGTTCCAGCAGCTGCGGGTGGTCGGCCAGCTCGGCGGCCACCCCGGCATCCACCACCTGCAGGGCGAAGCCGTGCTGGCGTGCAAATACGTTGATGGCGGCGCCGCCAGCCAGCATGTTGCCCACCATCTGAACCGTCACAGCCTGCGGAAAGGCCGACACGCCTTCGCTGGCAATGCCGTGGTCGGCGGCAAAGACCACCATTTGCGGTGACTCGAAGCGGATGGCCTCACTGCGCTGGATCAGACCCAGCTGCAACGCCAGGGCTTCGAGCTGACCGAGGGCGCCCTGTGGCTTGGTTTTCTGATCAATCTTGTGTTGTAGCCGGGCGGCCAGTGCGGCGTCGGCGGTGGTCTCAATTGCGGGCAGGCGGAGTGTCGTGTTGTCGGTCATCGGTGATTTTCTGGAGACAGGCGGGGCAAAAGCAGGAAGCCCCCGCCGTACCGGTCGTGGTTGTGTTTGTGGAGGGGATGGATGGCACCGGCATGATGCGAGGCAGCTTGACGCACCAGCATTCGGCGTCCCCACCGACCATGCCGCAGCGAAAAGCGGCACCACAGCGGGGGCACGACGAATTGGGTTTCGCGCTGGTGCCTGCTGCAGTCATGAAAAGGTCTCGTCAGGCCTGCAAAAACAGGCGATAGACCGGGTTGTCGGTTTCTTCCACGTGCGGGTAGCCCAGGGTGTCGAGAAAGGCCTGGAAGGCCTTGTTGTCCGCCTTGGGCACCTGCAGGCCGACCAGGATGCGCCCATAGTCGGCGCCCTGGTTGCGGTAGTGGAAAAGGCTGATGTTCCAGCCGGGTTTCATGGCGCCCAGGAACTTCATCAGCGCCCCGGGCCGCTCGGGAAACACAAAGCGCAGCAGGCGTTCGTCTTTGGACAGTGCCGTGTGCCCGCCCACCATGTGACGGATGTGTTCCTTGGCCAGGTCGTCGTGGGTCAGGTCCAGCGACTGGAAACCGTGTTTGTTGAAGTTGTTGGCGATCCTGATGCTTTCGCCCTTGCCGTGCGTGGTCAGGCCGACAAACACGTGTGCCTGGCTGGCATCGCTGATGCGGTAGTTGAACTCGGTCACGCTGCGTGGGCCGCCCGGCAGTTCGCCGATCAGCTCGCAAAAGCGGCGGAAGCTGCCGCGCTCTTCGGGAATCGTCACGGCAAACAGGGCTTCGCGCTCCTCACCCACCTCGGCCCGCTCGGCGACAAAACGCAGGCGGTCGAAGTTCATGTTGGCACCGCACAGAATGGCCGCGTAGGTTTCGCCCTTGGTCTTGTGCGTGGCGACGTATTGCTTGATGGCAGCCACACTCATTGCGCCGGAGGGCTCGACGATGCTGCGCGTGTCGATGAACACGTCCTTGATCGCGGCGCAGACGGCGTCGGTATCCACCGTGATGAATTCGTCGACGAGTTCGCGGCTGATGCGGAAGGTTTCCTCGCCTACCAGCTTGACGGCCGTGCCGTCGGCAAACAGGCCCACATCCGGCAGCGTTACGCGTTTACCCGCGCCGACCGACAGCGCCATCGCGTTCGAATCATTCATCTGCACGCCAATGACCTTGACCTCGGGGCGCACGGCCTTGATGTAGTTGGCTACGCCTGAGATCAGGCCCCCACCGCCAATGGCCACAAACACGGCGTCGAGCGAGCCTTTGCCTATGGTCTGGATCTGGCGCAGGATTTCCATCGCGATCGTGCCCTGGCCGGCAATCACGTCCGGATCGTCAAACGGATGCACAAAAGTCAGGCCGTTTTTTTTCTCGAGCGTGACCGCGTGGGTGTAGGCGTCCGAATAGCTGTCACCGTGCAGGATGACCTCGCCACCAAACGACTTCACGGCATCAACCTTCACCTGGGGGGTGGTGACCGGCATGACGATGACAGCGCGGGTTCCGAGCTTGTGCGCGCCGAGCGCCACGCCCTGTGCATGGTTGCCGGCCGAGGCGCAAATCACGCCTTTTTTGAGCTGGGCCGCGCTCAGGTGCGCCATTTTGTTGTACGCCCCGCGCAGCTTGAAGCTGAATACCGCCTGCTGGTCTTCCCGCTTGAGCAGCACCGTGTTGTGCACCCGGCGGCTGAGGTTTTTTGCCGGCTCCAGCGCCGACTCCACGGCGACGTCGTAAACGCGGGCCGTCAGGATTTTTTTCAGGTAGTCGGCGGGCTTGAGAGCCTTTTCACGGGCCGGCCGGGG
>CAZIYA010000061.1:0-14035 GCA_964543355.1 uncultured Polaromonas sp.
GCTTGAAGGGGACTGGCTCCTGCGCGCTTACTCTTACTGTATGACAGACTTCATCTATCTTGCTTCTCAAAGCCCCCGGCGCCGGCAATTGCTGGAGCAACTCGGCGTGTCCTGCCAACTGCTGCTGGCGGACGCCGATGAAGACAGCGAAGCGCTGGAAGCCGTGCTGCCGGGTGAGGCTCCGACCACTTATGTCCGGCGTGTCACGCAGCTCAAGCTGGATGCCGCTGTGGTGCGGCTCAAGCGGCGCGGCTTGCCGCCGGCCCCGGTGTTGTGCTCGGACACCACGGTGGCGCTGGGGCGCCGCATTTACGGCAAACCTGACGATGCCGCCCATGCAGGGCGCATGCTGGCCGAGCTGGCCGGGCAGACGCACCGGGTGCTGACCGCGGTGGCGGTGCAGCAGGGCCGCAAGCTGGTGCAGGCGCTGAGCGTGTCGCGGGTGACCTTTGCGCCCATGAGTGCGGCGCAGGTCCGCGCCTATGTGGCCACCGGCGAGCCGCTCGGCAAGGCCGGCGCCTATGCTATCCAGGGCAGGGTGGCGATGCACATCGCGCACATGAGCGGTAGTTATTCCGGCATCATGGGCCTGCCCCTGCATGAAACCGCGCTGCTGCTGAAAGCTGTTGGCCTGAAAATATAATTTCCCCGGGACAAAACATGCAACAAGACATCCTGATCAACTGGTCGCCCCAGGAAACCCGTGTGGCAGTGGTCGAGTACGGCGCGGTGCAGGAGCTGCATGTGGAGCGCACACTGGAACGCGGCCTGGTAGGCAATGTTTACCTCGGTAAGGTGGTCAGGGTGTTGCCGGGCATGCAGTCGGCGTTTATCGACATCGGGCTGGACCGCGCCGCGTTTCTGCATGTGGCCGACCTGATGAGCAGCATCAACAGCCGGCACGCCGATGCGGACAACGGTGCCTCTTCAGCGGCGCCCTTGCAGCCGATCGAGAAGCAGCTGTTCGAAGGCCAGGCGCTGATGGTGCAGGTGCTCAAGGACCCGATAGGGACCAAGGGCGCCAGGCTGACTGCGCAGATCAGCATTGCCGGCCGTCTGCTGGTGTTCCTGCCGCAGGACAACCACATCGGCGTGTCGCAGAAAATCCCGGCCGCGCAGCGCGAGGACCTGCGTCAGCGCCTGCAGGGCCTGACCGGCGACATGGGCGGCGGCTTCATCCTGCGGACCAACGGCGAAGACGCCACCGACGCGGAACTGGGCGAAGACATCGCCTACCTGCGCAAAACCTGGGCGCGCATCAAGGAAGCCGCGTTGCGCCTGCCGCCCACCTCGGTGCTGCACCAGGACCTGAGCCTGCTGCAACGGGTGCTGCGCGACCTGGTGGTGGAAACCACCCAGAGCATACGCATCGACTCGCGCGAGCAGCATGAGGAACTCAAGCGGTTTGCCACCGAGTTCATGCCCGCCACCCTGCAGCGGCTGCAACTGCATTCTGGCGAGCGGCCGATTTTCGACCTCTTCAACATTGATGAGGAAATTGCCAAGGCGCTGGGACGGCGGGTGGACCTGAAGTCGGGCGGCTACCTGATCATCGACCAGACCGAGGCACTGACCACGGTCGACGTCAACACCGGCGGCTTTGTCGGCGCGCGCAATTTTGACGACACCATTTTCAAGACCAACCTCGAAGCTTCGCAGGCGATAGCGCGGCAGCTGCGGCTGCGCAACCTGGGCGGCATCGTGATTGTCGACTTTATCGACATGGTGCAGGCCAGCCACCGCGATGCCGTGCTTGCGGAGTTCCAGAAGCAGCTCGCGCGCGACCGCATCAAGACCAATGTGAACGGCTTTTCGGCGCTGGGCCTGCTGGAAATGACCCGCAAGCGCACGCGCGAATCGCTGGCGCACCAGCTGTGCGAACCCTGCAGCGCCTGCATGGGTAAAGGCGTGGTCAAGACCGCACGCAGCATCGGCTACGACATCCTGCGTGAAATCCTGCGCGAGGCCCGGCAGTTCAATCCGAAAGAGTTCCGGGTGATTGCATCGCCGAAAGTGATCGAGCTGTTTCTCGACGAGGAAAGCCAGCACCTGGCGGGCCTGAGCGACTTCATCGGCAAGCCGATTTCGCTGCAATCCGAAACCGCCATGGCACAGGAACAGTACGACATCGTCCTGCTCTGACGCACGACCACAGCCTTGCATGCCTGATACCGCCAGCCCCCTGCGCCCGATACCGATTCTGGTTTACCACCAGATCAACGAGGCACCGCCCAAGCCGGCGCCGTTTCGCAGCCTTTGCGTGGCGCCAGCGTCATTCGCCCGGCAGATGGCCCTGCTCAAGCTGCTGGGCTACCAGGGCCTGTCGATGGGCGGTCTGCTGCCTTATCTGCGCGGGGAAAAAACCGGCAAGGTGGTGGGCATCACCTTCGACGACGGCTACCGGAACAACCTGACCCATGCGCTGCCTGTGCTGCAGCGCCATGGTTTTTCCTCGACCTGTTATGCGGTCAGCAAACTGCTGGGCAAAACCAATGTGTGGGACCGGGACATCGGCGTCGCGCAGGTGCCGCTGATGAACGCCGACGAATTGCGCCTTTGGGTAGCGGGCGGTCAGGAGGTGGGGTCGCACACGCAAAACCACGCCCGCCTGCTGCAGATCGACGCGGCCATGGCGCTTGCTGAAATGACCGGGGACAAGGCTGCACTCGAAGGTTTGCTGGCCACGCCAATCCAGCACTTCTGTTATCCCTTTGGCGAGTACGGACCGGAGCATGTGGTGATGGCCCACCAGGCCGGGTTCCAGACGGTGACCACCACGCGCCGCGGCCGGAGTTCCGCCATGAACAATCTCATGGAATTGCCGCGGGTGCCTGTTGTGCGTTCGACCAGCCTGCCGGTGTTCTGGCTCAAGATTGCGACGGCCTACGAAGACCGGGACCGCGGGTGAATGCATCGCTCCATCAGCCGGTAGCCCGGCGCAGGCTGCGTATTGCCGTCCTGAACCGTGTTTTCGATCCGGCGGGGGGCGGAGCAGAGCGGTACTCCATTGCACTTGTCGAGCAGCTCGCGCAGCGCCACGAGATGCACGTGTTTGCCCAGCAGATCAGGCACCACGCTCCGGGCGTGACTTACCACCTTGTCGCTATGCCCTTGCGCAAGCCGCGCTGGTTGAACCAGCTCTGGTACGCCACAGCCACCTGGTGGGCCACGCGCCGGGGTTTTGACGTGGTTCATTCCCATGAGAACACCTGGCACGGGCAGGTGCAGACCGTGCACGTGCTGCCGGTCAAGTACAACCTGTTCCATGGGCGGACGGGCTTGCGACGTGTGCTCGCCTGGGCCAAGGTCTGGACCAGCCCGCGCCTGTTGACCTATCTGGGCCTGGAGCGCTCGCGTTTCATGGCCCGCAACGGCCGGCACGTGGTGGTCACCTCGGCCAGCCTGGGGGACACCCTGGCATTCACCTATCCAGGCACGGCCGCGATAACCACCGTCATCACGCCGGGCGTTGTGTTGCCCTGGGTACCCGGCAGTGCGGCGGAGCAACATGCTGCCCGTTTGCAGCTCGGCCTGCCACCAGAGGCGCGCTGCCTGCTGCTCGTGGGAAATGATTACCGCAAGAAAGGCCTGGGAACGCTGCTACACGTGCTGCGCGACCTGCCGGCCGACGTGGTGTTGGCGGTGGTGGGTAACCCGGGGCAGATACCGGTGTTTGAACGCCAGGCGCACGCGGAAGGCGTGGCGGGGCGCGTGTTTTTTCTCGGTTCATTGCAGGACGTGGCACCTGCCTACCGTGCGGCGGACTGCCTGGTGCACCCGACGCTGGAGGACACGTTTGCCATGGTGGTCCTGGAGGCCATGGCGCATGGCCTGCCGGTGGTGGTCAGCAGTGCAGCGTACTGCGGCATTTCCAGCCTGCTCAGCCATGGTGCCGATGCGTTGCTGCTGGATGATCCGCAGGATGCCGCGAAACTGGCGGACACCCTCGAGCAGGTACTCGGCGACGAGGCGCTGCGACAGCAGTTGGGCTGCCAGGCGCGGGCGTTTGCGAGCCGCTATCAGTGGCCGGACATCGCGCGTCAGCAGGAAGCGGTGTACTTGGAGTCGCTGGCCGCGACGCAGGGCTGAGAACGGCGCTCAGGCCACCAGCTTGAAGTGTTTGCGGCTGAAGTCCAGGCCGCTCAGCAGCTCGATTTTCCGCATCAGGTGGTATTTGTTTTCCTTGCGGGTAGGCTGGTAGGCCGGGTCGATCTGCAAGTCCTGCTCGGCGCCCGTGAGCAGCCATTCCTGCACGGCTTTCGGGTGGGTTCCCTTGAAAGCCTCCAGCGCGCGCGCATCGAACTGGCTGTACTTGATCTGCATGGTCGTTGAGTCAGCCCAGTACTTGCTGACCTGGTCCAGCTTTTTCTGCATGTCCTCGTTGCGGCGAATCCAGCCGTAGTGGTAAATGTGGGCGTTGGCCAGTGCCGCCTGCGGATTGCGCGGGCGCTTGTGCTCGGTGGTCACGAGCCAGTACTGGCCGTCGGGCGCGTAGGAGCGGATGGTGTTCCGGATCAGCCGGCATTCGCGGCGGTACCAGCCGGGGCTGATGGAAACCCACTGCGCCGAACCATAAAAGTGGTGGTAGTCGAAGACCAGTGCCTCCACTGCCGGGTTGTCATGGTGCTTCTCGACGCTGGCCCGGATCGAGGCGAGGTCCTCTTCGTGGACCACCTCGTCACCCTCCAGATAGAAGGCCCAGTCGCCGGTGCAGGAATACTGCGCGATCATTTTCTGCTGTGCATAAACAAAGCCGCGATCGGCCATGCGCTCGTTCCAGAGGGTTTCGATCACGCGGATTTTTGGGTCGCCAATGGCCAGCACCCGGGCCAGCGTCTCGTCGCTGCCGCGCCCCACCGCCACGACGAACTCGTCGACCAGCGGAAGCAGGGAGCGGATCGATGCTTCGAACGGGAAGCCCAGCTCGACGCCATTGCGGATAAAGGTAAAACCACTGATGGAAATTGTCATGAGAGTTGCGCGACTGGCGGGCTTTGCGATAGATCGGCGTCGTACAAACCCAGTTTGTACAGGCGTGAATAAGGGCCGTCGCGTTCCAGCAGTTCCATGTGCGTGCCGGTTTCGACAATGCGGCCGGCATCCATCACGACAATGCGGCTGGCATGCTGTACGGTGGACAGGCGGTGCGCAATGACCAGCGTGGTCCGGTTGCGCATCAGGCGCTGCAGGGCTTCCTGCACCGCACGTTCGGACTCGGTGTCCAGGGCAGAAGTCGCTTCATCCAGGATCAGCACCGGCGCGTCCTTGTACAGAGCCCGCGCAATCGCCAGGCGCTGCCGCTGCCCCCCCGACAGCTGCGTGGCGTTGTGCCCCACCAGGGTGTCCATGCCCTGCGGCAGGTCGGCGACAAACCGCTCGAGGTTGGCGGCTTTCAGGCTGGCCAGCACCTTGTCGCGGTCTACCGCCTGGCCGAGGGCCACATTGGCGGCCACCGTGTCGTTGATCATCACCACATGCTGGCTGACCAGCGCGAACTGGCTGCGCAGTGCGTCGATCTGCCATTCGCGCAGTTCGTGCCCGTCGAGTTCAATCGTGCCGGAGGTGGGTTCAACAAACCGCGGCAACAGGTTGACCAGCGTGGTTTTGCCGGCACCCGACGCTCCCACCAGGGCCACGGTTTCTCCCGGCAGTACAGTCAGGTTCAGCGCGTCAATGGCCGGCGCACCGTCTTCGCTGTAGGCCACCCGGGCGTCCGTGAAGCGGATTTCCCCTTGTGCCCGGGGTTTTGAAAAATTGCCGCCCGACTCATCGGTGGTGTGTTCTATCAGGTCCAGCCCGCGCTCCAGCGCAGCCAGGCCGCGCGTGATGGGACTGGCGACCTCCGAGAGGTGCTTGATCGGTGCGACCAGCATCAGCATGGCGGTGACGAACGCCACAAACGAACCGACCGAGGTGCCGTCGCTGGAACTTTGCAGCAGGGCCACTGAAATCACAGCCGACAGGGCGACTGCCGCCAGCATCTGGGTGGTGGGTGTCATGGCCGCCGATGCGGCGACGGATTTCATCGACAGGCGGCGCAGGGCATCGCTCAGTTGCGCAAAGCGCCGGGCTTGCCCGGCCTGGGCCGCATGCAGGCGGATGTCGCGGTGTGCCAGGACGTTCTCTTCGACGACATAGGCCAGCGAGTCGGTGGCTCCCTGGCTGGCCTTGGTCAGGCGATACAGGCGGCTGGAGAGCACACGCATGACCCAGGCCACGGCCGGAATCAGCAGCGCAACAATGAGCGTCAGCTTCCAGTTCAGGTAAAGCAGGTAGCTGGACAGGGCCAACAGGGTCAGCGAATCCCGCGTCAGGCCCATCACCGAGTTCACCAGCATGGCCGAGCCGTTCTGTACCTCGTAAACGATGGTATTGGCCAGCGTGCTGGCCGACTGGCTGGAAAACAGGTCCAGCCGGGCCGTCAGCAACTTCTGGAACATGGCCTTGCGCACGGCCAGCAAGCCGAGGTTGGTGACCTTGGCCAACGCAATTTGCGCCACAAAGCCGGCAAAGCCGCGAACGCCGAAGAGCAGCAGCAGCGCCACGGGAACCATCCAGATGTCGATGCCACCCTTGCGAAAGCCCTTGTCCAGCAGGGGCTGCAGCAGGGCGGGTACCAGCGGTTCGGTTGCAGAAGCCACCACCGTGGCACCGATCGCGATGGCCCAGGCGCTGGGGGACTGGCTGAAGTAGGGCCAGATGCGGCGCAGGCGCTGGCCGATGGGTGCGGGCGAGGCGGCAGCAGCAACACCGCCGGCCGCTGGCAATTCATCCGTCGTCAAACCGGGACCTCGTGGCCAGAGAGGAGGATAGGCGCCCGGCCCAGGTGATGGCCGGATGCAGGCGCCACGCTGCAGACGGGGGACGGCTCACCTGGAACAGTGCGGGAAGGGATGGCAGTTTTTGGCATGGGCGCCGCGATAGGGGACGGTGGAGTGAGCAAGCCTGCATTATCGTGGAACAATTGGCGGCCAATTCCTACAAGCGCAACTGCGGACATCGCCCAGAATGACTGGCTTGTCTGCGGAGGTTTGAATTGTGGTGGCTGGCTTGCAAAATTCACCAACACCCGACTTCCATGACCCTTTCCGTCATCATCATCACCAAAAACGAAGAGGCCAATTTGCAGGCATGCCTGGAGTCCGTGCGGTTCGCTGACCAGTGGGTTGTGGTGGACAACGCCAGCACCGACAACACGCGCGCCATTGCCAGCGCTTTTGGCGCAGAAGTCACCCAAACCACGGTCTGGCCCGGCTTCGGTCCGCAAAAAAACAGGGCCCTGAGCCTGGCAACACAGGAATGGGTGCTGTCGCTTGACGCGGATGAACGTGTCACACTGGAACTGGCCGCCGAGATACGGCAAGCCATGCAGGACCCTTCGGCCCGCGCCTTCGAAATTCCCCGGCTCACGCAATTTTGCGGGCAGTGGATCCACCACTGCGGCTGGACGCCGGACCCTGTGCTGCGCCTGTTCCGGCGCGGCCACGCCGAGTTCAGCGACGACCTGGTGCATGAACGTGTGATCCTGAAGGAGGGTGCACCTTCCCGCCTGTCCAGCCGGCTGCTGCACTACAGCTACCCGTCGCCCGCGCATTACTGGCGCAAGCTGGAGCAGTACAGCCTGGCGTGGGCCGAGCAGGCGCATGCGCGCGGCAAGGCCAGCTCCATGCCCAGGGCGGTAACATCGGGCCTGATGGCCTTCGTTAAAAGTTATTTTTTTCGCCTGGGTATCCTCGACGGCAGCATGGGGTTCGCCGTGTGTGCCATGCAAGCCCAAGCCGCCTTCGGCAAGTACTTCACCTTGTATTGTTTGAACCAGCAAAATGCATCCAAAAAATCCTGATTCTTCTTCCACAGCTGGGCTGCTTTCCGGCCGCCGCACCTTTATTGCAGGCCTGAGCGGCGGCCTGGGTTCCCTGATGGTGCTGCCGGCCTGGGCGCAGTTCCGGGTCGAAGTCTCGGGGGTCGGGCTGACCCAGTTGCCGATCGCCATCGCCGGCTTTCGCGGCGACGCCCAGTCTCCGCAGAAAATCGCCGCCATTGTGCAGGCCGACCTGGAACGAAGCGGCCAGTTTCGCGCAGTGGACGCCAGCGGCCAGAACCTCGACGAGAGCGCCAGACCCGACCTGTCCGTGTGGCGCCAGCGCGCCGCCGACTCCCTGTTGACCGGCAGTGTGACCCGCCTGGCCGACGGCCGTTACGATGTGCGCTGCCGGCTCTGGGATGTCGTGCGCGGGCAGGACCTGGGCGGGCAGGGCTACCAGGTGACCCAGGGCGACTTGCGCCTGTCGGCGCACCGCATTGCCGATTTTGTCTATGAAAAACTGACCGGCGAAAAAGGCGTTTTCTCCACCCGTATTGCCTACGTAACCAAGGTTGGCCCGCGCTACAACCTGTGGGTGGCCGACTCGGACGGCGAGGGTGCGCAGTCGGCGCTGACCAGCCCTGAACCCATCATTTCCCCTTCGTGGTCGCCGAACGGCTCGCAACTGGCCTATGTGTCGTTCGAATCGCGCAAACCGGTCATCTATGCACACGACGTGGCCTCGGGCAAACGCCGCCTGTTGGCCAATTTTCGCGGTTCCAACAGCGCACCCGCCTGGGCGCCCGACGGCAACCAGCTGGTGGCGACGCTGAGCCGTGACGGCGGCTCGCAGCTGTATGCCATTCCGGCCTCAGGCGGCGAGGCACGCCGCTTGACCCAATCAGCCAGCATCGATACCGAGCCGGCGTTTTCCCCGGACGGAAAATTCGTCTACTTTGTGAGTGACCGGGGCGGTTCCCCGCAGATCTACCGCATGGGCGCCGGTGGCGGCAATGTGGAACGGGTCACCTTTACCGGGAGTTACAACATATCGCCGGCCCTGAGCCCGGACGGTCGCTGGCTGGCCTATATTTCACGCGTAAGCGGCGCCTTCAAGCTGTACCTGATGGAGCTTGGCAAGGGAGCCGCGATCGCGCTGACCGACACCAATGCCGATGAAAACCCGAGTTTTGCGCCGAACAGCCGGCTCATCGTCTACGCCACCCAGCAGCAGGGCAGGGAAGCCCTGCTCACCACCACGCTGGACGGCAAGATCAAAGCCCGCCTGACCGGATCCAGCGGCGACATACGCGAGCCTGACTGGGGACCTTTCCAGAGGTAATTCTTCCTTAATCCTTCCAGTCTGATCCCATTTCCTCAATTTTTACGAAAGTACTCCCCATGAAGCGCATCCTGATTTCACTGGCCTCCATCATCGCCCTGACCGCTGCCCTGGTTGGCTGCAGCTCAGGTGTCAAACTCAGCGACGTCCCGGTTGAAAACAAGACTGGCACGCCTTCCGACCAGTCCGGAACGGGAGGGGCCTCCGGCGTTCCCGGCCGCGATGTGGCACCGGTGCTGATAGGCGCCACCGATCCGTCGCTTGCCGGCCCTCCCGGCGTGGCCAAGGTGATTTACTTCGACTACGACAGCTTTGTCATCAAGCCGGAATTCCAGGGAACGGTTGAATCCCATGCCCGTTTCCTGAGCGCCAACAAAGACCGCAAACTGGTAATCGAAGGCAACACCGACGAGCGCGGCGGCCGCGAGTACAACCTCGCGCTGGGCCAAAAGCGTGCCGAGGCCGTGCGCCGTGCACTGGGCCTGCTGGGCGCTGTCGATGCACAGATCGAGGCGGTGAGCTTTGGCGAGGAAAAACCCGCCATGACGGGAGCCGGCGAAGAGGCGTATTCGAAAAACCGCCGCGCTGAATTCAACTACCGCTAAGCCGGAGTATCGATCTTGAAGAATTTTCGGACTGCGCTGCGCGCGCTGGGTTGCGTGCTGGCCTGTGCACTGACGTTCAATGCCCACGCTGCCCTGTTTGAAGACGATGAGGCGCGACGGGCCATTCTTGAAGTACGCCAGCGGCTGGATGCTTCGCAGCAGCGCCTGACCGAAGAGTTGCGCAGGTCCGGCGAGGAAAACGCGCAACTGCGCCGCAGCCTGCTCGAACTGTCCAGCCAGATCGAGATGCTGCGCAATGAACTGGCCAGAATGCGTGGGCAGGACGAGCAATTCGCCCGGGAACTGGCCGAGGTCCAGCGCACCCAGAAGGATATGTCGCAGGGGGTGAACGACAGGCTCAGCCGGTTCGAGCCTTCCAAGGTAACGGTCGATGGCCGCGAGTTCACGGCAGACCCTGCAGAAAAGCAGGAATATGAAGCGGCGCTGGCGGTGCTTCGCAAGGGTGAGTTTGCGCCGGCGCAGACCGCCTTCTCCAATTTTCTCAAGCGTTATCCGCAAAGTGGCTACAAGGCGCCGGCACTGTTCTGGCTGGGTAACGCCCAGTACGCCTTGCGCAATTACCGTGATGCCATGGTGAATTTCCGCGCGCTGGTGGCGGCTGACCCTGAGCACCTGCGTGCCCCGGAGGCCGTGCTGGCGGTGGCTAATTGCCAGGTCGAACTCAAGGACGTCAAGGGCGCCCGCAAGACACTGGAAGACCTGCTGAAGGCCTATCCGCAGTCGGAGGCCGCTTCGGTCGCCAAGGAACGTGTGGCCAAACTCAGGTAGGGCCGAGGGGCCGCGCTTGCATTTCACAGCCAGCCCCTAAAATCGGGGGATGGATATCTCCCAACTCAACACACTCACCGCCCAGGTTCTCTGGGCGGCTTTCGTTCTGGCTGCCCTGTTCGGCGCCATTGCCCAGCGCACGCACTTTTGCACCATGGGCGCGGTCAGCGACATTGTCAACATGGGTGACTGGACGCGCATGCGCATGTGGGGCCTGGCCATCGGTGTGGCCATGATCGGGTTTTATGGCATGGCTGCTGCCGGGCTGATTGACCCGTCCAAAACACTGTACGCATCGAACCGCTTTATCTGGTTGTCGGCGCTGGTCGGTGGGCTGATGTTCGGCTTCGGCATGGTGCTGGCATCGGGCTGCGGCAGCAAGACGCTGGTGCGTATAGGCGGTGGCAATCTCAAATCGCTGGTGGTGTTTGTGGTCATGGCCGTGGCCGCATTTGCCACGCTCAAGGGCATCACGGCCGTGGTGCGCGTTGCCACTGTAGACCGTGTGGCCATCGATTTTTCCGGCAATGCGGCCCTGTCCAACTGGGCTGCCGGCATCACCGGTGTGACGCCAGCCCAGGCCGGGCTGGTGCTCGCGCTCGTGCTGGGGGGCGGTTTGATTGTCTGGGCCCTGGCCGGCTCCGGATTCCGCCGCTTCGACAACCTGCTGGCCGGCTTTGGCATTGGCGCGGTGATTGTCGGCATGTGGTGGGTCAGCGGTCATCTCGCTTACGTCGCGGAACACCCGGAAACGCTGGAGGAAACCTTTCTGGCAACCAATTCCGGCCGCATGGAGGCGCTGAGCTTTGTTTCTCCGGTGGCCTACACGGTCGACTGGTTCATGTTTTTCAGCGACAAGACCAAGCTGCTGACGATAGGCATCGTGTCGGTGTTCGGTGTGGTCGCCGGTTCGGCGGCGTATTCGCTGCTGTCGCGCAGCTTTCGCTGGGAGGGTTTTCGCGACGCCGAAGACACCGGCAACCACCTGGTAGGCGCCGTGTTGATGGGGGTAGGTGGTGTAACCGCCATGGGCTGCACGATAGGCCAGGGGCTGTCGGGCATCTCGACCTTGAGTGCCACCAGCATCGTCGCTGTCGCGGCCATCCTGGCCGGTTGCGTGGCTGGCGTTCGCTACCAGGTCTGGCGGCTGGAGAGGTGATGGCCCCCACGCTTGTCGCTTCGCGTACTTCGCTGCCCCCCGAGGGGGCGCTGCGCCTGCGGCCCGGCGAAGCCGGTTCCGCGGCCCCTGCTGACCGGGAAGGAATCCCCGAGCCTGTTGCTGACCTGGAGCGGCGCTTCGGTGGCTTGGCGCGTCTGTATGGCGCGGCAGGCGCCGGAAAAATCCGCGCCGCCCATGTTGTCGTTGTTGGCCTGGGGGGTGTCGGTTCGTGGGCTGCCGAAGCGCTGGCGCGTAGCGGAGTGGCCCGGCTGACCCTGGTTGACCTGGACCACATCGCCGAGTCCAACATCAACCGCCAGGTCCATGCCCTCAGCAGCACGCTGGGCCAGGCCAAGGTCCAGGCCATGCGTGAACGCATCGTCCAGATCCACCCCGGCTGTGATGTGCGCTGTGTGGAAGAGTTTGTTGATGCAGCCAACTGGCCCGCGATTGCCGGGTTTGATGCAATGAGCGATGGTGCGGTATCGGTGATTGACGCGTGCGATCAGGTCAGGGCCAAAACTGCCATGGCCGCATGGGCCGTGCGACACAAGGTCAACTTCATCAGCGTCGGCGCGGCCGGCGGCAAGCGTCATGCGCACAAGGTTGACATTGAAGACCTGTCCCTGGTCACGCACGATCCCTTGCTCGCGCAACTGCGTTACCGCCTGCGCAAGGAGCATGGCGCGGCACGCAAGGGAAAGATGGGTGTGGCTTGTGTGTTCAGTCGCGAGGCGGTGCTGCAGCCAGCCGCGCTGGCCCCGGACACTTCGGCGCAAGGCACTGTGCTCGAAGCATGCGAGGTTCCAGATGATGCACAAAGCGATGGCAGCCTCAACTGCCATGGCTACGGATCGGTCGTCAGCGTGACCTCCACCTTCGGGCTGTGTGCAGCGGGGTGGCTGCTCGGCAAAATTGCTGCGTGAATTTGCGGAGCGCAAAAAAATGACGCTATAATTCAAGGCTTTGCTGCATACGATGCAGCAAAGCCCGGGAGGTATCGAAAGATACTGCCTTGGGGCCTTAGCTCAGTTGGTAGAGCAGCGGACTTTTAATCCGTTTGTCGTGGGTTCGACCCCCGCAGGCCCCACCAAATTGGAGCACCTGGCTTGAAACAGCCAGGTGCTTTTTATTTGGGTTCTTAGCTCAGCTGGTAGAGCAGCGGACTCTTAATCCGTAGGTCGCGAGTTCGAATCTCGCAGAACCCACCAAGCTTGAAGCGCCTGATTTTCAGTCAGGCGCTTTTTTATTGGCGATGCAGGATGGCTGCCCCCTGCAGGACCGCTTGAGGGTGTTTTCGAACCGGGGCGGTCTGAGCTTTGCAGGGAATGCCTCAACCCGTCGGGCCTCAACCTGCCGGCGAATATCCCAGCAGCGGCACGTCAAGCTGCGCCTGCTTCGCCACGCGAATGCAATCCTTCATGTGTTCTTCGCCGAGGTAACGGATTGCCGCATAACCAACGGTGGCAGCAACGATCTGGCCCGCGAAAGGCACGTACTTGGCGAGCTGTTTCGTCGTCAGGCGCATGCCGATCCTGGTGGCTGCCTTGAGCACCAGTTCGCGGCTGATGAGTTTTCCGATCAGCACGGAGCCGACCAGGGCGACGGCTTTCTGGACCTGCTCGCGCTTTGTCGGGTCCAGCTGGTCGAGCTGCTGCGGCGTGAGGCCGAACTCCTTGTTGATTTCGGGGATCAGTTTGGACAGCATGGCGGCATCGACGGCCCAGTCCAGGCCGGGCACCGGAACGGCGCTGGCCGCGGCAGCGACCATGGCGCGTTTGTTCAACAGCTTGCGGCCACGCATGACGGCAGCCTGGAGGGCTGCGTCGTCGGAAGCCATTTGAAGGGCGGTGGGCATGAAGGCACTTTAGCGCCAAATGCCGGGCAGGGTTAGAGCCGCAACCCCAGGCCCTTACCCTTAAGCCAGGGAGGTTTCGATCTGCTCGGTGAGTTCCAGCCAGCGTTCTTCCAGCGCGCCGATCTCGCTTTCGATGGCTTTGAGGCGCTTGCCTGTCTGCGCCATCTCCGCGGGCGCGGTGGTGCCGGCCAGCTTGGCCTGTAGCGTGTCGCGCTCGGTGTTCAGCGCCTGCATCTGCTGGTCGATTTTTTCCAGCTCCTTGCGCAGCGGTTTGGTGCTGTCGGACTGTTGCTGGCGGCGCTGGGCATCTTCTTTTTTGCTGGCCGGTTTCTTTGCATCAGAAGTGGTTGAAGCCCCTGCCGGCTGTGCGCTGGCAGCTACTGATTTGGTAGCAACTGCGGCAGGCACCGCAGCGGCACCGCTGCCGGACTTTTTGGCTTCTTCGCGCTGGCGCTTGGCTTCGTCGAGCAGGTAACGC
>CAZIYA010000062.1:0-14016 GCA_964543355.1 uncultured Polaromonas sp.
GACAAAATCACGCGTCAGCACGCGCGACTCGGCGTCAAAACGCACCGCTTCAAGGGGTTTGCGCTTGATGGCCGCGGCAACTTCCTGCCGCTTGACGGCCACGATCTTGTTCAGGATGTCGGACATAGGGCCCCCACACTTGTCATTTCATGTACTGCGCTGCCCCCCGAGGGGGCCCTGCCTCGCTTGGGGCGGCCCGGCGCGGCGGCGTTCATGCTGTACCTCCAAGTCGTTTTGTGGTGGAAACAAGCTGCTCGAGCTTGCCTTTGGCGGCGCCTGAGTCAATGGCTTCGCGGGCCAGCTCGATGCCGGCCTTCATGGATTCAGCCACATTCGCCGCATACAGCGCGGCGCCGGCATTCAGGACGACGATATCGCGCGCCGCGCCCGGCTCCTTGTCGAGAACGCCCCTGAGCATCTTCATGGACTGCTCGGGCGTCTCCACGCGCAGCGCCCGATTGCTGGCCATGGCCATGCTGAAATCCTCGGGGTGGATTTCGTATTCCGTGATCTCGCCGTTCTTGAGTTCGCCTATCACCGTGGCAGCGCCGAGGCTGACCTCGTCCATGCCGTCCTTGCCGTAGACCACCAGCGCATGTTCGGCGCCCAGGCGCTGCAGCGCACGCACCTGGATACCGACCAGATCGGGGTGAAACACACCCATCAGGATGTTGGGCGCACTGGCCGGGTTCGTGAGCGGACCCAGGATGTTGAAGATGGTGCGCACGCCCAGCTCCCTGCGCACCGGCGCCACGTTTTTCATGGCGGGGTGGTGATTGGGTGCAAACATGAAGCCGACACCGACCTCCTCGATGCATTTGGCGATGGCATCGGGCTGCAGGTTGATGTTGATGCCCAGGGCTTCTAGCACGTCGGCACTGCCGGACTTGCTGCTGACGCTGCGTCCGCCGTGTTTGCTGACCTTGGCGCCGGCCGCAGCAGCAACAAACATCGAGCAGGTCGAGATGTTGAAGGTGTGCGAGCCGTCGCCGCCGGTGCCGACGATATCGACCAGGTGGGTCTTGTCGGCCACATGGACCTTGGTCGAAAACTCGCGCATCACCTGGGCAGCCGCGGTGATCTCGCCGATGGTTTCCTTCTTGACACGCAGGCCGGTGATCAGCGCGGCCATCATGACCGGGGACATCTCCCCGCTCATGATCATTCGCATGACGTGCAGCATCTCGTCATGGAAAATTTCGCGGTGTTCGATGGTGCGCTGCAGGGCTTCCTGCGGAGTGATTTTGTGGGTGTGGGGCATGACTTGTCTCGTTTCTGTGTTCTTGAACTGAAAAAAGGTCTCTGTCAGTTCGGCGGATTATCGGCAAGGGCCAGCTTGATGCCAAACCCGACGAACATCACTCCTGCAGCACGGTCCAGCCAGTGCATGCCGCGCTGCACTGCATCGCGCCTGGCCATCCACGCGGCAACCAGCGCCCAGCCCACATTGACAGGGATGGCGTTGAGATTGAACAGCACGCCCAGCATCGCAAAGGCCAGCGCCGGGCTGGCGGCGTCAGGCGCGATGAACTGAGGCACAAACGCCAAAAAGAAGATCGCCACCTTCGGATTGAGCACGTTGGTCCAGAAACCACCGATAAAGATCGCCTTCAGCGGCCGCTGCGGTTCGCTGGCGGCCGCAGCCCTCAGGTCGGTGGTCGCCTGCGGGCGCCTGGAAAACAGGATCTTGATGCCTATCCAAAGCAGGTAGGCCGCGCCCATCCATTTGAGTACCGTGAAGGCCGTGGCCGAGGCGGCCAGCAGTGCGCTGACGCCGACCGCGGCCGCGAAGATGTGAACGAAACAACCGGCCGTGATCCCCAGCCCGGCAACAATCCCGGCACGCGCGCCCGAGCGCAGGGAGTGGGTCACGATGTACAGCACATCAGGGCCCGGCGTCAGGTTGAGCAGCCAGCCGGCCGCGATGAAAAGCAACAGGTGCTGAAAGTCAGGCATGGCTCACTTCCTTGCGTTGAAAAATTGGCGAATGGCCGCCACGGCCTGATCCACACCCGCGGTGTCCACGTCCAGGTGGGTGACAAAACGCAGGCGATAAAGACCGGTGGCCTGAATGCCCTGCCCCGCCAAGTGCTTGAGCAGTGCGGCGGACTGTTCCCTGGCCGCGCCCGTCAAATCCACAAACACGATGTTGGTCTGCGGCGGCTCCACCTGCAGGCCTTCAATGCCGGCCAGCCCATCGGCGAGGTGCTGGGCCAGCGCATGGTCCTGGGCCAGCCGCCCCACATGATGGTCCAGCGCATGCGACGCCGCGGCCGCCAGCATGCCGGCTTGCCGCATGCCGCCGCCGGCCATCTTGCGGATGCGGTGCGCGCGGGCGATGAGTTCGCGCGAACCGCACAGGGCGGAACCGACCGGGGCGCCCAGGCCTTTGCTGAAACATACCGAAACGCTGTCAAAACATTGCGCAATACGCCGCGCTTCAGCCAGCGGGTTGCTGCCGGTTTGCGCGGCCTGTGCAACAGCCGCATTGAAAAGGCGCGCACCGTCAAGATGACGATTCAGGCCCCGGCTCTTCGCGAGCGCGGTGGCCTGTTGCACGTAATCAAAAGGCAGGAGCTTGCCGCCCAGCGTGTTCTCCAGCGCCAGCAGCCGGGTGCGTGCGAAATGCGCGTCATCGGGTTTGATCGCCGCCTCGATGTCGGCCAGGGCCAGGGTTCCGTCGGGCTGGTGGTTCAGGGGTTGCGGCTGCACGCTGCCGAACACCGCCGCGCCGCCGCCTTCCCAGCGGTAGCAGTGCGCCATCTGCCCCACGATGTATTCATCGCCGCGCTGGCAGTGGCTGAGAATCGCGCACAGGTTGCTTTGGGTACCGGTGGGCACAAACAGGGCGGCTTCAAAACCCAGCAGGCCGGCGATTTTTTCCTGCAGCGCATTGACGCTGGGGTCGTCGGCAAAAACGTCGTCGCCCAGGGGCGCCGCCTGCATGGCCGCGCGCATGGCGGCCGTGGGCCGTGTGACAGTGTCACTACGCAGGTCAACAGTCATTTTGACCTCCAGCCCAATGGACATGGGCGCAAACAGCTATGAAAATAATAGCAAATGTCATGCCCTCTGCTCCATGAAGTTCCTCAGCATCGCATGGCCATGCTCGGTGAGGATGGATTCGGGATGGAACTGCACGCCCTGGATCGGCAGCTCCTTGTGGCGCACTCCCATGATTTCGCCGTCATCGGTCCAGGCGGTCACCGCCAGCACCTCGGGGCAGGAGGCGCGCTCGATGGCCAGCGAGTGGTAGCGGTTGACGGTGAACTGCTTCGGCAGGCCTGCAAACACACCTTCCTGCGTGGTGCTGATCACGCTGGTTTTGCCGTGCATCAGCTGCTGCGCACGGATGATTTTTCCGCCGAAGGCCGCGCCCACCGCCTGGTGGCCCAGGCACACGCCCAGGATGGGCAGCTTGCCGGCGAAATGTTTGATGGCCGCCACCGAGATGCCGGCTTCCGCCGGCGAACAGGGCCCAGGCGAAACCACCAGCAGGTCCGGCGCACGTTCGGCAATGCCTTCCACGGTGATTTCGTCATTGCGAAACACCTCGACCTGCGCGCCCAGCTCGCCAAAGTACTGGACGATGTTGTAGGTGAAAGAGTCGTAGTTGTCGATCATCAGAAGCTTCATGGCTCAGGCCTCCTCTTTCAGGCGCTTGAATTCGCCACGCTCAAACTCGATGAACGCGTCGATCATCGCGCGGTAGGTGGCCTCCATCACGGCTTCCGAAGCCCTCGCCTGACGCGCCTGGGCCCGCACGCGATCAATGATGAATTCAATACGCGCCGTATCCAGAATCTGGTCGGCGCGCTGCTTGATGCGCGCGGCCTGGGCCACATAGCCACCGCGCTCGGCCAGCAGGGCCACAATGCGGTCGTCCAGTGCATCGATATGCCGGCGCACGTCGGCCATGGTTTCACAGGGCTGGATGGTGGGCGTGTTCATTCCAGGCCCTCCTCAACGAGTTCTGAAGCCCGCAGCAAGGCACGCGCCTTGGCTTCGGTCTCTTTCCACTCCAGCTCGGCCACCGAATCGGCCACCACACCGGCGGCTGCCTGCACATAAAGCATCTGGTCCTTGATCACACCGGTGCGGATGGCAATCGCCACGTCCATGTCGCCGGCATAACTCAGGTAGCCGCAGGCGCCGCCGTACCGGCCGCGTTTGGTCGGCTCAAGCTGGTCAATCAGCTCCATCGCATGCACCTTGGGCGCACCCGTCAATGTGCCGGCCGGGAAAGTGGCCTTGAGCACATCCATGCTGGTCATGCCGTCGAGCAACACCCCCTCGACATTGCTGACGATGTGCATGACATGGCTGTAACGCTCCACCGAAAACGCCTCGGTCACCTTGACCGTGCCGGTTTTGGCGATGCGGCCGATGTCGTTGCGCGCCAGGTCGATCAGCATCACGTGTTCGGCACGTTCTTTCGGGTCGTTGATCAGTTCCTGCTCAACCGCCTTGTCGGCCTCTGGCGACGAAGCGCGCGGACGCGTGCCGGCCAGCGGGCGTATCGTGATTTTTTGCCCTTCGTCCGTCTTCTCCTGCCGCACCAGAATCTCCGGTGATGCGCCCACCACGTGGAAATCGCCGAAGTGGTAGTAATACATGTAGGGGCTGGGGTTGAGTGAGCGCAGCGCACGGTACAGCGACAAGGGCGACTCGGTATAGCGCTTCCTGATGCGCTGGCCCACCTGCACCTGCATGAAATCACCCGCCTCGATCAGCCGCTTGGCGCGCTCGACGGCGGCCAGGTAGTCGGCTTTCGCAAAGTCACGCTCGGCCGGGTAAGCCTGGGTCGGCTTGACCACCGGGGCGCTAACCGAGTACTTGAGCTGCTCTTTCAGTTCGCGCAGGCGCTTCTTGGCATTGGCGAAGGCCTCGGGCTGGGCCGGGTCGGCATACACAATCAGGTAAAGCTTGCCCGAGAGATTGTCGATGACGGCCAGTTCCTCGCATTGCAGCAGCAGGATGTCCGGGCAACCGAGTGCGTCGGGCGGACAGGAGGCTTCGAGTTTTTTCTCGATGTAGCGCACCGTGTCGTAGCCGAAATAACCGGCCAGGCCGCCGCAAAAGCGCGGCAGGCCGGGCCGCAGGGCCACCTTGAAGCGCTTCTGGTAGTCGCTGATGAAGTCGAGCGGGTTGGCTTTCGAGGTCTCGACGACCTGGCCGTCCCGGACCACCTCGGTGAGGGCTTCGGCGCCAAAACCACTCGCGCGAACCAGCGTACGGGCCGGCAGGCCGATGAAGCTGTAGCGGCCAAAGCGCTCACCACCAACGACTGATTCCAGCAGGAAGCTGAATTTGCCCCCATCCCTGGAGTGCGCCAGTTTGAGGTAGAGGGAAAGCGGGGTTTCGAGGTCGGCAAACGCCTCCGCCATCAGCGGAATGCGGTTGTAGCCTTGCTGTGCAAGGCTTTTGAATTCAAGTTCAGAGATCACGGCAGGTTCCTTCACCGGTAGGCTCACACGCGCCGGTGTGGCCACCATCATTCAGTACGCCCCGAAAGCCGGGGCCGGAATGCTCGTTGCACAGAGGCAAGAGCGCATCAAAACAGGCTTGCATGGCGACGAGGCCGAGGCCTCAGCACGCGAGAGCTGTCAGGCCCGCCAGGGCCAGGCTCCCCGGTAGCTGCTACCCGTCTGAATGATGCGATGAATGAACATGGAAGCCCGAGTGTAGCAAAGCCATTCATCCTAAAAAATGCAAAGCGAAAAAGCAGCTCGAACCAAATCTGCCCGCAAAGATCACAGACAGGACATTCACCTGCGCTGACAAAAAAAGCAGGCGCATCACAGCCGCCAGACAATGTAACTAGTAGTAACACTCATCTCGGAAACCCTGTTGCCAGAGACTTGGCCGGATACGAAAATACTTAGCGAACGACCGTTCTTTTTTAGGGGAGCTCTAATGACTTTGGTAAAGCAATGCCTGGCAGGCACGATGGCGCTTTTGCTGGCTTTTGGCGCCGCAGCAGCGACTGTCGAGATGGCGGGCGTCAAGATGGAAGACCAGATCGACCTGCGTGGCAGCAAGCTGGTGCTCAACGGGGCCGGCGTACGTTACAAGGCGGTGTTCAAGGTCTACACCGCCGGCCTTTACCTCGGTAAAAAAGCCGGCACGCCCGAGGAAGTGCTGGCCGTCACGGGGCCCAAGCGCATGCAGATCACCATGCTGCGCGAGATCGATTCCAACGAACTCGGAAAACTGTTCACACGCGGGGTGCAGGACAATGCGCCCAAAACCGAGATGTCCAAGCTGATCCCCGGCCTGATCAAGATGGGACAGATTTTCTCGGACCAGAAAAAACTGGTCGCCGGCGACATCTTCATGATCGACTGGATCCCCGGCACGGGCACCGTGATCACCGTCAAGGGCGTGCCGCAAGGCGAACCCTTCAAGGAGCCGGAATTTTTCAACGCGCTCATGCGCATCTGGCTCGGCCCCGTCCCCGCCGACTGGAAACTCAAAGACGCCCTGCTGGGGAAACCTGCCTGAGCCCAGGGCCGGCCATGATCTTCAACGGGGCGCAAGCCCCGTTTTTGTTTTCAGACTATCCAGGTCAACAGCCGCCAGGGTATCGACAAAGCCGTCCGCATCCACGCCATGGACAGGCTCGCCGTGGTTGTAGCCGTAAGTCACCAGCAGCACTGGGCAACCCGCGGCCCGCGCAGCCCGGGCGTCGTTGCTGGAGTCGCCGACCATCAGGGTCCGGTCCGGCCGGCTTCCCAGTGCCTCGCAGGTCTTGAGCAACGGCAGGGGGTCGGGCTTTTTCCGCTCGAACGCGTCACCTCCGAACACCTGGGTGAAAAAAACGTCCAGCCCCTTGGCCCGGAGCAGGGGCACGGCAAACGCCGTCGGCTTGTTCGTCAGGCAGGCCAGCTTCAGCCCCCGGTCCTGCAGCAGTTGCAGGCCCTGCAGCGCTCCCGGGTAGACAGAGGCATGCAGGCCGTTGATCGCGAGGTAATGACGCTGGTAGCTGGCCCAGCCCTCGGGGAAAAGCCGCGCCACATCTGCTTCCAGATTGATAGCTATTGACGCTTTCCCCATAAGGGCTTGAGGCATTTTCAATACATGAGCCAGAACAGACCGGATCAGGTGTTCAGAGCCTTTGCCCACGAGCCGCTCGACCACGGCCTTCTCGACCCGAGGCAAAGATAAATCGGCCAGCATCAGGTTCAGCGCCACGACAAAATCCCCCAATGTGTCCACGAGGGTGCCATCCAGGTCAATGATCGCAGCGTCGAAGCGGCCCTCCGGCCGGGAACCCTTGTCCATCGTCAAGCTGCTCACTCCTTCCTGCCGACGCGTCTTCTGTGGATGGCCAGCTGCACGCTGTTGAGAAGGCGTTGCTCATCAATCGGCTTTTCAAGCCAGTCCGAAACGTCGAGCGAGGGGCCGGCATGCAGCCTGGCCTCCGCGGCGGTCACTGACAGGACCACCACGGGAAGGTCCGCGGTGCGCGGGTCCTCGCGCAGCTCCTGTATCAGCGCCAGGCCGTTTTCGAAGGGCAGCTTGAGGTCGACGGTCATCGCTACATAGGTTTCCATCTTGAGGTAATCGCGGGCTTGCGCCGCGGTGTGGGCCATGTCCGCATCAAAGCCTGCCTTGTCCAGCATCATGCCTATCAGCTGAGCCACATCGGGGTCGTCTTCACAAACCAGAATGCGCGGCCGGTCATAGCCATAAAGACTCATGGGCGCCGTCACCGGGGGCGCCTCCAGCCATTCCGGCAGTTCGAAAAAGAAAGTGGTTCCGGCATCGACCGTGGATGTGAAACCCATGTTTCCGTCCATGCGTTCGAGCATGGCCTTGGCAATATTCAGGCCCAGTCCCGTTCCGCCTTTCTGGCGCGTGTCGGACGAGTCCGCCTGCGAGAACTTCTGGAAAATACGCTGGCGAAATTCTTCAGGAATACCCGGCCCGCTGTCGCTGACCTCAACACGCACACGGCCCGCATGCCGTCCCAGCAAAACCAGCACCTTGCCTTCAGCCGGGGAATACTTGATGGCATTGGAAAGCAGGTTGGCCATCACCTGGAGCAGGCGGTCGCTGTCCACCTGGGCCCGCAGGGGCTGCTTGGGTGCATGCAGGACCAGCTTGACCTTGCGCTGCGCGGCCAAGCCCTCGTTGTCAGCCAATGCCCGTTCCAGCAGGGGCCGCATTTCATGCGGCTGCAGATCGAAAGGCATCTTGCCGGACTCGATTTTTTCACTGTCAAGAATATCGTTGATCAGGCGGATCAGCCGTTCACAGTTGTTTTTGGCGATCTCCACCAGGGCCCTGGCCCTGTCCGGCAGCGCGCCGGCAACACCACCCGACACCAGCCCCAAGGAGCCGCGGATGGACGTCAGGGGTGTACGCAGTTCGTGGCTGACGGTCGATACAAATTCACTCTTCATGCGGTCGATGCGCTTGAGTTCGGTGACATCGGTGCCGAGCGAGAAAAACCCGATGACCTTGTCCTGGTCGTCGCCTTCGCCGTAGCGCGGAAAGTAGCTCATCACATATTCGCGCCGCTCGCCGCTCGCCGTGACCTGCTCGCGTTCATAACGCACTGCATACCCGGCCAGTGCTTCCTGCACGTGTTTGCTCATCTGCGCATAAAACGCCGGGCCCATGACTTCCAGCAAGGTCTTGCCGTGGATTTTTTCCCGCGGCAGGCCAAAGGCCTCTTCATAGGCCTTGTTGTGAAACTGGAAACACTGCTGCTTGTCCACATAGGCGATCAGGGCGGGCACGTTGTCGGTCAGCTGGCGCAACTGCTCTTCGCTGTCACGCAGGGCTTCGGCAATCCGTTTGCTTTCGGTGACATCGCGAATGATGGCGGTGAAAAGCCGCCGGCCACCGACCTGGACGTCCCCGAAAGACGCCATGACCGGAAACTCGGTGCCATCACGGCGCTGGCCGCGGACCGGGGTGCCGGCCTCCCGGAAGCCGGGCGGGCGCTCACCCAAGGCGGCAAAAAAGGCGGAAAACCCCATCTGGTAGCGCGCCGGCAGCAGCATGGCGACCGGCTGCCCCAGCAGGTCCTTCAGCCTGTAGCCGAAAAGGTGCCTCGCGGCCCTGTTGGCACTCACAATCACGCCGTCCTGGGTGGCCGTGACCACACCCTCGGCCATGCCCTCGGTGATGGCCCGGCTCATGGCTTCGCTGTCGGCAAGTTCTGCCTGAATGCGACGGTTCTTGGCCTGCGCCCGCCTTACCGCCCAGATGGCCCAGCCCAGCAGGCCCAGCGACAACAAGCCGCTGAGCAGGATCATCAGCCGGATGGCCAGGGCGGTCTGGCGTTGTTGCTGGTCCGAACGCTTCGCCGCCAGCGCTTCGATTTCTTCCTGGGACGGGGAAATGGCCTCACTGCCCGCCGGTGCAGCCCGGACTTCAAGCAGCGCCACTGGCTGGCGCGATGTCACCGTCGTTTCCATACGGTCCAGGCGCCGGTCGATCAGCAACGCATCGACAGCCAGGAAGGACGCGGCTGTCAACAGGACAATCAGGAGCAGGCCCAAGCCCAGGGCAATGGTGACGTTGGCGCGAAAGGGCATCTTCATGTCGGAAGGCTCATCCTCGGGGCGTGATGCGGAAAGCGGCGCCTACGGGATGTCCCGCAACGCGCCTGTACAGACGATACACCCGCCGGCCGGATCGGGCGCTCCGGTCATGCCGCGGCGCCCGGCAGCCCGGCCTCCAGCGCGGCAATCAGCTCGCCAAGGGAAATCTCCAGCGAACCCAGCAAGCCATCAAGGACCGCGCGCGGCTGCCCCGCATGAATCGCCTGTTCAAGCGCCTGCGCATGGTAGGGCACCTGGGTCGCACCGATCTGCCCGGCCACACCGCGCAGGGAGTGCACCAGCAGTTCCGCGGCCTTCAGGTCGCCCGCATCCAGGGCCTCGCGAATCCGCTCCGGCGTGTCCCTGCGGCCCTCGAGAAAACGGCCCAGCATGGAGAGGTACAGCGGCTTCATGCCCATCGCCCGGTGCAGCCCGAGCGCCAGGTCCAGCCCCGTGATGGAAGCGGGCCACGCCCCTTCCGCCGCATCCTTGCCACCGGTCGCCTGGTCTGCAACACCCGCTGCCTCCAGCCTTGTCAGTGCCTTGCGCAGTTCGGCTGCAACCTGCACCTTCTGGGCAACCGTCAGGCGGGTCGGGTTGATGTCGAGATGCAGGCCCGGAGCGTCACAGAAAATGACTTCCGGATCGCCAGCCGAAGCCGCATGGCCCGGGTGCACCACATACACGGGAATCGGATGCGCAAAACCCTTGGCCAGCACCGGGTCTCGCGCGTCGGCCCGGATCTCACCCTGCACCAGTGCGAAGGTTTCACTGGAAATCAGGATCTCGCCCGGCTCCGCCGCCTGTTCCAGCCGCGCAGCCAGATTGACCTCGCGGCCGATGATGGTGTACTCCATGCGGAGTTTGCTGCCGAAATTGCCGACATCGCAAAACCCCGAATTGATGCCTATGCGTATCTCGAAGGCCTTGTTGATGCCCATCTCGCGCCACCGCACCTGCAGCTCTCCCATGCGCTTTTGCATCGCCATGGCCATGCTGACACATTGCACCGCGTCCTGGCGCACACCCAGCGTATGCGGGTCGCCGAAAAAAATCACGATCGCATCGCCAATGAATTTGTCCAGCGTGGCGCCGTATTCGGCGGCAATCTGCGACATCTCCGCGAAATAGCTGTTGAGCAGCAACGTCACTTCTTCAGGTTGCCATTGCGCGGTCGATTCGGTGAAATTCTTGATGTCGGAAAAAAACACCGTGAGCTTTTTGCGCTGGGTCCGGATTTCAGCCTGCCGGGAGCCGTCAAACAGCGATTGATAGACCTGCGGCGCCAGGTAGCGCGAAAGCTGCTCGGACAGGTCTTTCAGCCGCCGGGCATTGGCACTGCGCTCCAGGTGAAGCTTCAGGCGTGCCAGCAGGATGGGCGGGCTGATCGGCTTGGCCACATAGTCTGTGGCGCCCAGGTCCAGGCCCCGGCGTTCTTCGTCCACGCTGCCCAGAGCCGTCAGGAAAATCACCGGAATATCGGCGGTGCGCGGGTCACGCCCGAGCTCGGCCAGGACCTCGTAACCGTCCATGTCCGGCATCATCACATCGAGCAGGATGAGATCGGGCCTTTTTGCTGACCTGGCCATCTGCAGGCCGGCTTTGCCCGCCGCCGCCGCCATCACCTCGTAGCTGTCCTGCAGCAGGGCCACCAGCAGGTAGCGGATGTCATCGGTGTCTTCAACCACCAGAATGCGCGGCCGCTGCGACAGCCCCGGGGCATCCGCGCCGCTGGCCTGCAACAGCGCGTCTGCCTCTGGTCTGCCTGCTTGATCCATGGTCCGGCCCTTCCATTCAACCCAGGGGTCCGGCCCCTGGTCCGCTACCTCAACGGGCCAGTTCCGCCCGCATCCCGGCGATCACCGAGCGGTAGTCCGGCTTGCCGAAAATTGCACTGCCCGCCACAAAGGTGTCGGCACCGGCCGCAGCCACCTGCGCAATGTTCTCCAGCTTGATGCCGCCGTCCACTTCCAGACGGATGTCCCTGCCCGACGCGTCGATGCGCTTTCGCGCCTGCTCTATCTTGCGCAGCGCCGAATCGATGAAGCCCTGGCCGCCAAAGCCGGGGTTGACACTCATGATCAGGATCAGGTCGATGTCCTCGATCACCCAGTCCAGCACATCCAGCGGGGCCGCCGGATTGAACACCAGCCCGGCCTTGCAGCCCTTGGCCTTGATGGCCTGCACACTGCGGTGCACGTGGGTAGAGGCGTCGGGGTGGAAGCTGATCAGGTCGGCGCCAGCATCGGCGAAAGCTGCGGCCAGCGCATCGACCGGCTGCACCATCAGGTGTACGTCAATCGGCACCGCCGTGCCGTCTGCTTTTTTGGCATGCGGCTTCAAGGCGCTGCAGATCATGGGCCCGAAAGTCAGGTTGGGCACGTAATGGTTGTCCATCACGTCAAAGTGGATCCAGTCGGCGCCGGCCGTAATCACTGCCTGGAGTTCTTCACCCAGGCGTGCGAAATCGGCCGACAAAAGGGAGGGGGCAATCCGGTACACCGGTGGCTTGGTTATGCTCATCCCGGGATTGTCGCAGCAAGCGCGCGCCCTGCCCATGTCCCCCGTGCGGGTAACTACCCAGCCCGCAACAGATGATGCGCAAACCAGTGCCAGCGTGGAACCGGCTTTGCCGGGCCACAGATGGCGTCCCCTGTAGGGGAAGACGCCAAAGGCGGCTCAGGGGGGTGTAGTTATGCAGGCGGTTAACATGATCGCCACTCTTGTTGACGCCATGCCGAAATACCAATTTTCCTGCGAAGTCCTGCCGCATTACCTGCCCGAACAATCCTCGCCCGAAGACGAGGTCTTTGGTTTTGCCTATACCGTCACGATCACCAACACCGGCGATGTAGCGGCGCAGCTGATTTCGCGCCACTGGATCATCAGTGACGCGCGTGGGCACACCGAAGAAGTCAAGGGCCTGGGCGTGGTCGGCCATCAGCCGCTGCTCAAGCCCGGGGAGTCCTTCCAGTACAGCAGCGGTTCGCGCCTGCGCACCCCGACCGGCACCATGCATGGCAGCTACTTTTTTGTCGCCGAGGACGGTGAACGTTTCGAAGCCGCCATTCCGATGTTTGTCCTTGACGCCGGGGATGCCGCCGCGCCCGGCAGCGGCGATGGCCGCGTGCTGCATTGAGCTGGTGAGGCCATGCACAGACTGACCGACCTGCTGGACCAGCTGGAACCCCAGGCCGAGCTTGCCCGCCGCCACCTCTGGCTGATCGCCTTGCTCGACTGGATACGCGGCGATGCCGGCAATCCACAGGCCGCCGTCTCGCGCGTGCAGCTGTTTCTGGATGCAGCGCACGCGCGGCCCGGCTTTGCGGACAAGCTGCAACGCTGGTGGGCCACATTGGTGAACACGGTGGACGCCACACCGCTGTTCGCCGACTTTGGTTTTGCGCCGCGTGCGGCTTTTTTGAGTGAATTTGGCGAGCGGCTGCGCTACAAGCTGCTGCCGGGCACACCGGAAACCACCCACGCCACCGAATTGTTCATGCTGCTGTTTCCCACGCCGTTTGACGCCCGCTGGCTCAAGCTGCTCGATGAACCCCTGCTGGCGCGGCTGGGTGCCTTGCTGAGTCCCGCGGAACCGCCTCTCCGTGCAGCGGAAGACATGGAGCCGCGCAACCCGGGCAGCACGATGCTGCAGGACTGGCAGGCCGTGCTGCTGGAGGCGCTGACGTATTGCACCAGCCAGGTCAGGGCCACGGGGTTCTCCCCCGAGCTGCGCCTGCGCATGAGCCCGCAGACCCTGCAGTCCCGTCCCTTTCATGGCCTGGCATCGGACCTCGACGCGGTACGCGACGCGATGCTGGCGCATGGGCCGGACAGCGGCGCGCTGCACCTGGCGCTGGACCGGTTCAAGGCCCGGCTGGAAGCCTGCCGCAGTGCGGCATCTTCCGCGTACACCCACCTGGATGAACATGGCATTTCGGTCGGCCTGGTGTTTCGCCTGCGCCAGCTGCGTGAACGCATCCTGCGCATTCGCGACCTGCTCGACTGCCTGCTGACGGAGAAGCCCGGCAGCAGCGCCATGCAATTGCTGGCCCGGCTGGTGCTGCTGGCCCAGGAGCGGCGCAGCATACGTGCATTGATCGCCAGCAATTCCAGCCTGCTGGCAGCCAAGGTGGCCGAACGCGACGCGGAAACCGGCGAGCACTACATCACGCGCGACCGCGCCGCCTATGTGAACATGCTGGGCAAGGCAGCCGGGGGCGGTGCCCTGACCGCGGCCACCACGCTGCTCAAGTTCATGGTGGTGGGGTTGGCGCTGTCGGCCTTCTGGAGCGGCTTTCTGGCCAGCGTGGTGTATGCCGCGAGTTTTGTGCTGATCCAGCTGATGCACTTCACGCTGGCCACCAAACAGCCGGCCATGACCGCCCCGGCCATGGCCGCCAAGCTCAGGGATTTGCGTACCGGCGAAGCGGTCAGCGAGTTTGTGATTGAAGTGACA
>CAZIYA010000063.1:0-13989 GCA_964543355.1 uncultured Polaromonas sp.
ACTCCCACCAGCGCGCATAACGCCAGTAGGTCTCGGGCAGTTGGGTTCCCAGGCGCGCAGCTTCCTGCGCCATGGCTGCCATGCGGATCTGCAGCCACACCACGGGCAGCCAGCAGGCGCCCGCGAAAACAAACAGGGCTATAGAGATCGCGAGCCAGGGCGTGCCCAGCGGCAGGCCCGCCAGATACGCCATCGCAAAACCCGTGACGGGTTGAATGATCACGGTGGGTGTGGTGAACCACCAGTCGGCGCGCACCACCAGGGTGGAGACGACGGCCTGCACGGTGACGTTGCGCGTCCGGTTGGCAAAGAACATGTAATACGCAGAGCCGAAGCCGGTGCCCACCAGCACCACGCTGGACAGGATATGCAGCCACTTCAAGCTCAGGTACAGATTCATGGCTTGGCCTTTGCCAGAACGAAGAGTAGGGCAGCGATGGGCAGGTTCTTGGTCAGAGGGCCCAGCGGGTGAAGCCACAACGATGGATCAAGCACCGTCGCCGCCAGCGTCATCAGTGCCATGACGGCCAGCGCCGCCAGGTAGCTCCAGCGCGCGGGCCATAGCAGCATGGCCAGCCCGAGGGCGGCGTCAACAGCCGCGCCGGCTAGAATCAGCGAACGCGCCAGGGAAGCGTCCTGCACACCGGCGGCCAGCAGCAGTTGTGCGCTCTGGCCCTGCAGTTCCCACACGCTGACGATGGCCGTGGCCAGCCACACCGCGACGATGCTCAGGCGCAGCAGTTGCTGCTCTTTGCCGGACAGCGTCATGGGCGAGGCTCCATAGATGTGCCGGCGCTGGTGTCAGCTTGCTGCCAGCGCTCGACCTCGGCGGCATGCTGCACCAGAAAGTTATGCAGCCTGGCAAAACGCCGGCGGGTCTGCCAGGTGAATATTCCGTCAACAACCGGCGTCAATAACCAGCGCAGCCATGCGGGCCCGGCTTCGAAGCTGTAGGTGTAGATGAGCACCGACTGCTGCGGCCCGGTGGCGCGGTGCCGCATCGATGCGGCCCATTTGGTGAAAGGAAACGACTGGCCAATCATGGATGCGGCTGCAACGCGGGGCCGGTCGTACGAGACAAATTGTGTTCGCATGGACAGGCCGCGCAGGGCGCCTGCGCCGGTGTTTTCTGTCACGACGCCGACGAAGGGGCAGGGCGCACCGCCCAGCACATGGGTGGCGCTGACCAGCGAGTCCCAGCGCGCACGCCACAGGTGGTAGTGAAACGCGTCGAAGACCACGGCTTCGCTGGCCGGCATGGGGAACTCCAGTTTCTTATGCGCCATGCGTTGAGTCCTCTTCCACGATGTCGGTCATCATGCCCCAGCGTGCAAACTCGGGCTCGAACTCCGCAAGCCTAAGCATGCCCAGACATGCGAGCGCACCCGTGGGCAGGGCCTGCCCGCGCGCCAGCTTGCGGGCCAGCAGGATGGCGGCCATGCAGGGAATTTCCGGGCCGTGGTCATGGTCTGCCGCGATATGCCATGCGCGTTGAACAGGGCGCCCGTTGGCATCCAGGCCTTCTACGCGGACCACCATGCCGCCCAGCGCCGAGCCCAAAACATCCAGGGCGCGGGCACTGCCGTTCAACAAACCAGCCAGTTGCGCCGGCTGCCGGATGACGCTCCACGTGCGCAACCTGGCCAGCAGGGCCATTGCGCGCTGTGCGGCACCGAGCTCGAGCGCGGCGCGAAACATCACGCGGCGGGTGACACGGTAATGGGCGGGGAAAAGCTCAAGGTCAGGGATGTCGCACAGGGCTCCCAGGCGCGGGCGCAGCCGGGCAAACTGAACGGGGGTCGGGCTGGCCCAACCGAGCCGGGACAGCCAGCGTCCGTCGTCCCAAACCTGCAAGGGTTCGCCGCAGTAGCTGAGCACCCCGGCCAGCGTGGCCAGCCCGCGCGGCGCTGTCTGGGCGGGCGCAATGCAGGTGTCGATGGCGTCCACGCGTTGCCATCCGCTGCAGAGATGCTCAACGACGGCGGACGACAGGGCCGGAACGGTGCTGGCACCGCAAACCGCTGTGCGTCCCGCCGCGCTGAAAACGCCGTTCATGGCCGCCGGGAAGTCGCAAACAAAGCGGCGGCCGTCGGCCAGGTCGATGTAGTGCGCCCCTGCCGCAGCAGCGGCCGTGGCCACGGCGTAATCCTGCTGCTGGAACGGGCCGGCGGTGTGTATCAGCAGTTCGACGCCCAGCTGGCGCAGGGTCTGGCCGAATCCCCCGGCGCTATGGTCCAGGGACACGCCCAGGGCGCCATGGCCCACTTCCCTGGCCAGCGTTGCTGCGCGCTGCGGGTCGCGCCCGCCAATCAGCAGCTGTAGGCCGGGCTCATCGGCCAGGGCACGGCAAATTCTTGCCCCGAAATTTCCATACCCTCCCAGTACCAGCGTTTTCAGCACAGCGCATCCTTGTGACTGGCCATTATCAGCCGGGCCCGGCCTGCGGATGGAGGGAAGGGGGCAGGTCAGCGGGAGGTTTGAATTGCTATCGAATCAATAGCTGCTCGCGCTTGCGAGGAAAGGGTTGCGGGCCAAAATGACATGAAAGTGAAGCCGCAAGCTGGCCGGGCTGACCTGATTTTGAGAGCGATTTCTGCCTCTAGCCCAATGCCGGCGGGCGTAGGCAGCTATGAATTTGGGAGCATCCGAGCGCCCGGCGGCCTACTCCAGGTCTTCCATGGCCAGCATGTGGTATTTCTGGCCGTAGGAAAAAGGTTGCTTTCGCACCACCGCCATCACGCGTTCGGTGTCTTTTTCAGACGGTGCATGCACCATCAGGGCGTGATGGCCTTTGCGCGCCAGGTCGACATACTTGTGGACGGTGGCGCCTTCGGTGCCGACAGAGGGAAGCATGACATCCGAGTCACCGTCCACCTGGCCGATCTCGCGCAGGATGGCCTCTGGTGCCAGCAGCGTGATGGCCTCGCCTGGAAAACCACCGTCTTCCAGCTCGCGTGCAGCCTGCTCGGCCTGTTCAGCCTCCGGGAACATGATGAAGGCGTAGCCCTTGGGGTAGAACACGCCCTGCAGGGTCAGCATTTTGGGGTGAAGTGCGAACGCTTTCATGGTGGATCCTTGTAGTGGGTACCCATCATTAATGCACGGAAGCGCCGGGCTGTCTGTAGGCCGGTTCGCACAAAATGCGTGAACCGGACGCGCCCCGGATTACCCCGTCAACAGGGGAAAGAAATGGAAAAACAAAGGCGCGTCAGGGCAGCTCTTCGGTCCGCAGCGCAGGTTCCGACATCACACGGGCGATGCTGGCCAGGTTCTCGATCAGCCGGTTCGCAAAATAGCTGCTTTGTGTGTCGGGCTCGAGCGCAGCCATCACCAGGTTGGCCAGAGGCTGGTTCAGTGGCACGTAGTAGCTGCCGCTGGGCGCATCAACCACGCCGCGCACCAGGGCCACGTCGGTCCTGACGATTTGTCCGGCGTCGGCAATGGCGCCGCGCACGTCCTGGCGCACGCCGTCCGCCCGGCTGGTCTCCCGGTAGATGTCGCCCAGCATGGAACTGGGTTCGGCCACACGCAACACCTGCACGCCATGCAGGCGCAGCCGCTCCACCGCCGTTTTTGACGCCGCCGAGAGCCAGTAGCCGCAGGGGCGCACGCGCGCCTTGATCTTGCGCAGTGTCAGCGCCGAGTTCCATTCCACGCGAATCGCCCTGTCCACGCCGGTGACGGGGTCCAGCATGATGAGTTCCTGCTGGCCCAGGGTGGGGCCGGCCTCGATCACGGCCTCTTCCTTGCAAGCCATGGTGCTCAATTCCTTTTCCACATAGGGCTTGAGCTGGCCCAGGTCACCGGCGCGCTGGGCCGTGCTGGCCAGCACGCTGGAGATGGCGCTGACATGGGTGTGCACGCGGCGCTGCAGGTGCAGGCGGCCGATGCCCACGCCGCGCGTTTCAACCAGCAGGCTGATGGTGTTTTTCAGGCCGTTGACGTTGCGGCCGGTGTCGGGCTGGGTGCCGCCCATGGAGATTTTCTTGTCCGCCAGGTCGGTCGAGGTGGTGTAGTACCACTCGGCGCTCAGCCCCTGTGCCCTCAGCGCCGTCAGCAGCGGCCGGCGGAACCACTCTTCGGCGGCCTTGGTCACAAATTCCGGAACGTTGGCGGTGGTCGCGTACTGCAGCAGCGCATCGTATTTCTGGATGGCGCCGAACTTCTGCAGGAAACGGCCCACCACGGTGTATTCGTGGGCATCGACCACCACGGTCGGGCGGTAGTCGCGTGTCAGGCGCGCCAGGGCCTGGGCCTCCGGCGTGTTGAGCAGCAGGTGGTCGCGGTTCATGTCCAGGCCGCCGGCGCTTGCGCGCTGGCCGGCCGCCGCGCCGTCCGGATTGGCGCGCGGCACGATGATGACGTTGATACGTTCCAGCACCGGCCGCAGCAGGCCTTGTGTGAGTTCGCGTGCAATCACCAGCAGGGCTTCGCTGCCGGCCGGCTCGTCACCGTGCTGCTGGCCGACCAGCAGCACCGTGGGGCGGCCCGACGCGGCGAGGGCGGCGGCGTCCGCGCCGGTGGCGCGTGTCAGCACCAGGGCTTCCAGGGCCTCGCCGCGCTGCGACTGGCCGATGGGCAGGACCGCGGCTTTCAGGCCCGGTGAGCGGGAAGCCTCGGCCGTCAGGTCGCGCAGCCAGGTCTGGATTTCCGCGTTCGAGGTGAAACTGCTGCGCCCTTCCTGCAGGCCGGGTGTGTTGTAAATGATGGACGGCGCCGGAAAGCGGGCAGCCACGGCGGCGCTGTAGGGCGCTTCGGCGGCCGGCGGGGCGATGACAATACCCGGCCGGACGGGCACGGGCTGGGCGATGGCGGCCGGTGGGGCACTGGGGGCCGGTGCCGCGACTGGGGGGGCCTTGGGCGTGTCGCCCGGAGCCGGCCAGGGCGGCAGGGGCACGGAAGAGCAGGCTGCCAGCGAAAGCAGCAGGGACAGCAGCAGGCCTGTTCGGCTTTTGTCCAGGGTGTGCCGCAGCGGCCAGGCCGGGGAAGGGGTGGTCGCTTCCGGGGGGCGAGGGGAAGAGGTCATCCGTGATGGCAGGTCTGTCATGGTCATGCTGGGTTTTGAGAGAAGAAATCGCCGGTGCGGCCCGGGCTGCTTATTATCCGGCTTGCCGCGCAGGCCGGTGTCGGTGCCTACCCTCTGTGCGGCAATTTCGCCACGCGTGCGCGCCCTGCCGGCCTGCGTGAGAAACTATGGCTTTCATGCAGACCGAACCCGCTCTCCCGATGCTTCCGATGACCCCCGGCACTTTTCCCTCCCACCGCCTCAGCGTTGCCCCGATGATGGACTGGACGGACCGGCACTGCCGCTACTTTCACCGCCTGCTGTCGCGCCACGCCTTGTTGTACACCGAGATGGTGACAACGGGCGCGCTGGTCCATGGCGACGTTGCGCGGCACCTGCGCTTCAACGCGGAGGAACATCCGGTGGCACTGCAGCTGGGCGGCAGCGAGCCGGCCGATCTGGCGCATTGCGCCCGGCTTGGTGAGCAGTGGGGGTATGACGAAATCAATATCAACTGCGGCTGCCCCAGCGAGCGCGTGCAGCGCGGCGCCTTCGGTGCCTGCCTGATGGCCGAGCCGCAGCTCGTGGCCGACTGCGTCAAGGCCATGGTGGATGTGGTGGATGTGCCGGTGACCGTCAAGCACCGTATTGGCATCGACAAAACCGAGAGTTATGAATTTGTGCGCGATTTTGTAGGCCGCGTCAGCGAGGCCGGCTGCACAACCTTCATCGTGCATGCCCGCAATGCCTGGCTCAAGGGCCTGAGTCCAAAGGAAAATCGCGAAGTTCCCCCGCTGCGTTACGAACTGGTCTACCGGCTCAAGCGCGAGTTTCCGCAACTCACCATCGTCATCAATGGCGGCATCACCACCGGCGGGCAGGTGGCCAGCCAGCTGGAGCAGCTTGACGGTGTGATGGTGGGCCGCGAGGCTTACCACAACCCCTGGTGGCTGGCCTCGTGGGATGCGGACTTCTTCGGGGATGAATCGCAGCACCTCACGCGCGAGTCGGTCGAGGAGCAGATGGTGGCTTACATGGCGCGCGAAGCCGAGGCGCATGGCACACCCTGGCCAACCATTGCGCGCCACATGCTGGGCCTGCGCCATGGGCTGGCCGGCAGCCGCCGCTGGCGCCAGGTCTGGAGCGACCACAAGCTCAAAGGCTTGCATCCGCGCGATGTGATGGCGCTGGCGCACGCACAGCCGCCCGTGGGCGAAAGTGACGCATTGGTGCTGCAGGCTGCGATGGCTCATGCCTGACGCCGCGCAGCGCGAAACGCGCCGGGCCCTGGTGCTCCTGTGGCTGGTACCCGCGCTGTGGGCAGTCAACTACATTGTGGCGCGCAAGGCGCCCGGCGTCATCGGCCCCTACATGCTGGCCCTGGGCCGCTGGGGCCTGGCCGCGCTGATCCTTGTGATGATCACGCGGGGCGAATTGTGGCAGCAGCGAGCCGCGATTGCCCGTGCCTGGCGGCAGTACCTGGTGCTTGGCACCCTGGGCATGCTGATCTGCGGCGCCTGGGTGTATGAAGGCGCACGTTCCACGGGTGCCATGAATATTGCGCTGATCTATTCGGCTTCTCCGGTGCTGATCAGCCTGGGCGCCATGTGGTGGCTCGGGGAGGGATTCGGCTCGCGCCAGAAGGCTGGCGTGCTGCTGGCGCTGGGGGGCGTTGTCCATGTGGTCGTCAAGGGGCAGTGGACAGCCCTGGCCGACGTGCAGTTTGTGCCGGGCGATGCGTGGATTTTTGCCGCCATGGTGTCGTGGGCGGGGTATGCGCTGCTGCAGAAGCGCTGGCCCAGTTCGCTGGGGGCCACGGCGCGGCTGGCCGCTATCTGCATAGGCGGCACCGTGGTCCTGTTGCCTCCGGCGCTCTGGGAAGCCACGCGGCCCGGTGCGGATGTTTTAAGCGCCTATGCCGTGTTGCTGGTGGTGGTGGCTGCGCTGATTCCTGGCGTGGGCGCCTACTGGATTTACGGATGGGCGCAAAAAATCCTGGGTGCCAGCCGGGTGGCGGTGGCGCTTTATCTGGGCCCGCTGTATGCGGCAGTTGCGGCCTGGGGCCTGCTTGGTGAGCCGCCGGGCTGGCACCATGCCGTCGGTGCGCTGCTGATTCTGCCCGGCGTGTTTCTGGTGACGCGTCCCGCAAAGCAGGCGCTCCCGGTTCTTTCCTGATGGCGTGAGGTTCGCCGCCTCCGGTTCGCGCGAAGGCTGGCAGTGCATGCACCATCTTGAGCCGGTTGCATGGCCTCTGTATCAGCGGCGTTGCTTTCCTGCAATCAGCGCAGGCCAAATGTCATGCAGCAGATCACGCACAAGGATGAGATTGCTACCATGGACTGGTCTGAGCTTGCAAACGGAGGCACCATGGACACTGATCTTGATGGCATGTCGTGGGAACAACTCATAGCCGAAGTCAGGACGCTCAGGCGGGGCATTCGCGTGCATCGCGACAGCACGGGCCACGAGCTGTGCTGGCATCACCCGGCCTTGTGGTCGCTGTTGCCGGAGAAAACGGACCCGCTTCCCGTCGTTCCCGAGTGGCCGCAGTTTCTCCGCGGATGTTTGCGTTACCGTGAATCGCTGGACACCCAGCTTCCAGATGCTCCGCGAAATGATAAACCCTATCGCGCCTGAAACAACATAAAACCCTATGCTCCGTTGTTCTGTCTGCAGCTTGTCCAATAACGTTGTACGCTGTAGCCTTGGGTACCGGAAATTTTTTCACTGACCCTGCAACTTGTCCGGTACAACCATGAGATGTAAACAGTCGAGTCACAGCGCGGTTACCTGAAGCGATTTGGTACCACGGGGTCAGCGATCCTTCAGGTGCAGCGTGCATAGGAGGCCCTATGAATGTTGTCCGGAATTTTCTGACGCGTTACGAACAGACGCGAGAAGAAGAACTGTCCATCGAGGAATACCTCGATGCCTGCAAAAATGATCCCCTGGTTTATGCAACGGCGGCCGAGCGAATTCTCGCCGCCGTGGGTGAGCCTGAACTGGTCGACACCCGACACGACCAGCGCCTGTCCCGCCTGTTCGGCAACAAGGTCATCAAGATTTACCCGGCCTTTCGTGACTTCTACGGACTCGAAGATCCGATCGAGCAGGTGGTGTCCTACTTCCGCCATGCCGCGCAGGGGCTGGAAGAAAAAAAACAAATCCTGTACCTGCTGGGCCCCGTGGGCGGCGGCAAGTCCTCCATCGCGGAGCGGCTCAAGCAACTGATGGAAAAGGTGCCCTTTTATGCGCTCAAGGGTTCGCCCGTCAATGAATCGCCACTGGGGCTGTTCAACAATGCAGAAGACACACCTGTGCTCGAAACCCAGTACGGCATTGCGCCGCGTTACCTGCAGCGCGTGATGTCGCCCTGGGCCGTCAAGCGGCTTGAAGAATATGGCGGTGATGTGCGCCAGTTCCGCGTGCTCAAGCGTTACCCGTCCATCCTTAAGCAATGCGGGATTGCCAAGACCGAGCCCGGCGACGAGAACAACCAGGACATTTCTTCGCTGGTCGGCAAGATCGACATCCGCAAGCTCGAGACCTATGCCCAGGACGACCCCGACGCCTACAGTTATTCCGGTGGCCTGTGCCTGGCCAACCAGGGCCTGCTCGAATTTGTCGAGATGTTCAAGGCGCCGATCAAGGTGCTGCATCCCCTGCTCACCGCCACGCAGGAGGGCAACTTCAAGGGTACCGAAGGGTTTGGCGCCATTCCCTTCGACGGCATCGTGATGGCGCACTCCAACGAAAGCGAATGGAAGGCTTTCAAGAACAACAGGAACAACGAGGCTTTCCTGGACCGCATCTACATCGTCAAGGTGCCTTATTGCCTGCGTGTCACGGAAGAGGTCAAGATTTACGAAAAGCTGATTCGCAATTCGTCGCTGAACAATGCGGTTTGCGCGCCCGGTACGCTGAAGATGATGGCGCAATTCGCCGTGCTGACGCGCCTGAAGGAGCCGGAGAACTCCAGCATGTTCAGCAAGCTGCAGGTGTATGACGGCGAGAACCTCAAGGACACCGACCCGAAAGCCAAGAGCTACCAGGAGTACCGCGACTACGCCGGCGTGGACGAAGGCATGAACGGCATCTCGACACGGTTTGCTTTCAAGATCCTCTCCAAGGTTTTCAATTTCGACTCCACGGAAATTGCCGCCAATCCGGTGCACCTGATGTATGTGCTGGAAAAACAGATCGAGCGCGAGCAGTTTCCGGTCGAAACCGAGCAGAAGTACCTGGCCTTCATCAAGGAAACACTGGCGGCGCGTTATGCCGAGTTCATCGGCAAGGAAATCCAGACCGCCTACCTGGAATCCTATTCGGAATACGGCCAGAATATTTTCGACCGCTACGTGACCTACGCCGATTTCTGGATCCAGGACCAGGAATACCGTGACACGGACACCGGGGAAATTTTCGACCGGTCTTCCCTGAATGCCGAGCTGGAGAAAATTGAAAAACCGGCCGGCATCAGCAACCCGAAAGATTTCCGCAATGAAATCGTCAACTTCGTGCTGCGTGCGCGGGCCAACAACGCGGGCAAGAACCCGACATGGACCAGTTACGAAAAATTGCGGACCGTGATCGAGAAAAAGATGTTCTCGAACACCGAGGACCTGCTGCCCGTGATTTCATTCAACGCCAAGGCCAGCGCGGACGAACAGCAAAAACATGAAGACTTTGTTAATCGCATGGTCGACAAGGGCTACACCACACGCCAGGTCCGGTTGCTGTGCGACTGGTACCTGCGGGTTCGCAAGAGTTCCTGAACCCAAGGGAAGGTTGCGCGCGATTTTGCATCAGACCAGGGAACCCCATGCTCCAGCAAGTCATTGACAGGCGCCTGTCGGGCAAGAACAAATCCATCGGCAACCGGGAACGGTTCCTGCGCCGGTTCAGGGGGCAGATACGCGACGCTGTTCGCCGTGCAGTTTCAGGCCGCAGCATCCATGACATCGAGCAGGGCGAAGACATCACGCTGCCGCGGCGCGACGTGTCCGAGCCTGTTTTTGGCCACGGTGCCGGTGGCAGCCGTGAAATGGTTCACCCCGGCAACCGCGAGTACGTGCGCGGTGATCGCATTGAGCGTCCGGACGGCGGGGGTGCCGGCGGGGCGGGGCAGGGCGCCAGTCAGGACGGGAGCGGCGAGGACGACTTCGTGTTCCGCATCACGCGCGAAGAGTTCATGCAGTACTTCTTCGACGACCTGGCGCTACCGCACCTGATTCGTACCCAGCTTCTGCCGGACGCGCCGGAGTGGAAGTCCCAGCGCGCCGGTTTTGTCTCGGAGGGTACACCGACCAACCTGCATGTGGTGCGTTCCATGCGGGTGGCACTGAGCCGGCGTATTGCGCTGGGCGGCGAATCCCGGCGAAAACTGCGTGAGCTGGAGGCGCAACTGGCGCAAGCCTTGCGCCAGGGCCCCGGTGTGCCCGACGAAATACCGGCGCTGAAAGTGCAGATCGAAGCGTTGCGGCGCCATCTCCGGCATGTTCCGTTTTTTGATCCCTTTGACCTGCGCTACCGCAACCGCGTCAGGGTGCCGATGCCAACCGCCAAGGCGGCGATGTTCTGCCTGATGGACGTCTCGGGTTCGATGGACGAAGCGCGCAAGGATATTGCCAAACGCTTTTTCATCCTGCTGTACCTGTTCCTGCAGCGGCATTACGAACGGACCGATGTCATCTTCATCCGCCACCACACCCAGGCCGCCGAAGTTTCCGAAGAAGAGTTTTTTCGCTCGGCCGAGACCGGCGGAACAGTGGTGTCCAGTGCCCTGACATTGATGCAGCAGATCATCGAGGCGCGTTATCCGCCCGGTGAGTGGAACATCTACGGCGCCCAGGCATCGGACGGCGACAACTGGCATCAGGATTCGTCCAAGTGCCGCGAGCTCCTGGTGGGCAAGCTGCTGCCCGCTTCGCGGTATTTTGCCTATGTACAGGTCGGTGATGAAGACCAGAACCTGTGGCAGGAGTATTCCGAGATACTCGGCACCCATTCCAACTTCGCCATGCGCAAGATCAGCGAGGCAACGGAAATTTACCCGG
Organism: uncultured Polaromonas sp.; assembly: GCA_964543355.1. Classification (GTDB taxonomy): domain Bacteria; phylum Pseudomonadota; class Gammaproteobacteria; order Burkholderiales; family Burkholderiaceae_C; genus Polaromonas. The sequence goes on from CAZIYA010000063.1 coordinate 11,062, forward strand.
TGTTCAGGGACCTGTTCAAGAAGGAAGGCGTCAGCGTATGAGCGCAGCTGAATCCGCCTCGTCCGCGCAGATGACGGCGTCCGACCTGCGCGCCACCGACCGGCGCGAGCGGCTTCCTTCGCCCTCGGACTGGTCGTTCGAACTGATTGAGATTTACCACAGGGAAATCGCGCGAACGGCCCACTCTTTTGGCCTGGACACCTACCCGGTGCAGCTCGAGGTCATCACGGCCGAGCAGATGATCGATGCCTATGCGGCGGTGGGCATGCCGGTGAACTACCGTCACTGGTCTTTCGGAAAGCAGTTCATCGCGACCGAAAAGAGCTACCGCCGCGGCCAGATGGGGCTGGCCTATGAGGTGGTGATCAATTCCGACCCCTGCATCGCCTACCTGATGGAAGAAAATACCATGCCGATGCAGGCACTGGTGATGGCGCATGCCTGTTACGGACACAACTCCTTCTTCAAGGGCAATTACCTGTTCCGGATGTGGACGGATGCCAGCTCCATCATCGACTACCTGGTGTATGCGCGGGCCTACATTGCCGATTGCGAAGAGCACCACGGCTGGGATGCGGTCGAGCAGTTGCTGGACTCCTGCCACACGCTGATGAGCCATGGGGTGGACCGCTACCGGCGTTCGCAGAAGCTGTCCCTGGCCGAGGAGGAGGCGCGCCGCAAGGACCGCGAGGCTTACCTGCAGCAGCAGATCAACGATTTGTGGCGCACCGTGCCCAAGTCGGCGGAAAAACAGACGGACGGTGAAAAGACCAGCCGGCGCTTTCCGGCGGAGCCGGAGGAAAACATCCTCTACTTCATCGAGAAGAACGCACCCTTGCTCGAGCCCTGGCAGCGCGAGGTGATCCGTATCGTGCGCAAGATCGCCCAGTATTTTTATCCGCAGCGGCAGACCCAGATCATGAATGAGGGCTGGGCCACGTTCTGGCACTACACATTGCTCAACACCATGTACGACGAAGGTCTGCTGACAGATGGGTTCATGATCGAATGCCTGCGCTCCCACACCAACGTGATCTACCAGCCGCCGGTCACGCACCCGGGCTACAGCGGCATCAATCCCTATGCGCTGGGCTTTGCCATGTTCAGTGACATCAAGCGTATTTGCCAGGCACCCACGGAAGAAGACCGGCAGTGGTTTCCCGACATCGCCGGCTCCGACTGGCTCAAGACGCTCGATTACGTCATGAGGCATTACAGGGACGAGAGTTTCATCGGGCAATACCTGTCGCCGCACCTGATGCGCGAGTTCCGCCTTTTCTCGGTGCTGGACGATGCCGCGGACACCGAACTTGAAGTGGCCGCAATCCATGATGAAGCCGGCTACCGGCATGTGCGCGAGGCGCTGTCACGCCAGTTCGACATCAGCTACCGTGAACCGAACATCCAGGTCTGGGATGTGGACGTGCGGGGAGACCGTTCCCTGACCCTGCGCCATTCCCGCCATGACGACAGGCCGCTCACCGAAGACGTGCAGGAGGTCATCAAACACGTGGCGCGGCTCTGGGGGTTCCGGGTCCAGCTCGAGAGCGTGGATAAACACGGCAAGGCGCTGCAGCGCTGGGACGCGAAGCCGCACGCCTGAGTGCCCACAATCAATCTCCCAGCGGGGGAGAGGTTAAATCGCCGCTTCCAGCCCGCTTTTGAAATGGGCCTGCATGGTCTGCATGGCGGCCGGCGAGTCGTGACGGGCCAGCGCATCCATGATGGCGCGGTGCTCGGCCAGCGATTCCCCGATGCGCCCGCTTTTGAGCAACGAGTTGTGGCGGTTGAGCTTCATTACCTTGCGCAGGTCGGCCACCATCTGGTCGCGCCAGCGGTTGTTGGCAATTTCCAGCAGGCGCATGTGAAAGCGTTCATTGATGGCGAAAAACTGTTCGCGCTCGCCGGTTGCAGCTTCCAGCTGCGCATGCAGCGCCTGCAGCTCGCGAAGCTGTTCTTCGGTGGCCTGTGCCGCCACCACGCCGGCGGCGTCGCTTTCCAGCAGGGCCAGCAGATGGTAAACATCGGCCAGGTCACGCTCTGAAACTTCGGTGACGTAGGCACCGCGCCTGACCTTCATGGTGACCAGGCCTTCGGTGGCCAGCACCTTCAGGGCTTCGCGCAGCGGTGTGCGGCTGATACCGTATTCCTCGGCCAGCTTGAGCTCGTCAATCCAGCTGCCGGGCGCCAGCTCGCGGTTGAAAATGCGCTGGCGCAGGAGTTCGGCAACCTCTTCGTAAAGGGCCCGGGGAGTCAGTGAAACAGCGGCCATGGTCTTGGGTGTTGTCGATGGGAAGCCGGAGGGCTGGACAGCGCGATCTTATCTGAAACTAAATTTTGCATCAATAATTATAAATAATGTAAACTCGGCACATCGCCGAACGGGCCGCCCAACAGACCGATTGCACACGCCATGAGCACCTCCAAACCCCTTGCCAGCCCTGAATTTGCCCACGCCAGCATGGAGGCCTGGGCCAAGTCGGCCGCCAAGTCCGCCCACGGCGGCGACCTGGACGCGCTGGCCTGGCAGACGCCCGACGGCATCACGGTCAAGCCGCTGTATACGGCGGAAGACGTCAGGGACCTGCCATATACCAATACCTTGCCTGGCTTCGAGCCCTTTATCCGCGGCCCCCAGGCCACCATGTACGCCGTGCGCCCATGGACCATCCGGCAGTACGCGGGTTTTTCCACTGCTGAAGAATCCAACGCTTTCTACCGCAAGGCCCTGGCTGCCGGCGGGCAGGGCGTCTCGGTCGCGTTCGACCTGGCCACCCACCGCGGTTACGACTCTGATCATCCCCGCGTGACCGGTGACGTCGGCAAGGCCGGCGTGGCGATCGACAGCGTCGAGGACATGAAAATCCTGTTCGACCAGATCCCGCTGGACAAGGTGTCGGTGTCCATGACCATGAACGGCGCGGTGTT
>CAZIYA010000064.1:0-13908 GCA_964543355.1 uncultured Polaromonas sp.
CCATTGCCTTCTCGTCGGGCAACCACGCGCAGGCCGTGGCGCTCTCAGCACGCTTGCTGGACATGCCGGCGCTGATCGTGATGCCGCAGGACGCCCCGGCCGCCAAGCTGGCGGCCACGCGCGGTTACGGCGCCGAAGTGGTGCTGTACGACCGCTTCACCGAAGACCGAGAGGCCTTGACGCAGCGGCTGGCCGGCGAGCGCGGCATGACCCTGATTCCGCCGTACGACCACCCGGACGTGATCGCCGGCCAAGGCACGGCCGCGAAGGAACTGATAGCGGAAACCGGCCCACTGGACCGCCTGTATGTCTGCCTGGGCGGCGGCGGGCTGACCAGCGGTTCGGCACTGGCCGCCCGCGCGCTGGCGCCCGCGTGCAAGGTGTTCGGCGTCGAGCCCGAAGCCGGCAATGACGGCCAGCAGTCGCTGCGTACCGGCCGCATCGTGAATATTCCCGTGCCCAAAACCATTGCCGACGGCGCGCAGACCCAGCACCTGGGCAACTACACCTTCGGCATCATCCGCCATGATGTGGACGACATCCTGACCGTGAGCGACGCGCAGCTGGTGGAGGCGATGCGCTTTTTTGCCGAGCGCATGAAGATGGTGGTGGAGCCTACCGGCTGCCTGGCCTTTGCCGGCGCCTGCACCGATGCGCAGGCGATCAAGGGCGCGCGGGTCGGCGTGATTGTGAGCGGCGGCAATGTGGACTTGGCGCGGTACGCGGAGCTGTTGACCGGGCGTTAGACAGCGTCAAGCCGAGCGCCAGAAGCGCAGCGGCACGCAGGTCAGCAGCCGGTGCACGGCCTGCTCCATCAGTGCCGGGTGCAGCTCGTGGCCGATGCTGGAGGCGATATCGCAGGTGGCGTCGGCGCCCAGCGCCATCAGCTCGGCATAGGCCTGCTGGGCCAGCCGGGTCGGCACCACGGTGTCGAGCTGGCCATGCAGCAGGTGGATGGTGGTGAGCGCGGGCGCCTTGTCGGGCCAGGCGGCGTAACAGCCCGAAAAAGCGAGCACACGGCCGACCAGCCCGTCGTGCTGGTCGCTGAGCGCGAGCGCCAGCGTTGCGCCTTGCGAGAAACCGGCCAGCGCGGTGTCGGACTGCAGGATGCCGAAACGCTCCTGCTGCTGGCGAATAAAGGCGGCCAGTGGCGGCACGGCTTTGGCGACCCGCTCCGGACGATTCGCGTCGGTCAGCTCGAAGGTCGGGAACCACTGCCGCTCAGTCTTGCCGAGGTGGATGGATTCAATGCCTTCCGGCATCACCACGGCCGCTTCGGCAAACGAGTTCCCGAGCAGGTGGGCGAGGTCCAGCATGTCCACCGCCGAACCACCGGCGCCATGCAGCAGCACGAACAGCTGGCGCGGTGCCGTGGCGGGAAGCAGTTCCAGGGTTTCAAAGGTCGGGGCGTTCATCGGGGTTCAGTTGAGTCCGGTCGCGGGTTTGACAAGCTGTTGTCTGCGGGATGTGCCGCTTCAGCCCGATATGCCTTCGCTGCTCAGGTGCAGCACGCGGTCGGCACGTGCCGCGGCGGTTTCCGAATGGGTCACCAGCACCAGCGAGGCGCCGTGCTCACGCGTTTGCGCCACCAGCGCGTCCATCACCCTGGCCGCGGTGCCCGGGTCCAGGTTGCCGGTGGGTTCGTCGGCCAGCAGCAGGCTGGGCCGGTGGATCAGGGCGCGCGCAATCGCCACGCGCTGCAACTGCCCGCCCGAGAGCTGCTGCGGCAGGCGTTCGCCCAGGCCTTCCAGGCCGACGGCGGCGAGCATGGCCTGCACCCGTGCGTCGTCCTGCAGGCCGAGCAGCAGCAGGGGCAAGGCAATGTTCTGCGCCACGTCCAGATGCGGCAGCACATGGAAGGCCTGGAAGACGAAGCCGACCTTTTTGCGGCGCAGCAGCGCGCGCTGGTCATCCCCGAGCGCGCCCAGATCTACGCCGTCGAGCGTGACCGAGCCGGTGTTCCAGCTGTCCAGCCCGGCCATGCAGTTGAGCAGCGTGGACTTGCCGACACCCGACTCGCCGACGATGGCGACAAACTCGCCGGGGGCGACGTCCAGGGAAACGTTGCTGAACACGGCAACCTCGCCGTAGTGTTTGCCGAGTTTGCGCACGCTGAGGCTCATGTCGCCTGACTCACCAGATCAAGCACCTGTTGCACGGCCCCGGGGTCGTCGCACGCGACCACTTGCCGCTCAGGCATGGAGCGCAGCCAGGTGATCTGGCGCTTGGCCAGCTGACGCGTCGCAAAAATGCCCTTGTCGCGCAGTTCGGCCATGGGGGAGGTGCCTTCCAGTGCTTCCCAGGCCTGGCGGTAGCCGACGCAGCGCATGGACGGCAGGTCGGCATGCAGGTCGCCGCGCGCGCGCAAAGCCCGCACCTCGTCCAGGAAACCGGCGGCCAGCATGGCGTCAAAGCGTTGGGCGATGCGTTCGTGCAGCCAGGCACGGTCTTGCGGTTCAAGGGAAATAAGGGCACCAGCCCTTATGGGACGGGCGCTACCAGCTACTTTTTCGATAGCGTTTTTCTGGTGGAAGAAGGACAGCGGCCGGCCGGTGAGCCGGAACACCTCCAGTGCGCGGGAGATGCGCTGCGAGTCGTTCGGGGCCAGTCTCGCTGCTGTGATCGCATCCACGGTGGCCAGCTCGGCATGTAACGCCGGCCAGCCTTTTTCGCCGGCTTCGGCCAGCAGGGCTGCGCGAATGGCCGGATCTGCGGGGGGCATGTCGTCCAGGCCGTCAAACAACGCTTTGAAATACAGCATGGTGCCGCCCACCAGCAGCGGCAGCTTGCCGCGCGCGCTGATTTCTTCGATCAAGCTCGTGGCATCGGCGGCAAACTCCGCCGCGCTGTAGGCCTGCAGCGGATCGCGGATGTCGATCAGGTGGTGCGGCACGGCGGCCAGCTCGGCGGGCGAGGGTTTGGCCGTGCCGATGTCCATGCCGCGGTAAACCAGCGCGGAATCGACGCTGATGATTTCCACCGGATGGCGGCCGGCAATGGCGAACGCCGCGGCGGTTTTGCCCGATGCGGTCGGTCCGGCCAGTCCGATCCAGCGCGGGGCTGTCATGGGCGCACGGGCGCGGCCAGCACGGCCGGGTCGCCATGTTTCTGGACCAGCGTCCAGGCAATCGCGGAAATGCAGACACTCCAGAACAGCACGCCGTAGGCCAGCGGAAACACCGTGCCGTCCATGTGGCTGCCCAGCCAGCCGCCCATGGCAAAGGCGGCGATCATCATCAGGAAACCGTTGAGCGCCGAGGCCGCGCCCGCCGCGCCGGGGAAGGGGCTGACGGCGCCGCTCTGGCTGCAAGGCTGATGCACACCATGCGCAAATACAAACAGGTAATAGGGCAGCAGCAGGGCCCAGACGTTGTGGATGCCGGCCCAGGCCAGTGTGCTGATCAGCAGGCCGCCGCTGAGCGTGAGCACGCCGGCCATCGCGACCGAGCGGCGCACGCCAAAGCGCGGCAGCAGGCGGCGGCACCAGAAGGTGCCCAGCACATAGACAAAAGACATCGAAAACATCACCAGGCCGTATTCGGTCTTGGACAGGCCCAGCACCTTGATGAAAACAAAGGACGAGGACGCCAGAAAGGTGAACAGCCCGCCATAGGAAGCGGTGGACAGCGCCGAGAAGGCGACGAAGGTCGGGTTGCGCACAATCGTCCACCAGGTGCTCACCAGGGTACGCGGTTCCAGCGCGCGCGGGTTTTTCAGCGTCAGGGTTTCTTCAAAGCGCAATGCAATCATGGCCAGCGCCACCGCGCCGAACACTGCCAGCGCCAGCAGTGCCGCGCGCCAGTTGAAAAGGTCAGAGAGCAGGCCGCCCAGCGGCGCGCTCAGGCAGGCGATCACGCCCAGGCCGGTCAGGCCTCGAGACATGGCGCGCGCGGCAGCCACCGGGGCGTAGAGGTCGCGCACGACAGCGCGCGCACACATCACGGCAGCCCCCATGGCCGCGCCCTGCACGATGCGCCAGATGATCAGCAGCGCCATGGACGGCGCCAGCGCCGCGCCTATGGCCGCGAGCACGTAGGCGCCCAGGCCCCACAGCAAAATCGGCCGCCGGCCAAAGCGGTCGGACAGCGGCCCCCAGAAAAGCTGGGAAATGCCGAACGCCAGCAACAGGCCGGTGAGCGTGAGCTGGGCCTGCGCCATCGGCGCGCCGAATCCTTCGGTGAGCGCGGGCAGCGCCGGCAGATAGAGGTCGGTGGTGATGGGCTGGATGCCGAGCAGCAGGGTCAGCACCAGCACGATCAGGTGCGGCGACATGGGCGCGGAAGCAGAAGCAGACATCGCGCTGAGCGTAGCAGATCGATTCGTGAGCAGTCGGACTCCCTCTATTGGGTTGGGGTTGCGCTGGCCTGAAGCCCTGCCAAAACATCACACGCAGGTTTTGCAAAAGTGATGTATGATGATCATCATGCAAAATACGAAAATCAACGCCAGAACAGCAGCCAAGGAGGCGTCCCACGAGCGCATCGTGTCCGTGGCGGCGCGGGCCATCCGCCGTAGCGGCTATGACGGTACCGGCGTTGCCGACATCATGAAGGAGGCCGGGCTGACCCATGGTGCGTTTTACGCCCATTTCCCGTCGCGCGAGGCCATGTTGGCAGAAGCCGCGACCCAAGCCTGCGCGGAGGCGGCGGCCTTGACGGCGGGCGTTGCTGCCAGCGTACCCGCCGGGCAGGCTTTGGCATCCATGCTTCGCGCCTATCTCTCGCCGGAGCACCTGAAACAGGTGGAAATGGGATGTCCCCTGGCCGCGCTGGGCTCGGAGACGGCGCGCCAGGCACCCGAAGTACGTCGGGTAACCACCCGGCACATCAAGGAAATGATCGATCTTGTCGCCCGCCAGTCGCCTGACTGGGGGCAGCCCGGCGCCCACGAACGGGCACTCGTGACCGTCGCGACCATGGTGGGCACTTTGGTGCTGGCCCGGGCAGTCGACGAACCCGCACTGGCGAACAGCCTGTGCGAGGCGGCGCTGAAGCACCTGGCTCCTGTCTGATTCACTGAAACATGCTGTTTTTTCGCTCGCCAATTAATATGATGACCATCATGCCAAACCAAGTAAATTCGAAACTGGCTACGAGGCCTGCGCACGCCAGGAACAAGGAAAGAAAATGAAAGCACTCACATTCAAACGTTATGGCAAGTCGCCCGAGATCGGTCTCGCCGATGTTCCCCGCCCCACGCTCAAGGCCAACGAACTCCTGGTTCAGGTCCACGCTGCGGGCGTGAACCCGATCGACAACATGATCCCGACCGGGCTCTTCAAAGCGGTGCTGAAGTTCCAGCTTCCGGCTGTGATGGGCAGCGATCTGGCCGGTGTGGTGACTGAGGTCGGAAGCCGCGTGACCCGCTTCAAACCAGGCGATGCCGTCTTCGCCAACATCTTCGACCGTGGCACGGGTGCTCTCGCCGAGTTTGCGGTGGTGCCGGAAAGTGCTGCTTCGCTGAAGCCAGCCAATCTGGACTTCGTGGAGGCGGCAGCCATCCCGATGGTCGGGCTCACTTCGTGGCAAGCATTGAAGGAACGTGTCAATCTTCGATCTGGTCAAAAGGTGTTTATCCCCGCAGGCTCCGGCGGTGTTGGCACGTTCGCGATCCAGCTGGCAAAACACCTTGGCGCGAAGGTGGGCACGACCACCAGTACGGGCAATGTCCAGCTGGTGAGCAGCCTTGGCGCAGACGAGGTGATCGACTACAAGAAGCAGGAATTCGAGGAAGTCCTGCGCGGCTACGACGCGGTGCTTGGTACTGTCAGGGGTGACGCAATGGAAAAGTCTGTGGGCATCCTCAAGCCCGGGGGCACCATGGTTTCGCTGGTCGGGCCGCTGGACGCCGCCTTCGCCCGCGCTCGAGGGCTGAACTTCTTCCTGACGTTCGTGTTCGGGTTGATGAGCCGCAAGATCATGCGCCTTGCGAAAAAGCGGGACGTCACTTACTCATTTCTCTTTGCGCGCCCCGACGGCGATCAGCTTACTGAAATCGGCGAACTCCTCAAGACTGGGCTCATCCGGCCAGTGATCGACAAGGTGTTTCCGTTCGAGCAGGCCAAGGAGGCCCTTGAATACCTTGCCCAGGGACGAGCCAAGGGCAAGGTCGTCGTGAAGGTTAGATGAGTATTTGTGTCGGCGCGGCTGCAAGGCGCGAAAGCTTGAAAGCCGGCGGCTGAGTCGTTTGTTTCCCCCACTTTTTTGGAGATAGTCATGAAGATCGAAAATTCTGTTGTTCTCGTCACGGGTGCCAATCGCGGTATTGGCCTGGCATTCACGCGCGAGCTGCTCGTCCGCGGTGCCCGCAAGGTCTACGCGGCCGCACGCGATCCCGCAACCGTTGCCCAAGCCGGTGTTCAGGCGCTGCGACTCGACGTCAACAAGCCGGAAGACGTGGCAGCCGCCGCAGCGGCGGCACGGGATGTGACGCTGGTGATCAACAACGCCGGCATTGCCCAGCCGGGAGGTTTTCTCGCAGCCGATAGCGAAGAAGTCTCGCGGCGCATTTTCGAGACCAACTTTTTCTCTGTGCTGCGCATGAGCAAAGCCTTCGCGCCCGTCCTCAAAGCCAACGGCGGCGGCGCCTTGCTCAACGTCCTGTCGGTTGCTTCGTGGGTGAATGGCGGCGAGCTGGCCGCCTATTCGGCCAGCAAGTCCGCGGCCTGGTCGCTCACCAATGCCTTGCGCAGCGAACTGGCGGCGCAGAAAACGCAAGTGTTGGGGCTGCACATGGCCTACGTCGATACCGATCTCACGCGCGGGTTCGATGTCCCGAAGTCCAGCCCTGAGGAAATCGTCAGGCGTGCGCTCGACGGACTCGAAGCAGGCGCCGATGAAGTGCTGGCCGATGAACTCACCCTGCAGGTCAAGAGCGGGATGACGGCGGCGAGGCCCAGCTACCTGCCGCAGGCGGCCTGAATCCGAGACCCCACAAATACCCCACAGATATCGAGAAGGTGAAGAAACATGAGCGCATCGCAAAACCCGACGGTCACCTGGAACGATGTTCCCACGCGGACGGTCACCGCCAATGGCGTGACGTTCGCCTACCGGGAACTTGGAACTGAGAAGCCCGGCACGCCGGCGGTTTGCCTTATTCACCTGGCTGCCGTTCTGGACAACTGGGACCCCCGGGTCATCGACGGATTGGCGGCGAAGCATCGCGTGATCACCTTCGACAACCGGGGTGTCGGCGCATCCAGTGGCACCCCAGCGGCATCCATGGAGGCGATGGCTCGGGACGCCATCACTTTCATCAAGGCCTTGGGGCTTGACCAGGTCGACCTCTTCGGGTTCTCGATGGGCGGGATGATTGCGCAAGAGATCGCCCTGATGGAGCCGCGACTCGTGCGCAGGATGATCATCACGGGAACAGGCCCGGCTGGCGGCGAGGGCATCAGCGAAGTGGCCCGCGTGACCTACTTCGACATGCTTCGGGGCTGGCTCACCTTCCAGGATCCGAAGCAGTTTCTTTTCTTCACCAGAACGCCCGCAGGAATCCGCGCAGGCAAGGAGTTCCTGCTGCGCATCAAGGAACGCACCGAAGGCCGCGACAGGAAAATCACCGTGACCGCGCTGCAGGCCCAGTTGAAAGCCTTGCGACTGTGGGGCGGGAAGAAGCCTGCGAATCTGTCAAAGATCTATCACCCTGTTCTCGTCGCGAACGGCGACAGCGACCGCATGGTTCCCAGCAAGAATACGCACGATCTGGCGCGGCGCCTTCCGAACAGCGAACTCATCATCTATCCGGACTCCGGGCATGGTGCGGTGTTCCAGTTCCATGCCGACTTCGTGCCCAAGGCACTTGAGTTCCTTTCACGCTGACCTGGGTGCCAGGCGCGGAAGGCGGAAGCAGACTGGTTTCGGTATCAGAGCGCAGCGGACACCGCGAGACTGTTCAGGCTGAACAACTGTGCCAGCGCCTGCCGGTACTGCGCCTGGCCGATTGAGTTGGTGTTGTGGTGCGAGCCGCCTTCGACAAGCACGAAAAGCTTGGGTAGGACGGCTGCTTCATAGAGTTTGCGCCCCAGGTCGGGCAGGATCAGGCGGTCTTCGCCGCCGTGCACCACCAGCAGGGGCGAGCCGATCCTGCCGACCTTGCGGGCCGCCTCGAAACGCTGGGTGATCAGCAGCGATACCGGCACCCAGCCCCACTTGGTGGTGCTGATGACGTCGGCAATGGAGGTGAAAGTGCTTTCCACAATCGTGCCGCTTTCGTCGCCGACCTCGGAGGCCAGGTGAATGGCAATCGGGCCGCCCAGGGAATGGCCAAACACGTAACGCGGCCGGCCCGGGTATTTTTTGGCGAGCCAGTCCCAGGCCGCGCGCGCGTCTTCGTAGGCTGATTCTTCGGAGGGCAGCGCTGCCGTGCTTTTGCCGAAACCGCGGTAGTCCACGCCCAGCACGGAAAAGCCCATTTCCTGCATGCGGCGCATGCGCGGCGCCGAGCCGGTCACGTTGAAACGGGCGCCGTGCAGGTACAGCAGGATGGGGGACTTGGCGTCTTCTGCGGGGTGCCACAGGCCGTGCAGCCGGGCCGGTTCGCCGCCGGCTGCGGGCTGGAAGTCTATCCAGACGTCGTCCATGCCTTCCGCGGCGGCGATGCCGCCGCTCCAGGACCGGTCGCTGGGCTGGAAGATCCAGGCGCGCTGGCGTTCATCCAGCGTGCTGCACCCCGAGAGGACGGCAAAACCAAGTAAAAGGAGGAGGGCAGCGAAGAGGGGCCAGCGTTTCATGAGTAGGACTGAGTGGTAATCGGTGTAAAAGTTCGCGTTGTCAGGGAATCTCCCAACAAGCACGTTTCCTGCCATGTCCGCAGCCTCCAGCCTCGCGATGCCTGATCGCAAGCAGTTGCAACAGGACTTCATCAAACCGTCACTTGCACGCACCATACTGGCACATTCACTCACGAGGGAGAACCATGTATTCATTGCGCATCCTGGCGGCTGGCCTGGCCGCTGCCGGCATCCTGGGGCTTGCCGCCTGTGCGGCCAACCCTTCAGCGGGTCCTTACCCGACCCTGGACGGCAAGGCGCCGCTGGTCATCGGCCACCGCGGGGCCAGCGGCTATTTGCCGGAGCACACGCTGGCGTCGTACAAACGGGCCATCGAGTTGGGCGCCGACTTCATCGAACCCGATGTGGTGGCCACCAGGGACGGCGAACTGGTGGTGCGGCACGAACCCAACATCACGGCCACCACCGACGTGTCAACCCGCCCCGAGTTCGCCGCCCGCAAAACCACGCGCCAGGTGGACGGCGTGGCAGAAACCGGCTGGTTCACCACCGACCTGACGCTGGCGGAACTCAAGACTTTGCGCGCGAAACAGGCCATGGCCGAGCGCGACCAGTCGCACAACGGCAAGTACGCCATCCCGACCCTGCGTGAAGTGCTGGACCTGGCGCGCAGCGAAAGCGCGCGTACCGGACGCACCATCGGCGTCTACCCCGAAACCAAACACCCAACCTACCATGTCACGGCCGGCCTGGCGCTGGAAGACCGGCTGCTCAGGCTGCTGGCTGAATACGGTTACACCTCGAAAAGCTCGCCGGTGATCGTGCAGTCATTTGAAGTGGGCAACCTCAAATACCTGCGCGGCAAGACGGCGATACGCCTGGTGCAACTGATAGACGGCGATGGTGTGGATGCCCGGGGCAAGGTGACACTGGCGCCGCCTTTTGACAAACCCTACGACTTCGCGCTGGCCAAAGACAGGCGCACGTTTGCCGATCTGTTGACGCCCGCAGGCCTGAAGGAAATCAAGACCTATGCCGACGGCATCGGCCCCTGGAAAGCCTACCTGCTGCCGGCCCGGCAACTGGACGCGAACGGCGACGGCAAGCCCGACGACCTCAATGGCGACGGCGCCATCGACGAACGCGACCGGGTGTTGCTGCCGCCCACGCCGGTGGTGAAAGACGCACACGCCGCCGGCCTGTTCGTACACCCCTTCACCTTCCGCAGCGAAGCGAAACGCCTGGTGTCCGACTACCGTGGCGACGCGGCGGCGGAGTACAAAAAGTTTTTCGAGATGGGCGTGGACGGCGTGTTCAGCGACTTCCCGGACATGGCCGTGAAGGCGCGGACGCGCTGAAGTCTCAGCGACCGCGCAGAAACAGGTTGTCCAGTTCCCTGATGGTGACCTGGCGCCAGGTCGGCCGGCCGTGGTTGCACTGGTCGGAGCGTTCGGTGGCTTCCATCTGGCGCAACAAGCCGTTCATCTCGTCGATGGTGAGCTTGCGGTTGGCGCGCACGGCACCGTGGCAGGCCATGGTGGAAAGCAGCTCGTTCTGCGCGCGCTGGATCACGGTGCTGGCATCGTGCTGCGCCAGCTCGGCCAGCACACTGCGCGCCAGTTCCACCGCATCGCCCTGCGCCAGGCTGGTCGGCACCGCGCGCACGGCCAGCGTGCGCGGCGAAAACGGCGTGATCTCCAGGCCCAGGGCTTTCAAGGTGTCGACATGCGCCTCGGACGCGGCCACTTCCTGCAGCGTGGCTGCAAAGGTGGCCGGAATCAGCAGCGGCTGGCTGGCGATGCTGGCGCTGTCCATCTGGTTTTTCAGGCGCTCGTAAACAATGCGTTCGTGTGCGGCATGCATGTCGACAATCACCAGGCCCTGGGTGTTTTCGGCCAGGATGTAGATGCCCTGCAATTGGGCAATGGCGCGGCCCAGCGGCCAGTCGCCGGGCGGCAGGTCGGTGTTCTCTTTTTCGGTTCGGCTCGAAGCTTCGGCTACAGGATCTCCTTCGACAGACTCAGGGCGAACGGAGGAGGGAGATGGCCACATCGCCTCAAAGTCAGAGACACGCGAGTCCTGCCGGTAAGCCTGATACGCTCCGAAATTGATAGCTGGTTGCGCCCATGGGGAAAGGGCTGAGGGCTGATTTGAATCAAAGTTTGGTGCAGGGGTGTCGCTGGCCGCTGCCAATGCGGCCGCGGCCGCACGCGGTGCCGCCAGCGCGTTTTCGACCGCATGGCGCACGGCCTGGTGCACCTCGCGGCTGTCACGAAAACGCACCTCGATCTTGGTCGGGTGCACGTTGACGTCCACCCGCGCCGGGTCCATGGTGACGTAAAGCGCATACACCGGCTGGCGATGACCGTGCAACACGTCTTCGTAGGCGCTGCGCGCGGCGTGGGTCAGCACCTTGTCTCGCACATAGCGGCCATTGACATAGGCAAACTGCTGGTCGGCGCGTGATCGCGCCGCATCGGGAATGCCCGCGCGCCCGGTGACACGCACCGAGCCCGCGCTGTAATCGACCGCGATGCTTTGCCCCAGGAGTTCGCTGCCCAGCACGTCGCCCAGGCGTTGCTCGTGGGCGGCATCGCCCGTGCAGGCACGCCACTGCTCGACAAGCTTGCCTTCGTGCCAGATCGCAAACCCGACGTCGGGCCGCACCAGCGCGTGACGGCGCACGGCCTCGATGCAATGCGCCAGCTCGGTCGCGTCAGTCTTCAGGAACTTTCGGCGTGCCGGTGTCGCGTAAAACAGCTCGCGCACCTCGACGGTGGTGCCCCGGGTACGGGCGGCCGGTGTCAATTCACCGGTGCGGCCGTCCAGCAGCCAGGCGTGCGCTGCGGGGTCGCTGCCTTCTGCCCGCGAGAGCAGGCTCATGTCGGCAATCGAATTGATGGCGGCCAGCGCTTCGCCGCGAAAACCCATGGTGCCGACGGCTTCCAGATCTTGCAGCGAGGCAATCTTGCTGGTTGCATGGCGCCGGAGCGCAATCGCTAGTTCCTCGCGCGGAATGCCCAGGCCGTCGTCTTCGACAGAAATCAGCCGCACGCCGCCAGCCAGCAGCCGCACCGTTACTTGCGTGGCCCCGGCGTCCAGGGCGTTGTCCACCAGTTCACGCACGACAGACGCCGGTCGCTCGACCACCTCGCCGGCCGCAATCTGGCTGACCAGTTCATCGGGCAGTTCGCGGATGGGGCGGCGCGGAGCCGAAGGGACAAGAGGGAGGGGGGCAGTGAGGGTCACGGGATGATTTTAGGGCTGAACAGCCTTGATCAGTTCCGAAAGAGGACTGGTTCGAGCGCCATTGTTTGTGGGCAATTCGAGGTGGCTTTGGCTTGGGGTTAACGAGAATTGGAGCAGGACCTTCAGGAACCAGCCTCAATCATCCGCACAATCTCTCCCCGCCCCAACCGCCGCGCATGCCCAAGTGCATTTACCCCCTCCCGATCCACCAGCGCCGGGTTCGCCCCGGCAGCCAGCAGGCGCTGCACGACGGCGGTGTGGCCGTTGATGGTGGCGAGCATCAGGGGTGTTCTGCCGGCTTCGTCGGGTGCGTTGATGCGTGCGCCCTGCGCGATCAGGCGATCGACCTGGGGGAGTTGGCCGAGGCGCGCGGCCTCATGCAAGGATTTCTGTGCGGCGCGCTCCTGTGTTTTCGCCAAACCCGCTTCCACGCGGTCGCGCTGTACCCGCGAGGCGCGTTCCTCCTGCGCATTGGGGGCGGCAGGTATCGCACTCCTCGTCGCGGGGGACGGGGCCGCTGCAGGTGCAGCACGCAAGGGCGGGGTCGGGGCGGCGGGCGCAGCCGAACCTTTCAAGCTTGGCGCTGACTCGTCTGCTGCACTTGCCTTGTCGGCCATCAGGCTGGGGGATTCGGCTTGTGCCGCCGGCTTCGGATCGGAACGAGGCGGGGGTGCAGGAGCAGGAGCAGGAGCAGGAGCAGGAGGCGCAGGCGCGGCGGTTGCCGGAGGTGACGACCGTGCGCTTTCCGCCAGTCGCGTGGCCTGTTCCGTGCTACCGGCTGCGGCATCTGTTCTGGCGCGCGCGACTGGCGGGGCAGGGCGCGGAACCGGCGGGCTGGCGGGGGCCGTTGCAGCGGCTGTCGCCTCGCTGTCTGCCGTTTTTGCGGAGGACAGGGAGGGCGTCGAGGGTGCAGGCGCTGTTCCGCGGCCGGCCACCAGTTCTTTCTCGTCGGGTGTGCCACGTTCGAACTGCAGCACCAGCAAACTGGTCAGGCCCACCAAGGCCAGGCTGGCCAGCAGCGACAGTTTCCAGCGCGACTGGTTGGCCGCGGGTGCCTGCGGCGCGGCCGCATGGGTGGCGGCCTTTCCGTCAAGCACGGCCTGGGCATGTGCACGCACGGCGTCACGGACATGCGTGCCGGGGCGGCGCGTGTCCTGCGCGCTGGCCTCGTGGTAGCGCTGTGTCAGCTCATCGCCTTGACGGGGTTCTGTCATGCAAACTCCTGTAGCTGCTGGCGCAGGCTGCGCCGGGCATAACGCAGGCGACTCTTGGCGGTTTCAAAACTGACGCCGGTGGTGCTCGCGATCTCTTCAACACTCATGCCGGCTTCAGCCTGCAGCAAAAAGGCTTCGCGCTGGTCCGCAGGCAACTGCTCCACCGCGGTGATCAGCGCCGCAGCCTGTTCGCGTGACTGCAGCTGACGCACCGGGCCAAAACCGGAGTCGGCCGCCAGCGTGTGGGCGAGGCCGTTCTCTTCATTTTCATCCCCAGGGTCGTCCATGCTTGCATGGTTCTTCGCCGTGCGGAAATGATCGACCATCCGGTTGTGCGCAATGGTGAACAGCCAGGTCTTGAAGCGCGCGGTCGGCTGGTAGCTCACTGATTGCCGCGCCACCGCAAACCACACATCCTGCAGCAGGTCGTCAGCCACCGCCTGCACGCGCACGCTGCGGAACACATAACGCCATACGCCCAGTTCGTGCCGAGCGTAGAGCGCATCGAATGCACCGATATCGCCACCGGCGTAGCGCAGCATCAGCGATTCGTCGCTGTCTTCGGCTGAGGTGGCTGTCGTCGGGACGCGAGGCATGCACCAGCGTATCACGGCACCAAGGTCACGCCATGTCCGAAGGTGGCACCTCTCATACAAGCAGGGGCCGCGGGTCCGGCTTCGCCGGCCCGCAGGCGCAGCGGCCCCCCCG
>CAZIYA010000065.1:0-13874 GCA_964543355.1 uncultured Polaromonas sp.
AGCCGGCCCTGGCGCTTGGCCACGGCCAGTGCATCGTTGGGCAGCGCGAAATGGTCCATGCCGATGTAGACATAACCCGCGGCCGTGAATGCCGCCAGCGACTGCGTCAGCATGGCCACCTTGGCCGCAGCGCCAGGCAAGTCGGCAGTGACGATGCGCCGCTGCGGTTTGAAACGCTCGGGCAGGTGGGCATAGGCATAAAGCGCAATGCGGTCGGGCTTGAGTTGCGCAACCTGGGCCAGCGTGCGTGCAAAGGATTCGGGGGTCTGGCGCGGCAGGCCATAAATCAGGTCGACATTGATGGAATCGAAACCCACTTCGCGCGCCTGGGCCATCAGCTCGCTGACCTGCTCGAAGGGCTGGACGCGATGCACGGCTTTCTGGACATCGGGGTCAAAATCCTGCACACCGAAACTCAGGCGGTTAAAGCCCAGATCGGCCAGGTTGCGCAGGCGCGTGGCATCCACGGTGCGCGGGTCGATTTCGATGGAATATTCGCCGCCGGGTACCAGCGTGAAGCTGCGCCGCAGCATGTCCATGAGCTCCTTGAGCTCGTCGTCGGACAGGAAAGTGGGTGTGCCGCCGCCCAGATGCAGCTGCGTGACTGTCTGGCCGCGGCCGAGCTGGTCCGTATGCAGGTCTATCTCGCGCCCCAGGTAACGCAGGTAGCTGGCTGCACGGTTGTGGTGCTTGGTGATGATCTTGTTGCAGGCGCAGTAATAACACAGCGATTCGCAAAACGGGATGTGCACATACAGCGACAGCGGCAAGGCCAGAACGGACGGGCCGGCGCGCCGCTGGGCCAGGGCCTGGCCATAGTCGGCTGCAGTGAAGGCTTCGACAAAGCGGTCAGCCGTTGGATAGGAGGTATACCGCGGCCCCGGAATATCAAATCGTTGCAGCAGGTCGGGCAATACAGTGGTCATTGCAGGTTTCTCGTGGTAATAGCCAAACTGTGCCGTGTCCAGCCCTGTCAGCTTTTGATCTGGATCAAACGCGCCGGGGCGGTGGGCCGGACAATTTGACGAAGATCATCAAAGGCATTGTCATGAAGGAAATCCCTGTGCACACAACGGCCGCGGACCTGTTAGCCGCTTCGACTTCACAGCCCATGGACGGAAAAACAATCAAGGTCGCCTGCTCCAACTGCAACCTGCGCGAGCTGTGCATGCCCGTCGGCCTGAGCCCGCAGGAACTGGCCCGCATTGACGATGTGGTGGCCACCCGCCGCAAGGTCAAGCGCGGTGCCACGCTGTTTCGCAACGGCGAAATCTTCGAGTCCCTGTTTGCCATCCGCACCGGTTTCTTCAAGACCTGCATCATGTCAGGCGACGGCCGGGACCAGGTCACCGGCTTCCAGATGGCGGGCGAGATCATCGGGCTGGACGGCATCGTCAGCGACCGCCACACCTGTGATGCCATTGCACTGGAAGATGCCGAGGTCTGCGTCATGCCTTTCAACCGCATCGGCGAGCTGGCACGCGAAATCAATGCACTGCAGCACCATGTGCACCGCATCATGAGCCGCGAGATCGTGCGCGAACACGGCGTGATGCTGCTTCTGGGCAGCATGCGGGCCGAGGAGCGCGTGGCCGCCTTCCTGCTGAACCTGGCGCAGCGGCTGCATGCGCGCGGCTTCTCCGGGTCTGAGCTGGTGCTGCGCATGACACGCGAGGAAATCGGCAGCTACCTCGGCATGAAACTCGAAACCGTGAGTCGCACTTTTTCGAAATTCGCCGAAGATGGCGTCATTGAGGTCCGGCAGCGCCACGTGCGGATACTGGACATCTCCGCACTGCAGTCCATCGTCAACCAGCAGGGTTGCAACTAGTTCACCAGGGTTTTGCCGGCAGCGGCATCACTGCCGCGGACCACCAGGACCGGCCCCGGCGCGTGGCGAACAATCTGTTCGGCGTCGCTGCCCATCAGTGCACGGCCCAGGCCGCGTCGGCCGTGGGAGCCCACCACAACCAGGTCCGCTTTCACGCTGCCGGCCTGTTCCACCACATGCTCCCAGAGGCGGCCTGGCCCACCCACGATCAGCACGCTGTCGGTCTCCACCCCTTTGTCTTCCGCTTTTTGACGGGCGTGCGCGAGAAGTTTTTCACCGGCCCCCTGCATCAGCGGAACAATGTCATTGAGGTAGTTCATCGCCGGCTCGAAGCCGTTGACGTAGCTGAGTTCGTCCACCACATGAAGCAGCCGGAGCCGGGCACCGGTCAGCTGGGCTAGGCGGATGGCTTCATCGAGCGCCTTGTCCGATGTCGGGCTGCCATCGATGGGCATGAGAATCTGGTGGTAAGTGGACATTTCTTCTCCAAAGTCAGAAAGATTTCAGCGCAGCGCAAGGCGCATGGCCACGGTGTCCCGCGCGGTCCCGGCGGTGACGTCAAACCCGAGTTGGCGCGCCAGGGCGGCCATGCCCGCGTTTTCAGGCAGGCACTGCCCCACGACCTCGGACGTGCCGCGCTCACTCAGGTAGCGGATCAGTTTGTCCATCAGCAACCGTCCCAGGCCGCGCCCCTGCCAGTCCGTGGCCACCTGGATTGCGAATTCCGCCGTCAGGTTGTCGGGATCACACACGGCCCGCGCTTCGGCCACCATCACCGGCTCGCCGCCTGCCTGCGGCGCGATGGCGACAAAGGTCATCTCGCGGTCGTAGTCGATCTGGCTGTAGCGTGCGAGTTCGGAGTGCGGCACCTCCCTGCGCGCCATGAAAAACCGCAACCGCATGTCGGCAGGTGAAGCGCCGGCATAAAAAGCCATCAGGCGCTGGCCATCTTCAGGGCGAATGGGCCGCAGCAGCAGATCCTGCCCTTTCACCTGCACATGCTCTTCCAGCGCCAACGGGTAGGGTCGAATGGCCAGCCGGCTGGGCTCGCCCGCCGCCACCGGACGCAACCTGACCCGGGAGTCCAGCGCCAGCACACCATGTTCATCGACCAGCAAGGGGTTGATGTCGAGTTCGGCCAACCACGCCAGGTCACAGGCCATCTGCGAAACTTTCAGCAGCGTGGCCAGCAACGCCGGCTCATCGGCGGGCGGACGCCCCCTGTAACCGGCCAGCAGGGGCGCCAGCCGGCTGCCGGCCACCATGTCAGCCGCGAGCCGGGCATTGAGCGGGGGCAGCGCCACGGCGTGGTTTTTATGCAGCTCGACGGCAACACCTCCTTCACCCAGCAGCATGACCGGTCCGAACACGGGATCGGAGGCAATGCCGACAATCAGTTCATGGGCACCCGGACGGCGCGCCATGGCCTGCACGGTAAAGCCGAGTACCCGGGCCTGCGGCAACAGCCGCAACATCTGCTCCTGCATTTTTCCGGCCGCAAGCCTCAAGGCCTGCTCCGAGGCCAGGTCAAGCGCCACACCACCGACATCGGACTTGTGGATGACCTCGGGCGAAATGATTTTCAGGGCCACGGGATAACCGATGCGGCCGGCGGCAGCCACGGCTTCCTCGACATCGCGGGTCTTGGCGGTTTCAACCGTGGGAATGCCATAGGCCCGCAGCAGCGCCTGGGCCTGCGCATCACCAAGCCATTCGCGGCCATCGCGCAGCGCTTCATCCAGCAATGACCGGGCAAGCGCGCGGTCCGGCGTGAAGTCCTCCAGCGCAGCGGCGGGCAACTGCTGCAGCGCCTGCTGATTGCGCGCATAGGTGGCCAGCTGCAACCACGCGGCCGCCGCACGTTCCGGCGTGCTGTAGCTGGCGATACCGGCCGCTGCCGTGGCCTGCCGCGCAGCCGCCACCACCACGCCACCGAGCCAACTGGTGAGCACCGGCTTGGCCGATGCCTGGATCAGCGGCAGGCAGGCCGCGGCAATGTCGCCGGCAGGAACAATGGCCGTGGGCGCATGGATGAACAGCACACCGTCAATCTCCGGCGCCGCCAGTAACACTTTCAGCGCATCCCCATAACGGCTCGCCGGTGCGTCGCCGATGATGTCCACCGGGTTGCCGTGCGACCAGGTCGGCGGCAGGCAC
Source organism: uncultured Polaromonas sp. (assembly GCA_964543355.1). GTDB lineage: Bacteria > Pseudomonadota > Gammaproteobacteria > Burkholderiales > Burkholderiaceae_C > Polaromonas. The sequence continues at coordinate 3,989 of CAZIYA010000065.1, forward strand.
CGGTTGAGCGCCTGCAAGGTGTCCTCGCCAGGCACCGCCAGCGTTCCACCGCCCAGGGCCAGCGCATCGGCAGCCAGCACGCCGGCACCACCGCCATTGGTCAGGACCGCCAGACGCTCGCCGTGCCAGCGCCTGACATGGGTCAGGGTCTCGGCCGCATCGAACAGGGACTCCAGCGTATCCACACGCAGCATGCCGGCGCGGCGAACTGCGGCGTCAAACACCGCGTCGGAACCGGCCAGGGCACCGGTGTGCGAGGCGGCCGCCCGGGCCCCGTCGGGCGCGCGGCCGGCCTTCACAACAATCACCGGCTTGTTGCGCGCGGCGGCCCGGGCCGCCGACATGAACTTGCGCGCCGACTTCACCGATTCCATGTACATGAGGATGGCCCGGGTGCCCGGATCACTGGCCAGGTAGTCAATGACATCGCCGAAGTCCACGTCGGCACTGTCACCCAGCGAGATGAAATGCGAAAACCCGATGCCGCGGCTGTTGGCCCAGTCCAGCATGGCTGTCGCCAGCGCGCCCGATTGCGTCACAAAAGCCAGCTTGCCGGGCAAGGCATTGCCGGGCGCAAAACTGGCATTGAGCCCGATACCCGGCACCAGCGCCCCGATGCAGTTGGGCCCGAGGATGCGGAGCAGGTACGGCCGCGCTGCATCCAGCATGGCCTGTTCGAGTGAGCGGCCATCCGCGCTGGTGGCCTGTTTGAGCCCGGCCGACATCACGATGGCGGCGCGTGTGCCCTTGCGGCCCAGGGCGGCAATGATGTCCGGCACGGTTTCTGCCGGCGTGCAGATCACGGCCAGGTCAGGCACCTGCGGCAGCGACTCGACGTCGCGCCAGGCCGGCGTACCGCCGACGCTGCTGTGCCGCCGGTTGACCGGCCAGACCGGCCCCGTAAACCCGTCGGCGCGGAGGTTGCGCAGCACCACGGCACCCAGGCTTGCCTCCCGGTCGGAGGCGCCGATCAGGGCCACCGAGGCAGGCTGGAACAGGGCTTCGAGGTTGCGTACGCTCATGGATGTCCTTCAAATACGGGGACGGGCATGCCCCACGCAGGCAGATTAGCGTGCGCGAAGTCCGCTCACTTGTCCCAGATCAAAGACCCCGGCACGGGCTGGCCCACAAAATGATTGAGCCAGCAACGAGGTTCTCCATGGAAACATACGACAGCACCCTGATGCCGCGCTTTTGCCAGCTCCTGGCACAGCGCGAAGCCGACCTGCGTTCCCTGTTGCAGGCCAGCGGTGAATCATCCAGCCAGACGGGCGACACCGGATCACGCGGGGTCATGGATTTCAAGGATGTTGCCATGGAACAGGCACTGGCCACGGTCGACGAGGCCAAGGCCGGGCACGCGGTTCTTGAACTGGAGGAGGTGGTGGTAGCGCGCCGTCGGCTGGTTGACCGGAGCTTCGGTTATTGCCTGGAGTGCGGTGAAGCCATCGACCTGCGGCGCCTCACAGCCCTTCCTGCAGCATCGCTGTGCACCGCATGCCAGGCCATCCACGAGCATGAACGAGCGCCTGCCCTGCGGCGCAGAACCTTGACTTTGTCCCACACCCGAAAGGAATTCCCATGAGTGCAAAAACATCCCGCACGGCTGCGCCTCTCAAACACAAGGCCAATGGCAATGGCGCAGTCCCCCAGAACTTTCTGCTCGAACTCGGCCGCCAGCAACTGGCCGTCGCCACCGATGCGGCTTGTGCCATGTTCCGCGGCAGCGAAGCCCTGCGCACCATCCAGCAACAGGCGGCGCACGAGGCATTCTTGCGGCATCAGGCCGCAGCGCAAAAACTGCATGGCAGCTGTGCGCCGGCCGACCTGCTGGCCATCCAGTCGGAGCTGCTGCGGTTTGACCTGCAAGGCGCCACCCAATACTGGCAGCAGCTCACGACTGCGGCACTGCAGTCGCAGATCGAGATGATGGCCAGCGCAAGCCACCTGCTCACCGACGAACAAAACGGGGGCTGGAAATCGGCGCTGGAAAATTTTCAGGCAGCGATGGCTTCCGGCAACAGGTTTTTTGCGGGCAAGCCGGAAGCTCCCGCCGGGCAACCCCACGCCTGAAACGGTTCCCCGCCCGCGTTCATGCGCCGCAGCATGGACAACAGGACGCCTCAAGTCTGGTGCACGTAACTCCCGGGTGCATCCCCCAGCCGACCAGCCAGGGGAAGACCTGCGGCGTCGGGCTCGGCCTTGATCTGCCGTGTGGATTTTTTTCGCAGCCAGGCATGCCAGCAAGGCCACCATGACCCGGCCACCGGCGGCGTGTCTTCCAGCCAGACCATCGGATCAGCTGGCGCCCGGCCATCCGCGTGGGTCGCGAAGCGGTAACTGGCCTGGGGATGGGCTGCGGCGCCAGACGGCGGATTGACGATGCCGACATTGTGACCACCCGATGTCAGTGCAAAGCTCACCGGCGCACGCGTCTGGCGATGGATCTTGTAAACCGACGTCCAGGGTGAGACATGGTCGCGCTCGGTGGCCACCACAAACAGCGGCACCTTGATGTCGGCCAGGGTAACGGCGCGTCCATTCACCAGGTAACGCCCTTCGGCCAGGTCGTTGTGCAGGTACAGCCGGCGCAGGTACTCGCTGTGCATGCGCGCTGGCATGCGCGTGGCATCGGCATTCCAGGCGCGCAAGGCCGTCATCGGTGTCTGTGGCCCCCATCAGGTATTCGTGCACAAGCTTGGACCACACGAGATCCTTGGAATTGATCAGGGCAAAAGCGCCGGCCATCTGCCGTCCGTCGAGGTAGCCGCGCTCGGCCATCAGGTCTTCCAGAAAGGAAATCTGGCTCTCGTCGATGAACAAGCCCAACTCGCCAGGCTCGTGGAAATCAGTCTGGGCGGCCAGCAATGACACGGTTTTCAGCGGGTTGTGCGGTCTGGCACCCAGGGCTGCCGCCGCCATGGCCAACAGCGTGCCGCCCAGGCAATAACCCGCGGCATGTATGCCGACGCCGGGACGCAACTTGCCCACCACCTTCAGCGCGGCCATCACCCCGAGCTCGATGTAGTCGTCGAGCCCCAGGTCGCGGTCCTGGCTGTCCGGGTTTTTCCAGGACACCATGAAGACACTGTGGCCCTGCCCCACCAGATACCGCACCAGCGAATCGGCCGGCGTCAGATCCAGAATGTAATATTTCATGATCCATGAGGGCACGATCAGCACCGGTTCGGCATCCACCCTGGTGGTGGCCGGTTCATACCGGATCAGCTCGATCAGGCGGTTGCGAAAGACCACCTTGCCCGGTGTCAGGGCCACGCCTTCTCCCGGAAGAAAAGCATCCACACCGCGCGGCTTGCCTTCGGTCAGCACAGCCAGTGCATCATGCGACCAGTTGGCCATACCGTTGGCCAGGTTGGTTCCGCCGGTAGCCAGGGTTTCCTTCAGCACCTGGGGGTTGGTCATCAGGAAGTTCGAAGGCGACCACATGTCCAGCCATTGGCGGGTCGTGAATGCCGCAACCTCTTCATGGTGCCGGGACACACCGCGCACGCCGGTCATGGCTTCTGTCCACCACTGGTCCTGCAGCAAAAAGGCCTGCGCCATCGCGCTGAATGGCAGCGCATGCCAGTCATGGGGCGAAAACCGTTTGTCCTGGGGCGCCGGCTCCACGCACCGGGCGCAGTCGCCCTGCCAGGCCTGTGGTGCGTACTGCGTCCACAACAAAGCCTTGCGCATCGCGCTGGCCAGCAAATCGGCCTGCCGGGAAGGTGAGACCATCAGGTGGGCGAACCAGTCGGCATAGGCCATGGTCACAGCCGCCGGCGAAATACCGTGTGTGAACCTGGCCAGCCCGAGCTTGAGCGGCAGGTCCATCGGAGCCGGTGTATGCACGTGTGGACGGGAATCGGAGAGCGCCATGAAAAAGTCCGGCGCCACTACGCCGCCAGTCAGACAAAACATGATCGTGCAGCAGTCATGCCACCCGGCATTTGCGCAAGGTCAACGAACCCCCTCAATCCCGGCCCATGGCCTCGCCAGCTGCTTAACATGGCCGGATGCTGCCCGATGCCATGTTCGCGATGACTGTTGATCCCTCCGGCGCAAAGCTGCAGCCCGCATCGAAACCTGTGCCGCAGCCGGTTGGCTGCGAGGTGTTGGTGCGCGTGCTGGCCTGCGGCGTTTGCCGCACCGATCTGCACATCATCGACGGTGAGTTGCCGGCGCGGCGTACGAACCTGGTTCCCGGCCATGAGGTGGTGGGACAAGTGATCGCCCGCGGGTCCCAGGCGCTGCGTTTTGCGCTTGGCCAGCGCGTCGGCATTCCCTGGCTGGGGCAGGCCTGCGGCAACTGCGCGTTCTGCGTCGCCGCCAGGGAAAACCTGTGCGACCAGCCGCTGTTCACAGGTTATGACCGGGACGGCGGTTTTGCCGAATACGCTGCCGCCGACGAGCGCTTCTGCTTTGCCTTGCCCGACCGCTACGACGACGCCCATGCCGCGCCGCTGCTCTGCGCCGGCCTGATAGGCTTTCGCGCCTGGCGCCTCGCCAGTGAAGCCCAGCCGCGGCGGCTGGGCCTGTACGGTTTCGGCGCGGCAGCCCACATCATCTGCCAGATCGCCGTTGCCCAAGGCCAGGCTGTCTACGCGTTCACACGTGCGGGCGACACGGCCAGCCAGGAGTTCGCTCGCAGCCTGGGCGCGGTCTGGGCCGGGAATTCGGACGAAATGCCGCCTGTACCGCTGGACGCTGCGCTGATTTTTGCTCCGGTCGGAGCGCTGGTGCCAACTGCGCTCGCCGCCACTCGCAAGGGCGGCACCGTGGTGTGCGCCGGCATCCACATGAGCACCATTCCGGCTTTTGACTACGGCCTGCTCTGGGGTGAACGCGTGCTGCGGTCCGTCGCCAATCTCACACGCGCGGACGGCGAGGCTTTCTTCCGCACGGTGGCCGCGATGTCGCTGAAGACCCATGTGCAGACCTTCTCGCTACGGGACGCCAACGCAGCGGTGCAAGCCCTGCGCGAGGGCCAGGTGCAGGGCGCCGTGGTTTTGCTGCCCTGAAACCCGGGATCCGGGAGCCACTCAGCGAGCCGGCGACACCCGCGGACGACCGGCCAGCAAGGGTACAGGGCTCCAGTCGGGCCGGTCCTGCCGCCCCGACTCCACCACGATCAGGTAACGGCCCGGAAATGGCACGGGTTCGCGCCCCGGGTCAAGCACCCAGACCGTACGGCCGTCGCGCAGTGCCTGTTCATAGTCGGCATCCAGCAGCCCGTAATGGTCCAGCAAGCTGTTCAAGGAGGCAGGAATCCGGATGCAACCTTTGGATTGCGCGCTGCCGAGCCGGCGCTCCAGGACATCCGGATCCGTGGCATGCATCTGCAGCCGCATTTCCGACACGCCACCTTTTCCCCAACCTCTCCTCGCCGGCTGCCAGCCGAAGTCGTAAACCCGCATCCCCCTGGCACCGTACCCCCGAATCCCCTGGCTGTTGAGCGTGCCCTCGGCGCGAAAGTCGGGGGTTTGAAGAGTGTGTTCGAACACCCCCAATGGTGTCTCGAAGTGATCGAATTTTCCTGGCTTTCCCGTGGATACCGGCGAAGCGCCCACCAGCTGTGCCACCCCCTCCACGGACCGGAACAACAGAAACAGGGCCTGAACGTTGGGATTGCGATCGACAACGACCAGATATTGCGCAGCAACAGGATAAATGCCGGCATTGACCAGTGCGCCTTCAGCCAGCCAGGCATAAAAGCGCGCATCAACGGGCTCCACGGCCAGCGTGCGGTCGACCCGGGTGCTGTACTGCCAAGCCATGTCGCTCACCGGATCGAAAGCATCAGCCGATGCGCAGCACGCGGCCAGCAACGCTGCAACGGCGTATCTCCGGACCCTGTCCCCTCTGCTGAGAAAAAACGGCATCGATCGACCTCTTTGTGCAACGATTTGTTGCAGATTTATTGTGCCCGGCAGCGATGCCTGAGGAGTGAGGAAGATCAAGCAATGTCACTGCATGAAACGGGTACGGCGTGGACTTGCGCAATGTCAATGCACATCGCCCAAAGAAGAATAAATTGATTTCTGTGGCAGCCATATGCAGCCGTTCCTCACGCACAGCAACAAGGAGAAACTCATGAAAACGGATGCCCACCTCAAGGCCGATGTCACGGAAGAGCTTGCCTGGGATCCTGCCGTCAATGCCACCAGCATTGGCGTCGCGGTCAGGGATGGTGTGGTGACCCTCACCGGTCACCTCGACAGCTACGCGGAAAAACATGCCGTGGAACGAGCTGTGCACCGCGTGGCGGGCGTACGCGGCATCGCTCTGGAGCTCGACGTCAAACTGGCCGCCGAGCACAAGCGCAGCGATTCCGAAATCGCGCAGGCGGCGACCATGGCGCTGCAACTGAACTCCCTGGTACCGGACGAAAAAATCCAGGTCCAGGTCGAAAACGGCCGGGTCATCCTCACCGGCGAAGTCGACTGGAGCTACCAGCTGGCCAGCGCAGAACAGTGTGTGCGTCCGCTGGCGGGCGTGCGTGGCCTGTCCAACCGCATCACCATCAAATCCCTTGCAAGCAGCAAGGACGTCGGTGCCCAGATCACCGCGGCCCTGACGCGACAAGCCGCGCGGGAGGCCAAACACATCACGGTGGAGGTTGAAGGCAGTGTGGTCACCCTCTGGGGAAAAGTGCATTCGCTGGCGGAGCGTGAAGCGGTCGTCGGCGCGGCGTTCTCGGCACGCGGTGTCTCGCGTGTCGTGGACAAACTCGAGGTAGGTGCCTGACCTGACAGGCATTTTTTACTTTATCAATCATTCAAGGAAAGTTAATCATGAGCAACCTTCGTGTTCTGGATCCTGCATTCAGCGACTCCTTCGAGTCAACATTGCGCCGCTTTTTTTCTCCTGCAACCTTCGAGACTGAAACTCCACCGCTGAAAATGCGTATCGATGTTTCGGAGAAGGACAACGCCTATCTGGTGAAGGCCGACATCCCCGGCGTCAAGAAAGAAGACATCAATGTGCGCATCGACGGCAACGTGGTGCAGATCGACGCTGAAGTCAATCGCGAAAAAGAGACCAAAGGCAACGGCGACAAGGTCCTGCGCAGCGAGCGCTACTGGGGTAATGTCTCGCGCACTTTCAGCCTGGCTCAGGATGTGGACGATAGCAAGGTCCAGGCCAAGTACGCCGACGGTGTTTTGAGCCTGGAGTTGCCGAAGAAAGCTTCGACAGCGAGCAAAAAAATAACGGTTCAATAAGCCCTCCACGCATGACGACGGCGCGGCAGCCGGACGCCCCGGTGCTGCGCATCCGGTCGCTGTCCAAGACCTATGGCAGCGGAGAAACTGCCGTGCATGCCTTGCGCGACGTGGATCTCGAGGTACGTGCCGGCGAGTTCATGGTGTTGCTGGGCGCCTCGGGTAGCGGTAAGTCCACATTGCTGAACATCCTGGGCGGACTGGACCGGCCGAGTACCGGGGAGGTGGCCTTTCTCGACCACCGCCTGACCGATGCGTCCGATGAGGAGTTGACGCGTTACAGGCGCGAGCATGTCGGCTTCGTGTTCCAGTTCTACAACCTCATTCCCAGCCTGACCGTGCGCGAAAACGTGGCGCTGGTCACCGACATTGCCAGCAACCCCATGCCGGTGGACGAGGCGCTGGCGCTGGTGGCGCTGACGCCGCGGCAGGACCACTTCCCGTCCCAGTTGTCCGGCGGCGAGCAGCAGCGCGTGGCCATTGCGCGGGCCATCGTCAAACGTCCGCAATTGTTGCTGTGCGACGAGCCGACCGGCGCGCTGGACTATGCCACCGGCAAGCTGGTGCTCGAAGTCATTGCCCGCATCAACCAGGAGCTGGGCACCACGGCCATTGTCATCACGCACAACGCTGCCATCGCCGGCATGGCCGATCGCGTCATCCGCCTGGCGGACGGGCGCATCGCCAGCATTGAAGTTCCGCCGCGGCGACTCACGCCCGCAGAATTGTCATGGTGAAGCCGTGAAAGCGCTGGACCGGAAGTTGCTGCGGGACCTGCGGCTGCTGTGGAGCCAGGGCCTGACCATCGCGCTGGTGGTGGCCAGTGGCATAGGGGGTTTCATCACCAGCCTGAGTGCGGTGGACTCGCTGGATCTGGCGCGCGAGCGTTTTTATGCCGAGGCACATTTTGCCGATGTATTCGCCACCGTCAAGCGTGCCCCGAACGCGCTGGTCGAAACCCTGCGGCAGGTGCCCGGCGTGGCCGATGTGCAGACCACGATCGAGCAGGTGGTGCGCATCGGGCTTCCGGGGGTAAGCGACCCCATCCTCGGCCAGCTGATCGGTGTGGACCGCAAACAGCTGCCGCGCATGAACCAGGTGACCGTCTCGCGCGGCCGGGCACTGGACAACACTGCGCTCTCCGCCGGCGCACGCAGCGACGGCCGGATCGAGGCGCTGGTTTCGGCCGGTTTTGCGACGTCGCGGGGCGTCAAACCGGGCGACATCTTCACCGCCCTGATCAACGGGAAACAGCGCACGTTGCTGATCGCCGGCGTTGCGCTGTCGCCGGAGTATATTTTTGCCGGGCTGGGCGGCAGCCCGGACCAGCGCAGTTTCGGTGTGTTCTGGATCGACCGCGATACCCTGGCTGCGGCGTATGACATGCAGGGCGCCTTCAACCGCGTGAGTATCAAGCTCGCGCCAGGGGCGTCGCAGCGCGACGTGATGGCTCGCATGAGCCGGCTGCTGGCACGTTACGGCGCGGGGGAAGCCTACGGCCGCGAAGACCAGACATCCCACGCCATGCTCGACGCCGAGATCAAGGAGCAGCAGGTGCTGGGCACGGTGCTCCCGTCCATCTTTCTTGGCGTGGCAGCCTTTCTTCTGCATGTGGTGGTCTCGCGGCTGGTGTCCACGCAGCGGGAACAGATCGCCGCCCTGAAGGCGTTGGGCTACCCCAATCGCAGCATAGGCGCGCATTACCTCAAGCTGGTGCTGGTGATTGTCATCCTGGGGCTCATGCTGGGAATCTGGCTCGGCGACTGGCTGGGCGCCGCCTTCACGCGACTGTATGCCGACTTCTTCTACTTTCCGACCTTCGAACATTACCTCGCACCGTGGCTGCTGGTGGTAGGCGCGGGCCTGACGCTGGCAACGGCCGTGATCGGCACGCTCAGTGCCATCGGTGCCACCGTGCGTCTGGCACCGGCCGAGGCCATGCGCCCGCCCGCACCCGGGCACTTCCGGCGCACACTGCTGGAGCGCTTGGGCGTCAAAGGGGTCAAGCCGGCCCTGCAGATGATCCTGCGCAACATGGAGCGCCGTCCGCTGCGCACCGGACTGTCCATTGCCGGCGTGGCCGCGGCCGTGGCCATCGTGGTGATGGGCAATTTCATACGCGATGCGATCGACCACATTGTGGACACCCAGTTCACCCTGGCCATGCGCAGCGACGTGATCCTGTGGATGAGCGAGCCCATCGGCAACGAGGCTCGCCATGAGGTGGCGCGCATGCCCGGGGTCGTCGCGGTGGAAGCGACCCGCATCGTCCCCGTGCGTTTCGTCAACGGCCCGGTCAGTGAACGCGGTCTCATCCAGGGCTATGCAGAAAACCCCGAGCTGCGGCGCATTGTCGACATCCAAGGCCAGGTCGTGCCCCTACCGGATGGCGGTCTGGTGATGACCGACCGCCTGGCCAGCAAGCTGGGCTTGCGTGTGGGCGATACGGTGCGTACCGAGGTGCTCGAAGGACGCCGCGAGACGCTGCAGCTGACACTGGCAGCCACCGCGCGGGAAATGATGGGGCTGAACGCCTACATGGAACGGCGCGCGCTGAACCGGTTGATGCACGAAGGCGACGTGGCCTCGCAGTATGCGGTGGCACTGCAGCGCGGCAGCGAACCCGCCTTCCTGGCCGCCAGCCAGGGCCTGCCGCGTGTGGC
>CAZIYA010000066.1:0-13721 GCA_964543355.1 uncultured Polaromonas sp.
AAGCCGCGATCGCGGCTCTGAACGGTACCCAGCTCCAGGGTCGGACGCTCACCGTTAACGAAGCCAAGCCTCGCGAAGCACGCAGCCCCGGTGGTAACCGCGGCGGCGGCGGCGGTGGTTACGGCGGCGGCGGTGGTGGCTACGGTGGTGGTGGCGGTCGCTCCGGTGGCGGCGGCGGTAGCGACGGCGGTTTCCGCAGTCCTTACGGCGGCGGCGGTAGCGGCGGTGGCCGTTCCGGCGGCTCCGGCGGTGGACGCGGCGGCTACTAAGCCCTGACTCACGGCCTCTTCAGCTTCTGGCTGAAACAGCTTCAAAAGGCTTCAAGACTTCGGTTTTGAAGCCTTTTTGCATTGCAGCTCATGATCTACGGGCGTGAGCAGCCATAAATTCAGTAGCACTTTCTGTCGCTTAGCCCGGTTGCTGGCGATGTTTGCGCGGCCTGCCCGCCAGCGCCTTGTCAAACACGGCGTTCGGCAACAGTCGCAGCAACTTGGCCACCAGGCCCATCTGCCAGGGAATCACGCGATAACTGGCGCCGGCCTCGATCGCTGTAAAAGCCTTTTCGGCAAACGCCTCGGGCTGCATCAGGAAGGGCATCGCATAGCGGTTTTGCTGCGTCAGCGGCGTGTCGATATAACCCGGGCACAAGGTCACCACCTTCACGCCCGACGGCCGCAACTCACCGCGCAGGCTCTCGCAATAGCTGATCACTGCCGCCTTGCTGGCGCAGTACGCGCCGTGTCCGGGCAGGCCACGTATGCCGGCGACACTGCCAATGCCAACCAGCATGCCCGAACCACGCTGCACCATCGCGTCAACAAAGGGATGAAAGGTGGCCGCCAGGCCAATGTTGTTGGTGGCAAAAGTCTGCGCCATCACATCCAGGTCCGTGCGCACCGCCGTGTCCATGCCCACACTGATGCCCGCATTGGCAATGACCACATCAGGAACACCCTGAGCGGTGATGCAGGCTTGACCGGCCGCCACGATACTGCCGCTGCTCGAAACATCTGCGCTGTAGATTTTGTAGCTGTCTGCGTTTATTCCATGCGCCAAAGCCCAGGACTGGACCTCTTCGGTGCGCCGCGCTGCAAGTGCCAGCCGGTAACCCGCCTGAAAAAATCGCAGGGCCAGTGCCTGGCCGATGCCGCTGGAGGCGCCGGTGATAAAAACGAGTTTTGACATGGAACACTCCGGCTGGATTTGGGCTATCTGGCTTTTTCGAACGACAGGACAACGCGATCAGCGCTGTCAGTGAAGCATGCGCGGGGTGTCAGGGGACAGCGCCCGCAGCCTTGCGCGGCACCAGTATCCCCTTGACGCGGCCTTTGAGGTCTGCCACGCGGTCGAGATTGTCGTAGGCAAAAGTATCACCCGCAAATTCGTCGCTGCCGCGCGTGATGACCACCGGCAGGTGGGACTTGACACGTTCGTCATTGACAAACACATGCAGGAATTCACCGCTGAAGGTGAGCCGCGGAACTTCCTTGCCAGTGGCGTCCACAGTGGCATCGCGCACCACGCGTGCATTGCCTATCAGCTGGACTTCCGAACCGTCGGCATTGGTGAGCGCGCGGTCACCTGTCGAGGTGGTGAGCCGTCCCTCCAGGCTGTAGCTGCGGATCAGTGCCTTGTCGATCTCCAGCGTATCGGTGTCGGGATAGTGGCGCAGCTCTGTACCGGAAACATCGCTCTTGAGCTGGCCCGCTTCATCAAAGGTCTTGATGCCAAACTTGCGCATGTAGTAGTCGGGTTCGGCACTGACCGCTTTCTGGCCGCCTTCGGGCGACAGGGAAGCAGGGGTGTTCCTGACCAACCAGTAGGTTCCCAGGGCCAACAGGCCCATCAGCAGCACCGGAATATAGATGGCGCTACGCTCCCACAGCAGCGACGCCTTGTCCAGCGCGACCCGCCAGGCCGGCGCAGCGCCAGCGGCAGGACCCAGGGATGGGCTCGCAGCCATCAGCGCGTGTACTCCTGGAGCAGGCCTGCATAACGGCCACTGGCCACCATGAGCAGGTCGCAAAACTCACGCACCGCGCCGTCGCCGCCGCGGGCTTGGGTGACATGGGCGGCCAGGGCCCTGACCTCCACATGGGCGTTGGCCGGAGCGCAGCTGAATGCGACGCGGCGCATCACCGGCAGGTCCGGCCAGTCGTCGCCCATGAACGCCGCCTGCGACCAGTCGAGCCCCAGCGCCTTGAGCGTGATCTCGGCCGCCGGTAACTTGTCTTCAGTGCCGAAGTGGGCATGCACCACCCCCAGGGCCTGCAGGCGGGTGCGCAGCACGGCGCTGTCGCGCCCGGTAATCACCGCCGGCGTGATGCCGGCGCGCTGCAGCAGCTTCAAGCCGTGTCCGTCGAGCGAATTGAAGCGCTTGAGCGTCTCGCCCGCGGCATTGAAGCCGATCTGCGGTGTCGCCCGCGGATCGCCTTCCGGGTATTCGCCGAAATAAAGGCCGCCGTCGGTGAGCACGCCATCCACATCAAAAAAAGCCACCTTCACCTGTTGCGCGAGCAACAGCAGTGACGGTGCGAAATTCAAGGCCGGCGAATGAGGTTTCATCAACAACATCAAATGACTTTGGCGCGCAGCAGGTCGTTGCTGTTGAGCGCACCGCACAGAACGCCGGCGTCGTCCACCACCAGCACACTGGTAATGCGGTACTGCTCCATCAGCGCCACCGCCTCTACCGCCAGCGCGCCGGCATGCAGCGTACGCGGATCGGGGTGCATGACTTCGGCGGCTTTGCTGGCCCGCAGGTCCACCCCTTTTTCAATCAGCCGGCGCAGATCACCATCGGTAAAAATACCGCGTACCCGGCGTGCATCATCTACGATGGCTGACGCACCAAGGCCCTTGTTGCTCATTTCGCGCATCAGTTCCGTAAAACCGGCCTGCAAGCCAACCGCAGGAACGGCATCACCGGTGCGCATCACATCCTCGATATGCGTCAGCAGCTTGCGGCCCAGCGCGCCGCCCGGGTGAGAACGGGCAAAGTCTTCTTCCCTGAAGCCGCGTGCATCGAGCAGGGCAACCGCCAGTGCATCACCCAACGCCATTTGTGCGGTGGTGCTGGCCGTCGGCGCCAGATTGAGGGGGCAGGCCTCCACATCCACAGCACTGTTCAGGACAATGTCGGCGTGCTGCGCAAGGGTGGACCCGGCGCGGCCGGTCATCGCCACCAGCGTCACCCCCAGGCGCTTCAGGGCCGGCAGGATGACCGCCAGCTCCTCGACCTCGCCGGAATTGGAGATCGCCAGCACGACGTCCCCTGGCGACACCATGCCGAGGTCGCCGTGGCTGGCTTCAGCAGGATGGACAAACATGGCCGGCGTACCGGTGGAGGCAAGCGTCGCGGAAATTTTCCGGCCAACGTGGCCGCTTTTCCCCATGCCCATCACCACGACCCGCCCCCTGCAGGCCAGCATGACCTGCACGGCGTGCCCGAATTCGGGGCCGATCCGCCCTTTCAGTCCGAGCACTGCCGCCGCTTCGATTTCAAGGGTCTTGTGGGCCAATGCCAGCGCTTGCGCGGGATCGAATTTCGCAGGTTCAAAGCTCATGCCCGCATTCTATAGAGCCGCATCAACAGGGAGGCTCAAGGATGCATGGCCCAAATCCTGCTGGTTGCACTGGCGTGCAGCGAAATTGATGGCCGCTGCCAATCACGAGAACCCCTTCAGCTACCATCGAAACATGACCGCGCTCGAACTCACCCTGCTGTATTTGCTGGCTGCTGTGCTGGGTGTGGTCGCCTGCCGCACGCTCAAACTGCCGCCCATGCTCGGCTACCTGGCCGTTGGGGTGGTGATCGGTCCGAATGCGCTGGCACTGGCCGAGAATTCCGACGGGGTGCGCCACCTCGGGGAGTTCGGGGTGGTCTTCCTGATGTTTGTGATCGGGCTGGAGTTCAACCTGCCCAAACTGCGTTCCATGCGGCGCCACGTCTTCGGGCTGGGCCTGCTGCAGGTTGCTTCCACGATGGTGCTGGCCACGGTCGGCTCCCTGTTCCTGGCCGCGCTGGCGCCCAGCCTGTGGAAGATGTCCTGGCAGACTGCGTTGGCACTTTCCGGCGCCATCGCCATGAGCAGCACGGCCGTGGTGGTCAAGCTGCTGTCCGAGCGGCTGGAGCTGGAGTCCGAACACGGCAAACGCGTGATAGGTGTGCTGCTGTTTCAGGATCTGGCCGTGGTGCCCCTGCTGGTGCTGATTCCCGCACTGGGCGCTTCGCCCGACAAGCTGCTGATGGCGCTGGCCATCGCCGGGCTCAAGGCGACGGTGCTGGTCGGCCTGCTGCTGACCGGCGGCCAGCGCGTCATGCGCTGGTGGCTGACGCTGGTGGCCAGGCGCAAAAGCGAAGAGCTGTTTGTGCTGAACCTGCTGCTCGTCACGCTGGCGCTGGCCTGGCTGACCGAGCTGGCCGGCCTGAGCCTGGCGCTCGGTGCCTTTATTGCCGGCATGCTGATTTCCGAAACCGAATACAAACACCAGGTCGAAACCGACATCCGGCCCTTTCACGATGTGTTGCTGGGCCTGTTTTTCATCAGCATCGGCATGCTGCTGGACTGGCGGCTGGTACTCGAGCGTTGGCCGCTGGTGCTGCTGCTGCTGACCGTGCCGGTGCTGTTCAAGCTGGTCATGATCACGGCGCTGGCCCGGGCCCTGGGCGCCACCGCCGGCGTCTCGCTGCGTACCGGCCTGTACCTGGCGCAGGCCGGCGAGTTCGGCTTTGTGTTGCTGACACTGGCGCAGGGCAACAACCTGATTCCCCCGGCGCTGCTCAACCCCATCCTGGCCAGCATGGTGCTGTCCATGCTGGCCACACCTTTCATCATCATGTACAGCAACCGCATCGTGATGAAGCTGGTTTCCAGTGAATGGCTGCAGCAGTCGCTGCAAATGACCACCATCGCACGCAAGTCCATCAACACCGACCGGCATGTGATCGTCTGCGGTTATGGCCGCTGCGGCCAGAACCTGGGCCACATGCTCGAGGGCGAAGGCATTCCCTACATTGCGCTGGACCTGGATCCCGACCGGGTACGCCAGGCCGCTGCCGCGGGCGATTCGGTGGTGTTTGGTGACGCGGTGCGCCTGCAGTCGCTGATGGCTGCGGGCCTGGCACGCGCCAGCGCCGTGGTGGTGACTTACCTGGACACGGCCAGTGCGCTCAAGGTGCTGGCCAACATCCGCGCGCATGCGCCTACCGTGCCGGTGATTGTGCGTACCGTGGATGACCGCGACCTGGAAAAACTGCAGGCCGCCGGCGCCACCGAGGTGGTTCCGGAGGCCATCGAAGCCAGCCTGATGCTGGCCAGCCATGCGCTGGCGCTGGTGGGTGTGCCGATGCGCCGCGTGATCCGGGTGGTGCAGGACCAGCGTGATGCGCGCTACAACCTGCTGCGTGGCTACTTCCGCGGAGCCGACGACGACACAGCGGGCGACATGGAGCAAGAACGCCTTTCCACCGTCACCTTGCCGCTGGGCATCAAATCCGTCGGCAAGCAGCTTGGCGAGTTTGCGTTGCATGCAACTGGCGTGCGCGTGGTCAGCCTGCGGCGCGGCAGCGGCAAGGCACTGGAAGTGCTGGACGACACCCGGCTCCAGGGCGGCGACACCCTGGTGCTCTCGGGCCGGTCCGAAGCCCTGGCGCTGGCCGAGCAGAAACTTCTGCGCGGCTGAACATTCATTCCGTGCATTGCGCTGGTGGCTGCCGCGCGGGGCAAAATGGTGGCCCGCAGAACTTTCCATCAAATCCATGCCCGCCTCGAGCGACTCCTTCAACTACGGCCCCTACCTCCGCAGCCACATCCGCACCGTACCTGACTGGCCTGCGCCGGGGGTGCAGTTTCGCGACATCACGCCGCTGCTGCAGGACCCCAAGGTTTTTCGTGTGCTGATCGACGCTTTTGTGCACCGCTACATGGACCCGGCCCTGCGCCCGGACGTGGTCGCCGGGCTTGATGCGCGTGGCTTCATTCTTGGCGCCGTGGTGGCTTACGAACTCAACATCGGCTTTGTGCCCATCCGGAAAAAAGGCAAGCTGCCTTTCACCACCGTGCACGAAACCTACGAACTGGAATACGGCAGCGCCACTGTGGAGTTGCACACCGATGCCGTCAAGTCGGGCGACCGGGTGTTGCTGATCGATGACCTGATCGCCACCGGCGGCACCATGATGGCCGGCAAGAAGCTGCTTGAAAAACTGGGCGCCCGTGTGATGGAAGGCGCCGCGATTGTGGACCTGCCGGAACTCGGTGGCTCCGACAAGTTACGCGCCAGCGGGCTGCCGCTGTTTACCCTGCTGGATTTTGACGGGCATTGAGTCGCGCGAAACACTATCAGTTTGATAGCTGGTGGCGCCCGTGGAATAAGGGCTGAAGGCCTGTTTGACTCTTCATTCAGGCACCGGTACCCCTTTGGCCCAACGCCAGCTGATCAAATCAGGTCGCCATATTGGGTGGCGCTCAGGGCGGGCACCGTCACCGGCGTTTCGGGCATCTCGGTATCTTCAAACCCCGTGAGCAGGGTGTAGGAGCGCGAGGTGCTTCGTTCGGTTTTTTCGGCCTGGCCTTTGTCGGAACGCTGCTGCGGCATGCCGCTGGCCGATGCGGCGGCAAGTGCCTGCTTGAACGCCGTCACCTCATCAGCCTGGATGGGTTCATAACGCTTGGGCAGCGGAGCCAGAGGGGCGACAGCGTCTGGTTCGGCCATCGCCGTCGCGGCTAGCACCGGTTCCGCAACGGCAACTTCGGCGGCGGCCGCTGCAGCAACCAGCACCGGACCAGCCGGCACGGCAGGCGTTGCTTTTGCAGCTTCGATGTGGGGAAGCGGGCTGGCGACAGCGGCATGGGGGCCGGGGCGGGGCCGGCCGACGGAAACCAGCTCGTTCATGCGCCAGTAGACCGCCGTGACCCGGATGTTGTAGCGCGACTTCGCGCTTTGGGCAATCAGGGCTTCTATCTCAGCCAGGCGTTCGGTCTGGCCGCCAAACTCCTGCGCCAGGTCCATCATGACCATGAACTGGTCGCCGCGCGGGTCCAGTGAAAGCACCTTGAATTTATAGCTGGCCGACAACACACCGGCGCGGATCATGGCCTCGCGCACAGCGGCGTACAACAACTCCCTTTTGGCATGCCGCTGGGTTTTTTGCCCGCTTTGCTCGGAAGGGTTGTTCAGCGGCATGGGCACCGATACTTTGGGCCTCGCACCAGCCACCGGTCGGGTACGCTCGTCGCGGGTCAGGCCGGAGCTGTCCGGCAGTGCCTGGACGGAAAGACCTTCGTCTTGACTGGATTTACCGGAGAACCAACTAAAAAGTGACATCAACTGGCGCCTGAAAAACGATAGCTGCGCATGCAGCAATCAGGGTGGGTGTTGCGAAGAAAATTTGCGCAACTTCTTCGCGCAAGTTTACTGAGTCCTTCTCCTAAACCAGCCTGCGTTGGGCGGGCCGAACTCACCGCCGGGAGATTCCGGCGCACATCCCTGCAATAAATCACGTTATCGCGGTTTGAGTGCACAGCGCATGGCGATTTTTTTCGCCCGCCTTGTTGCCGCCCCACCACTGCTTTTACATCCGGGGAACGGTAGCCGGTCAATTCAGGTCACCGCAACACGTTTGGGCCGGTTGTAAAGACGCTTGGCCAGCACCCCGCCCATGGCCAGCGCCAATTCAAGTGCAATTGGACTATGACGGTTCGACAGTTCCTTGAAACGCAAGGCTGTCAGGCACCAGAGCTTGCATGCATTGGATGCCTGGACTGTGGCGCTGCGCGGCAGGCGCGAGAAAAATGCGCCTTCACCCACCATTGATCCGGCGGCGACCATGGCGAGCCGCACACGGCCCTTGTCATCCTGGTAGTGCACGCTCAGTGTGCCGCTCTCGATGAAATACAGCGTCTGGTCCGCCGATCCCTGCTCAATCAGCGACTGACCCTGCTGCAAGGCAAAAGGCTGCATGTAGGTAGCCAGCACTTCCCACTGCTGCGAGCTGAACTGGCAGCGCAGGGAATCGCTCGCATGGCTGTGCGCAATGGCGCTGGCCAGGCCCTGGATGTCAAAGCGAACCGAGGTCGGGAGAGGTGCGTTCATGGTGAACGGAAGATACCCTTCAGGGCGACCAAGCCGCAAGGGACGTTAACTCCCGTTTACACCTGATACATCGCACAGGACACATGTATCTCGTTCACGCCGGTAGTTGGCGTGCTACTTGCCGATGCAGAATTTCGAGAAAATTTCACCCAGCAAGTCGTCGGGTGTGAACTGGCCGGTGATGGCACTCAGCGCATTCTGGGCCTGCCGCAAGTCTTCCGCCAGCAGGTCCAGGGCGGGTACCGGCGCGCCTAGCTGTGCCGCGGCGCGGGCCAGTTGCGCGTCGACCTGCCGAAGGGCGCGCACATGACGCTCCCGCGCCATGAACACACCTTCCGGTGCCGCCTGCCAGCCCACCACCTGCAGCAGCTGCTGGCGCAGCTGCTGCAAACCGGCGCCGGTTTTGGCAGAAATGAGAACGCCCGAAGACACCGCAGCCAGAACGCCGGGGCTTGCCAGGTCCGCCTTGTTCCAGACATCAATCACCGGCGTGTTTTGAGGCAGTTTTTCGGCGATGGCGCCCGCGATGTCTGCATCTGCCGCTATGTAATTCATGGCGACTCGCAGATCCTCCGGCGTTTGCTGGCGTGTCAGGTCATGCAGGAACAACACGGCATCGGCGCTCTGGATTTCCGTCCATGCGCGCTCAATGCCGATTTTTTCCACCTCATCAACTTCGGGCAGCAGGCTGTCGCGCAGGCCCGCGGTGTCCACCACATGCAAGGGCACACCATCGATCTGGATCAGCTCGCTGACCTTGTCGCGCGTGGTCCCGGCCACCGGTGTCACGATGGCCAGCTCGGCTCCGGCCAGCGCATTGAGCAGCGAGCTCTTGCCGGCATTCGGCTGCCCGGCAATGACGACCTTGATGCCTTCACGCAGGATGGCGCCCTGCTGCGCGCGCTGCAGCACGGCGGCCAGTGTCTGCTGCAGGCGGTCCAGCTGGCCCTGGGCATCGGCCTTCTGGAGGAAGTCAATGTCTTCTTCCGGAAAGTCCAGCGTCGCTTCCACCAGCATGCGCAGGTGCACCAGCTGGTCGAGCAGCGCGTGAACCTCCCTGGAGAACTCGCCTGAGAGCGAACGCGCGGCCGACCGCGCCGCGGTTTCGGTGCTGGCGTCGATCAGGTCCGCAATCGCTTCCGCCTGGGCCAGGTCGATCTTGTCGTTCAGGAAAGCGCGCTCGGTGAACTCGCCGGGCTGGGCCAGACGCAGGCCTGCCAGGCGTGGCCGGCCCAAGGCTGCATCGCGCTCCGCCGCAGCTTCCAGGCAACGGGCCAGCAACAGTTGCAGCACCACCGGCCCGCCATGGGCCTGCAGCTCCAGCACATCCTCACCGGTATAGGAGTGCGGCGCCGGGAAAAAAATCGCCAGGCCCTGGTCGATCGGCTGGCCCGCGGCGTCGCGGAAAGGCAGGTAAGTGGCTTGCCGGGGTATCAACGCACGGCCACACAGTGCATCCACCAGCGGGCCCATGGCCTTGCCGGAAATGCGCACGATGCCCACGGCACCGCGGCCGGGCGCAGTGGTGATGGCAGCGATGGGGTCGTGGTGTCGGGCCAGCATGAAGGCACCATGTTAAAGGGCCGCGAAGCGGCCCTTTTTTTGTTTTTTAGCTGAACTTCGGCAAGTTGAACTGGGGCGGCACACCCATGCGCGTGTTGATCACCCATTGCTGCGCAATCGACAGGATGTTGTTGGTGATCCAGTAAAGCACCAGGCCGGCCGGGAAGAAGAAGAACATCACGCTGAAAATCAGCGGCATGAACCACATCAGCTTGGCCTGCATCGGATCCGGCGGCGTCGGGTTCAAGGCCGTCTGCAACATGGTCGTCAGGGCCATGACAACGGGCAGGATATAGAAGGGGTCGGGCGAAGACAGGTCGTGGATCCACAAGACCCATGGCGCATTGCGCATTTCCACCGAGCTGAGCAGCACCCAGTACAGCGCAATGAACACGGGAATCTGGATCAGGATCGGGAAGCAGCCACCCATGGGGTTGACTTTTTCGTCCCGGTACATTTTCATCATCGCCTGCTGCATTTCCTGGGGCTTGTCCTTCAGGCGCTCGCGCATTTCCATGATCTTGGGGTTCACGGCCTTCATCTTGGCCATGCTGGCATACGCCTTGGCGTTGAGCCAGTAGAACGCGGCCTTGAGCAGCACCACCAACGCCACGATGGACCAGCCCCAGTTGTGGATGAAGCCGTGCAGCTTGTCGAGCAGCCAGTACAGCGGCTTGGCCAGGATGGTCAGCCAGCCGTAGTCCTTGACCAGCTCCAGGCCGGGCGCAATCGCCTCCAACTGCTTTTCAACCTGCGGGCCGACAAAAAATTTCGCCTCCACCGTTTTGGTCGCGCCGGGCGCAATCGCCTCCAGCGACGTGATCATGCCCACGGCGTACAGGTTGGTGTCCACCTTGCGCAGGAAAATATCGCGCTGGACGCCATCGGCCAACATCCAGGCCGTCGCAAAATAATGCTGGACCATGGCCACATAACCATTGGTGGCCTGCTTCTCGACTTCGACCTTGTTTTTTTCAATGTCGCTGAATTCGACCTTCTGGTATTTCTGCGCCTCGGTGTACACCGCAGGACCGGTGAAGGTGGAATAAAAAGAGGACTCGCCCGGCGGTTTGTTGCCGTCACGCACCAGCTGCAGATAAAGCTGCGGAGAAACCGCGCTGCTGCCTGTATTGACCACATCGTGGCGCACCGTCATGTCGTACACGCCGCGCTTGAGCGTGTAGGTTTTGACCAGCTTGACGCCGCCGACATCGGCTGATTCGAATTTGACTTCCAGACTGTCCTGGCCGTCCTGCAGCGTACGCTCGCCGGGCACGGCCGTCATCAGCGTCTTGTGCGTGGGAAAACTGCCTCCGGCGGCGCCGGCAATCAGGCCGGACTGCGCCACATACACACGCGTGGGGCTCTGGTCGAGCAGCACAAAGCCGGAGTCTTTGTCCGTCATGTCCTTGTGTTTGGTAAAGGACGAATGCACCAGCGTGCCGCCTTCGGTGTCAAAGGTCAGGTCGAGCACATCGGTTTTGACCACGAGGCGCTCTTTGGTCGCGGAAGGCGTGGTGGCTGGCAACGCGCCCGGTGTAGCCGGTGTGGCGGATGCACCGGAAGCCACCGGTGCCGGCACGTCGCGGCCACCGGTCTGGCCACCAGGTACGGCAGCACCGTCGGCGGGCTTGCCAGCGCCCGGAGCCGCCGTGCTCACTGCGGGTGCCGGGGAGGGAAAGAAGGTCGCCTTCTTGCCGTTGGCAAGCTGCCACTGGTCCCACAACAGGACCATGGAAAAACCAAAAATCACCCACAGAATGGTGCGGCGTATGTCGTTCATGACGGCTTCTTTTTAGAGGAATTCGAAGTCACGGGAGTGACCAGGTGGGTGAAAAGGGAAAACCGGCCCGACGACCGTGCGGCCGAAGGCGGTACGGGGTCGTAGCCGCCATGACACCAGGGGTGGCAACGCGCCAGGCGGTGCAGCGTCAGGTAGCTGCCCCTGGCTGCACCATGCTGCTGCAGCGCCTGCAATGAATAAGCCGAACAGGTGGGCTCGAACCGGCAGGACGAACCCAGCCAGGGGCTGAGCAGCAGGCGGTAGCCCTTGACCAGGGTCACCAGTGTTTTTTGCGGCAGGCGGCTGAGCGCCACCGCCATGCGGCGCAACGCAGACATGGCATTCATGCGGCTTGCGCCCCGGCCTGCATCAAGGCCTGCACTTCGCTGCGAACCGCCTGCTTGAGCGCCTCGGAGCTCGCACTGACGAATTCCTTGCGCGAAAAATCACGGCGCAGGCGAACCACCCAGGCAGTGGGGGGCGGGCGAGGTGAGAAATCGGCGCACACGGTGTAGATCTGTCTTTTGATGGCGTTACGCGTCACGGCACGTTTGGCCCAGCGTTTAGGCACCATCGCCCCGACCCAGACGTCCTGAACGGGAAACAGGTCCGGCGTGTCATGGGTCTTGCTGGGTACAGTTTGCGCGTTCATGGCATCAAGCGCATTGCGGTGCAATGCGAAATGCGTTGTTCTTGCAACGATGGCGCCAGCAAGGACTGCCTGCTACTGGGGTCGGGTTTGAAGCCGCTGCAAGCGTCAGCTCGAAAGCAATTGGCCTGCGGGACCCACTGCTTAAACAGCCAGGCGCTTGCGGCCTTTGGCGCGGCGGGCTGCAATCACTGCGCGGCCGCCACGTGTTTTCATGCGTGACAGAAAGCCGTGCGTACGGGCGCGCTTGACTTTGGAAGGTTGGTATGTGCGTTTCATGATGGTCCTACAAGCTACAAAAAGCTCCCCTTTGCAAATTTCGGATTTTGCGATTCGTGGTCCCGGCAGCGGTACAACACACGCCGCCCGGCAGGTCAGCCGGGCCGGCAAAACGTCGATGGATGCTTGAAAACAAGCGCCAAACCGGCCATGCCAATCCGCTGTGAATCAGGGAAACCCATGATTATCGCAGATTTCCCAACGCTGGCAACAAGTTAGAAGCCGCAGTGGCGGTAAAGGCTGAGATCAGCCAGGTGGCGCCAGAAAGAAAGCCCAACAGGAAAAAACAGGCCGATCCTAGGTTAAAACCCGGGGTCAATCTTTTTGTGGATAACTACGCCGCGCGACTACAATAACGGGTGCCAAAAATTAATAATATCCACAAGCAAAAGCATGCTGGCCACTGCGTCCACCCAGCCCACCGACCCGATGCGTGAGGGAGCCGTTCACAGTTCCAGCGAGGGCTTGTGGCAAAGCTGCGTGGACCATCTTGCCCAGGAATTGCCCGAGCAGCAGTTCAATACCTGGATTCGCCCGCTGGTCGCCGAGGTCGCTGCCGACCTCTCCAAAGTCACCATCCAGGTCGCCAACCGCTTCAAGCTGGACTGGATACGTGCCCAATATGCGGGCCGCATTTCCGCCTTGCTGGAGAAGGTTTCAGGCCAGAATGTTCAACTTGAGTTAGCGCTCGCTCAGCGTGAACCCGGCAGCAGGACTACGCCTATCACTCGCAGCTTCGAAGGCAATGGTGTCGCCGAGCCGGTCGGCCTGGGCGTGGCCGAAGACGTGGCCGGCGCTCCCTTCAAGAGCCGGCTCAACACCGCGCTCACCTTCGACACCCTGATCGAAGGCACGGCCAACCGCATGGGCCGCGCCGCCGCCCTGCATGTTTCCAGCAGCCTGGGCCAGCTTTACAACCCCTTGTTTATTTACGGCGGCGTCGGTCTGGGCAAGACCCATTTGATGCACGCCATCGGCAACAAGCTGCTGGCCGACAATCCCGCCGCCAAAGTTCTCTACATCCACGCCGAACAATTTGTTTCAGATGTGGTTAAAGCCTACCAGCGCAAGACTTTTGACGAGTTCAAGGAGCGTTACCACTCGCTGGACCTCCTTCTTATAGATGACGTGCAGTTCCTTGCCAACAAGGACCGCACCCAGGAAGAGTTCTTCAACGCCTTTGAGGCCTTGCTGACCAAGAAGTCGCACATTGTGATGACCAGCGACACCTATCCCAAGGGCCTGACGGACATCCATGAGCGGCTGATCTCGCGTTTTGACTCCGGGCTGACCGTCGCCATCGAGCCGCCCGAGCTCGAGATGCGCGTCGCGATTTTGATGCGCAAGGCC
>CAZIYA010000067.1:0-13675 GCA_964543355.1 uncultured Polaromonas sp.
ATGGGCCGGGTTTTGTGCTCAGCGATGAGGTCAAGACCGCGATCAAAAAGCACCAGCCGGTTTATTGAGGATTTATTGCGCTGGGAGGCTGGCCAGCAGGCCGGCTTTCTGCACCTTGCCCAGCGCCGTTTTGGGCAAGGCCTCGCAGAACACGATGCGCTTGGGGTGTTTGAACCGTGCGAGCCGGCCTTCAAACAATTGCTGGACCCCGGCCGCATCAAGCTTGCTACCGGGTTTGCGCACAACCACGGCAACCACCACCTCGCCCCAGCGTGCGTCAGGCTGGCCCACCACCGCGGCTTCCAGAATCTCGGGGCAATCGACCAGCAGGTTTTCTATCTCAGCCGGGTAAATGTTTTCACCGCCCGAGATGATCATGTCTTTCGAGCGCCCCACGACTTGATAAAACCCGGCTTCATCACAACGCGCCAGGTCACCGGTATGAAACCAGCCTTCGGTAAAGGCCGGGTTGTCGGTATCGGCCCAGTAGGCACACATCACGTTGGGCGCACGCACGCAAATTTCGCCGACCTCGCCCGGGGCCACGGTTTCGCCCAGCGTGTTGACGAGTTTCACTTCCACATGCAGCCCGGCCTTGCCGGCCGATCCGACGTGCTGCATCGCATCGGTACGGCGCAGGTAGATGGAGACCGGCCCGGTTTCGGTCGCGCCATAGACCTGGCCAAGCGGCACACCGCGTGCATGGATGGCCATGATCATAGCCGCGGGAATGGTGGAGGAGCCCGCTGCCAGAAAGCGCAGGGACGACAGATCGGTGGCAGAAAAATCGGCATGGTCAAGCACCGCGCGCAAGGTGGCCGGGACCATGAGTGACAGCGTGGGCCGGCGCCCGGCTACATCGGCCAGCCAGCCCACGGCTTCAAAACGCGCATGCAGGGTCACCGTTGCGCCGGCATGCAGGGCCGGCAGGGTCTGGATGCACAGGCCGCCGACATGAAACATGGGCAGCGCACTCAGCACATGGTCAGCCTGGGTGAGCTCATGCGCATGGGCGGAAATCACGCAGTTCCAGATCAGGCCGGATTGCGTATGCAAGGCGCCCTTGGGCCGGCCGGTGGTACCTGAGGTGTAGACCAGCAGTACCGGCGAGGCGTACTCACCTGCCAGCCGCTCGGCAATCCTTCCGGCAAGCCTTGTCGCGAGTTCGGCGGCAGGCAGCAGGCGGCAGCCTTGCGAAGCCGCCAGCGCCGCAGCCGCATCGGCATGCCCGCTGTCGCTGACCAGCAGGCTCACACCCGCGTGTTCAAGAATGGCCATCTGTTCAGGCGTGGCCAAGCGGTAGTTGAGCGGCAGCAGAATTGCACCTACACGAGAAAGTGCAAACAGCAACACCAGCATGGCCGGATCGTTGAAGCCCAGCCAGGCCACACGATCGCCCGGCTGCGCACCGGCTGCCAGCAGCACGCGCGTCGCAGACTCGATGCGCTGCCACAGCGCCGGATAGGTGATGTCTTCCCCTGCCGCGTGCAACGCCACCTGCTGCGGCGAAAACTGCGCGTGCCTCTCGATGATCTGCGCGAGATTCATTCCGGACCGGGCTTACAGCACAGCCTGTTCGTCCTGTTCACCGGCCTCGTAAAGGCATTCGCGTCCGAGCCGGTCGATGCAGAGTTCGGCGGTCCAGGGCAGCATCAGCGAGCCGCAACGCGAATCACGGTACATGCGTTCCAGCGGCAGGGTCTTGAGCATGGACTGGCCCCCGCAGGTGCGCACCGCCAGACGGCAGATCTCGTTGGCGTTTTCCATGATGGTGTAGTGCGCCGCATAAAGCCCGAGGCGGATTTCCTTGGAGGGATCAACGCGGGCGGCGTGGGCGTTCTGCAGAAATATCGCGCGTGTCTGCTCCAGGCGCACCTTCATTTCCGCAACCGCGATCTGCTTGGTCGGGTACATGCGGCGTTTGACCGGGGGCGTGCCGGGCACCTCGCCGCGTAAATACTGCACCGTGAAATCGTAGGCGGCTTGCGCAATGCCCATGTAGGTCGGTGACAAGGTAGCAAACATGTGTGGCCAGCGCGAGGCAGCCTGGGCATACACACCTTCGGGTATCAGTCGCTCGACCTCAGGCACAAACACGTCCTGGAACACCAGCGTGCGCGAGACCGTGCCGCGCATGCCCAACGGGTCCCAGTCGCCGGTGACACTGACACCGGCCAGGTTCTTGTCGACCGCCAGATACAGCGAATCGCGCTGCGTGGCACCCGGTTTGTCCAGCGTGCACAAAATGCCGTAGTAGTCTGCCGCGCCGGCCAGCGAGGCAAAAATTTTCTTGCCGTTGACGACATAGCCGCCCTCGACCTTGCGCGCGAGTGTGCCGAAAGGCGCCTTGCCGGCAGCAGCGGCACCGCCTTCCGAAAACGGTTGCGAATAGACCTTGCCCTGCTTCACCACGCGCTCGTAATGCACCTTGCGGTGCGCTTCGTGGTTGGCGCGTTGCTCGGACGTCATGTCGAGGTCATCAGCGATAAAACCAGTCCACATGGTGGAGCTCACGTGCATGTTCAGTGTCAGCGCGGTGGCGCCGCAATGCCGGCCTATTTCTGCCGCGGTCATCACATAGGTGGCGAAATCGGCGCCCCAGCCGCCATGTTCTTCAGGCACACAGATGCCCAGCAGGCCGGCTTCGCGCAGGTCGGCGTAGTTCTCGAAGGGAAACACCGCATCGCGGTCGATTTGCTGGGCGCGCGGTGCAAACTTCTCGCGACCCAGGCGGGCTGCAATGGCCAGCAGTTCGCTCTGCTTGGGCGTGAGTTCGCTGTAGTCGCCGGCAATCGAAGGCGGCTGGTAACGGGCGGCAACGGGGGAAGAAGCAGGCAATGCAGACATGGGAAGGTCCTCGGGTCAGGTCGGGAAATGCTGTTTTAAAAACGTCAGGACGGCGCCATTGAACAGATCGGGCTGTTCGATATTGGCAATGTGGCCGACACCTGGCAGGCAAACATAACCAGCGCCCGCAATGCGGCTGGCCATTTTTTCAACCACGGGGAGTGGCGCGTTCGCGTCCAGTTCGCCGGCAATACACAGGGCCGGTACGGCAATGTCGCTCAACGCAGCCAGGCGGTTGAACGAAACGATGGCCGACAGCGCGGCGCGGTAGCTGTCTGCAGGCACACGGGCCATCAATGCAACGGCTTCGGCGATGCGCACCGGCTGGGCGTCGGGCGCGAACATGGTGGGCACCAGTTGGCCGGCCAGGCCCGCCATCCCCAGTCCCTGGTCCAGCGGCGCAAAGCGGCTCCGCAAAAACTGCTGCTGCCAGGCGCCATCGGCCTTGCCGAAAGCCGGCGAGGTGCTGTAGAGAATCAGGCCGTGCACCAGCGCGGGATGCAGGGCCACCAGTTCCTGCGCAATCATGCCGCCCATGCTGTGGCCCAGCAGCACATTGCGTTTTGCGCCGGCATGTTCGATCAGGGCTTTGAGTGTTTCTGCCAGAAAGGTATTGCTGCAGGACGCCAGCGGCAACGACGCACCGTAGCCCGGCATGTCCCAGGCAATCGTCCGGTAGCCCCGGGCTGCGAGCACCGGCTGGTTGTGCGCCCAGGCCTCCTTGCCGCCCCCCACGCCGTGCAGCAGAAAAACGGCGGTATCGCCCTTGCCCTGTTCCAGATAAGCCGGCAGTGCCATGGTTCAGGCCAGCTCGCCGGTCAGGCGGCCGCCATCCACAATCACCTGCTCGTCCAGCTGCACCGTGCAGTTCCTGAGGGGCAAATCAAAATGCCCCAGCGTGTGGCGCCCGGCCACCTCGTTGGCACCGGTGGAATAGAGGAAGTTGCCCGCAAAGGCGCGCAGCTCGGTGCCGTTGAAGTCTTTCTTGTCGTAAAAAGCCATCGCGTCCCAGCGCGCCTTGGGGTTCATGCCCCAGCCGACATGCGACACGGCATAGGCCTCGCGGTCGCCCCAGGCGGCCCAGTAGCTGCGCATCAGCTCGGCGTCTACATGCTCGCCGGCGATGTCGGTCACGAAGTCATTTTCAATCGTCAGCACCACGGGCTTTTCGAGGTAGCGCTTGAAGGTGAGGTTGACGTCGCCCTGGTCCAGCACCAGCTTGCCATTGACGCTGCCTTTGGCCGGGAATGCCAGGCACAGTCCGCCCGGCCAGTGCGAAATGGTGCCGGGCCGGGCAGTGTAGCCCCAGCCGCCGCCGGCTTGCGCCCCGGCCAGCGAGATGGAAAGGTCTGTGCCTGCCCTGGAGGTGACATGCATGGCTTTGGCATTCCTGAGCAGCTTGATGCCGGCCTTGACCTTGGGCTCCAGGGTTGCATCGGGCACACAACGCTCCAGGATTTCAGGATGCTCGTTGGACACCATGAGGACGCGCGCGCCGCCTTTCAGAATGTCCGGCAGCTCGGCCGCGTGCAGAAGGCCCTCCACCGTCAGATCCGCCACAAAGGTGCAGGCTGCCAGCGCCTGCACCACCGGGGCCAGCTGACCGATGGCGTCGGATGCGCCGGTCGAGCGCACCGGCACCGGTGCAGTGAGTCGCGGTGTGTTCAGCACCAGGTGAAAAGCCCGCGCGCCGAGGCGTGCCAGCGCAAGTTCGGCGAGCTGCACATTGACCGGACGCGACTGCGTTTCGGACAGGATGGCCGCCGTATCGCTCGCCTTCACGCCGCACAGCGCAAAAGCCTCTGCAAAACAGTCAATCCAGCGGGCTTCGATTCGTTCCTGCAGCATGGGAAAACTTTCTTTAAAGGCGCGAGCCCAGTGTGAAATACCCGCCCGCATGAAACAGCAGCGGCGCGGCATCGGACAGCGTGAAGCGCTCGACTTCGGCAATAAACAGGCAATGGTCGCCGGCCATTTGCCGTGACACCGTGCGGCATTCAAACCAGGCAGCGGCACCATGCAGCAAGGGCAGGCCCCAGGCGTTTTCGGCATGCGGCACCCCATCGAACTTGTCGGCCTGGGGCAAGGCAAAGCGGCGTGACACCTCCACCTGCGCTTCAGCCAGCACGTTGACGACAAAACGATCCACCACTTCGAACACCGGCAGGCTGGGCGAGCTGACCCGCAGCGACCAGAGAATCAGCGGCGGCTCCAGCGACAGGGCAGAAAACGAATTGACCGTGAGGCCGACCAACTGGCCGCTGTCCGCGCGGGTGGTCACCACCGTGATGCCGGTGGCAAACTGACCCAGCGCCGTGCGCAGGACCCGGCTGTCCGGCACAGGTGTTGGGTCAGGAGCAGCAGGGTCCAGCGAAGCTTGCAAGGCGACATTCATCTGCGCATAATATATGAATATTCATGCAATACGCAAGCACCCCCTTTTCTTGTCGAGGCATCCGGTGAGCCGCTCCAGCAAGCCGGCTTGCCCGGCCCCGGCCACCCGGTTCATCGACGGCTACCTGTCCTACCTGCTCGCGCGGGCCAGCCATGTGGTGTACAGCGAATTCCATGCCCAGGTTCAGGCGGCCGGATTGAGCCAGCTGGAATGGCGCCTGCTGGCCACCCTGTCGGATGGCGACGGCCTGACCATCGGCGAGCTGGCCCGTGAAACCCTGGCGCAGCAGCCAACCCTGACCAAACTTGTGCAACGCATGGAAAAAGCCGGCTGGGTGCGACGCGGCGAGGACCCGGCCGACGCGAGGCGCACCCTGGTGTTCGAAACGGCACAGGGCCGGGCCACCGTGGCGGCCCTGCTGGCCCAGGCCAAGTCGCATGAAGAATCGCTGCTGCAGGACTTCAGCGAGCGCGACGTCACCGCCCTGAAAAAAATATTGCGCACGCTCATCAGCCGGGGGACCCAAGCCGAATAAGCCGGCAATTACTTGACTCAGTCAAATAATTGCCGGATCATCGCGGCATGACGCCTGCCTCCAACACTGGCCCGAACACCGTCCCCGCCGCCCACGTCAAGGCCTTGCGCGGCTTCAACCGTTTCTACACCCAGCGCATCGGTGTGCTCACGCCCTACCTGGGCAGCGAGCTGTCGCTGACCGATGTGCGTGTGCTTTATGAACTGGCGCATCGCCGGCAGCTCACAGCGACCGAACTGGGGCGCGACCTCGGCCTGGACGCCGGTTACCTGAGCCGCATCCTGCGGCGCTTCGAGGCCCGGCAGTGGCTGACGCGCCTGCCTTCCCCGAGCGATGCCCGGCAAAGCCTGTTGCAACTGACTGAAGCCGGTTACCAGGCTTTTGCGCCGCTGCAGCAACGCTCACGCGACGAGGCGGCGGCGTTGCTGGCGCCCTTGCCCGCCCCTGCGCAGCAGCAACTGACGCAGGCGCTGGCCACCGTGCAACACCTGCTTGACCCTGTTGCTGCCCCGCCCCGGCCGGCCATCGTCCTGCGCGATCCGCAGCCCGGCGACATGGGCTGGGTGGTGCAGCAGCACGGCGAAATTTACGCGCGCGAGTACGGCTGGGACAGCACATTCGAAGCCCTGGTCGCCGGCATCGTCGCCGGCTATGTGCGCGACTACCAGCCCGAATGGGAACGCTGCTGGATCGCCGAGCGTGGCGGCGAGCGTATCGGCTCGGTGTTTGTCGTGCGCAAGTCGAAAACCGTGGCGCAGCTGCGCCTGCTGATCCTCACGCCGCAAGCTCGCGGTCTGGGCCTGGGGGGCCGGCTGACCGATGAATGCATTGCCTTCGCACGCAGCAAGGGGTATAAAAAAGTGGTGCTCTGGACCAACAGCTGTCTGGACAGTGCCCGGGCCATCTATGGCAGGCGCGGTTTCCAGCTGGTCAAGAGCGAGCCTTACACCGGTTTCGGCAAAGACCTGGTGGGAGAAACCTGGGAACTCAAGCTGTGAGCAGCCGGGCGCTTCTCTGAAACCCAACCTGGCCCTGCTGGCAGCCGCTGCCACCGGCGTGCAGGTCGGTGTGGCCATTGTGGCCTCGCGTTTTGTCGTGGCGGAGGTACCGCCACTGACCCTGGCCCTGCTGCGCTACACCATCGGCCTGGCCTGCCTTTTGCCTTTTCTTTTGAAGACTTTTATGGCTCCAGCCCTTGGTGGACGGGCGCTAGCAGCTATAAAAACAGTAGCGCCTTCAGACTGGCTGGCAATGGCCGCCCTGGGCTCCGGCCAGTTTGCGGTGCTGATCGTGCTGCTCAACTACGGGCTGCAGCACATAGGCGCGGCCCAGGCTGCGCTGATTTTCAGCCTGTTCCCCCTGCTGACCCTGCTGCTGTCCGGTGCCTTGGGGCGTGAACACATCTCGGCGGCGCTGCTGGCCGGCGTGCTGCTGTCCATCACCGGCGTGGCGCTGTCGCTCTGGCCCAAGCTCCAGGCGCCCCACCCCGGCCATTGGTGGGGTGAAGCGGCGGTGCTGGCCAGCGCCTGCGTTGGCGCGCTGTGCAGCGTGCTCTACCGCCCTTACCTGCGGCGTTATCCGACACTGGCGGTCTCTACCTTTGCGATGCTGGTGTCGGTTCTGTTCCTGGGCCTGCTAGCGCTGCAGGAAAACTGGCCGGTACGCCTGCTGGCCCTGAGCCTGCAGGCCTGGGCCGTGGTCGGGTTGATCGGGGTTTCCAGCGGCATCGGCTACTTCTGGTGGCTTTATGCACTCAAGCACGAATCGCCGACCCGCGTCACGGTGTTCCTGGCGCTCAATCCGGCCACAGCGGCGCTGCTGGGCTGGGCGCTGCTGGGCGAGGCGCTGCACCCCACTGCCCTGGCGGCGCTGGGCCTGATAGCGGCCGGCCTGTGGCTGGCCACGCGCACGGCAAGCCCACAGCCTGAAAAGTCAGACCAGCCTTGACAAATGCAGCGGCAGTTGCAGCGCGATAATTGCCAGTCATGAATCCTTCGCCAGCCCTGCCCACCGACGAAAAATCAGCGCGCCCGCAACCGCAGTCCCTCACCGACCTGTTTGTTTCATTCACCCTGCTGGCGCTGCAGGGTTTCGGCGGTGTTCTGGCCGTCGTGCAGCGTGAACTTGTCGAAAAAAAGCGCTGGATGACACGCGAGGAATTCGTCGAGGAATGGGCCGTCGCGCAAATCATGCCGGGGCCCAACGTTGTCAACATCTCGCTCATGATCGGCCACCGTTATTTCGGCCTGCCAGGTGCCATGGCCGCACTGGCCGGCATGCTGACCGTGCCGCTGGTGGTGGTGCTTTTGCTGGCGCTGGTGTATGCACAGTTTGCCGGCCATCCCGGGGTGGCGGGTGCCCTGCGCGGCATGGGTGCCGTGGCCGCGGGCCTGATCGCCGCCACCGGCCTGAAACTGATGGGCGCGCTCAAGACTCACCCGTTGGGCCTGCCCATCTGCATCACACTGGCAGTGCTGTGTTTTGCCGGCATCGCGCTGCTGCGCCTGCCGCTGGTTTATGTGCTGCTCGGCCTGGGTGTTGTGGCCTGCACGCTGACCTGGCGAAAGCTGCTCCCATGAGCATCACGCTGCAATGGAGCGACTGGCTGGCCATGTTCGGCCACTTCATGATCCTGTCGCTGCTGTCGGTGGGCGGCGCCATCACCACCGCACCCGACATGCACCGCTACCTGGTCGATGGCCAGCACTGGCTGACCGATACGCAGTTCAACTCCTCGGTAGCGATTGCCCAGGCCGCCCCCGGACCCAATGTGCTGTTTGTCGCACTGATGGGCTGGCATGTCGGGCTGAATGCGGGCGGACCGCTGACCGGGCTGTTTGGCGTCTTCGTCACCATGCTGGGCATCCTGCTGCCCAGCACCACCCTGACCTACCTGGCGGCCAGCTGGGGCCACCGCAACCGCAACCTGCGCGGGGTGCGTGCCTTCAAGGAGGGCATGGCACCGATTGTCATTGCGCTGCTGGTCGCCACGGGCTGGATCCTCGCCAGCGCCAACGTCGTCACCCTGAAGGACTGGCCGGTGGCGCTGCTGACCGTGGTCACCGCACTGATCGTCTGGCGCACCCGCCTGCACCTGTTGTGGTTGCTGGGCGCGGGCGCCCTGCTGGGTGCCATGGGCTGGATCTAATTCGACATGCTCACGCCGGAAAAACCCATGAACAGCCTGGCCGCTCCACCCCTGATTTTTTTTGCCGACCTGTCGGTCGATGTAGGCAAGCCTCTGGAGGTGGGTGACAGCGGCGAGGGTTTGCGCCGCCTGGTTCCCATCACCGGCGGGCAGGCCCAGGGGCAGGACTGGCAGGCCCGCGTCTTGCCGGGCGGCACCGATTTCCAGCTGGTCAGGGCGGCGGGCACAGCCAGGCTGGACGCCCGCTATGTGCTGGAAACCGATGCCGGCGAGCTGATCTACGTGCAGAACCATGCCATTCGCAGCGGCCCGCCGGAGCTGATGGCCCGGCTGCTTCGCGGCGAGCCGGTGGACCCGGCGCTGGTTTATTTCCGCTGCAGCCCGCGCTTTGAGACCGCCGCGCCGGCACTGCGCTGGATCAGCGAGCGGCTGTTCGTCGGCACCGGCGCGCGGCTGCCCGAGCAGGTGCTGATGCGCTTTTACGAAGTCGGCTGAGCTCGCGCCCAGCCTCGCGAACTCAGGCTGTCCGCTGGCGCAGCGCCTCGTACAGGCAGACACCGCTGGCCACCGACACGTTGAGGCTTTCCACCGCGCCGCGCATCGGGATGCGGACCAGCTCGTCGCAGGTCTTGCGCGTGAGCTGGCGCATGCCCTCGCCTTCGGCGCCCAGCACCAGCGCCACCGGGCCCTTCAAATCAACGTCGTAAATGGTTTTTTCGGCGTCGTCGCTGGTGCCTGTGCACCAGATATTGCGTTCCTTGAGCTCACCCAGTGTGCGCGCGAGGTTGGTCACCATGAAATAAGGCATGGTTTCGGCGGCGCCGCTGGCCACCTTGGCGACCGTGGCGTTGATGCCGGCCGCATGGTCCTTGGGCGCGATCACCGCATGCGCACCCGCGCCGTCGGCCACGCGCAGACAGGCGCCGAGGTTGTGCGGGTCGGTCACGCCGTC
Source organism: uncultured Polaromonas sp. (assembly GCA_964543355.1). GTDB lineage: Bacteria > Pseudomonadota > Gammaproteobacteria > Burkholderiales > Burkholderiaceae_C > Polaromonas. Next base: position 9,878 of record CAZIYA010000067.1, read on the forward strand.
GAGCACCAGCAGCAATGGCGCCTCTTCCCCGGCGGCCTCCAGCTGTTCGAGCAGTTCGTCCAGCGACTTGACCTGCGGCACGGCATCGACCCGCGCCACCACACCCTGGTGGCCGTGGCTGCCGCACATCTTGGCAAGCCGCAGCCCGTCCGACTCGATCAGGCGGATGCCGGCCTCGCGGGCGCGGTCGACAAACTGGCGCATGCGCGCGTCGCGGCGCGAAACGTCGAAAAATACCTCGAAAACAGACTGCGGTGCGGTTTTAATACGCACACCGACCGCGTGGAAGCCGAACAGGACTTTGGGTGAAGATGACATCAGGCGATTATCACTGCACCGCCCCGGCTGACAGCAGGGAGCGCGGGGAGGATAGGCGGTACGGCGCAAAGCCTAAAATGGTAACAAGACGTTTTTTCTCAATGGGGACACTATGGGTTTACGCCTTAAATTCAATCTGGTGCTGGTGATCGTTTTCCTGGCCGGCTTCGCCGCTGCGGGCCTTGTTTCGCGCCAGCTGTTGCAGGACAACGCCCGCGAAGAGGTGTTGCGCAATGCCCGCCTGATGATGGACACGGCGCTGTCCGTGCGGGCCTACACGGTCGACCAGGTCAAGCCGCACCTGGACAAGCAGCTCGAAGAGGTCTTTCTGCCGCAAACCGTGCCGGCTTACGCGGCCACCGAAACCCTGAACCATATCCAGAAAAAATACCGCGACTACGGCTACAAGGAAGCCACGCTGAACCCTACCAATCCGCGCGACCGCGCCACCGACTGGGAAGCCGACATCGTTCAGCAGTTCCGGAAAAATGCCGACTCGAAAGAGCTGGTGTCCGAGCGTACCGGCGGCACCGGCCGCATCCTGTACATCGCCAAGCCGATCCAGATCACCAACCCGGCCTGCCTGCAGTGCCACAGCGTGCCGGCCGCGGCGCCGGCCAGCATGATCAAGGTCTACGGCGAGGCCAATGGCTTCGGCTGGAAACACAACGAGATCATCGGCGCGCAGGTGGTCACCGTTCCCATGGACATCCCCATCCTGAATGCCGAACGCGCCTTCAAGACCTTCATGGCTTCGCTGGCCGCCGTCTTCGCCGTCGTCTTCATCGCGCTGAATGTGATGCTGAGCTGGCTGATCGTGCGCCCGATCCGGCGCATGTCGCAGGCGGCGGACAAGGTCAGCACCGGCGACTTCGACGTTCCGGAGTTTTCCGACGCGGGCCGCGATGAAGTAGCCGTGCTCGGCAGTTCCTTCAACCGCATGCGCCGCAGCCTCGAGAAAGCCATGCAGATGATTGAACGGGGAAATTGAACACATGAACCTCACCGCGATGAAGGGCGCTGCTTGAGCAGCTTGCCCCCACCCGATGCCAGGCCGCCCGCGGCCGGTGTGGACGCGGCCGCCCTACCCGACGGGCACAAGGTGTTCGAGTACCGCATTGAAAAGATGCTGGGCGGCGGCGGCTTCGGCATCACCTACCTGGCGCGTGACATCAACCTCGAGCTACCGGTCGCCATCAAGGAGTACTTCCCGGGCGACCTGACAACGCGGGCGGCAGACCTCTCGGTGCGCGTGCGGGTGCCCGAGGGCGAGCAGCAGTTCCAGTGGGGCCTGGAGCGTTTTCTGGACGAAGCCCGGGCGCTGGCCTCCTTCCGGCATCCCAACATTGCGCGCGTGCTGCGCTATTTCCGTGAGAACGGCACAGCCTACATCGTCATGGAGTACGAGTCCGGCGATCCGCTCAAACGCTGGCTGGCGCATCAGCCCGCGCTGGACCAGGCCGGCCTGCTCAAGGTGATTTATCCGCTGATGGACGGCCTGGAGGCCGTGCACAAGCTGGACTTCCTGCACCGCGACATCAAGCCCGACAACATCTACATACGCGCCGACGGCACGCCGGTGCTGCTGGACTTCGGGGCCGCGCGCCGCTACACCGGCGGGCGCGACCTGACGAACATCGTCAGCCCCGGTTTTGCGCCCTTCGAGCAATACCACAGCAAAGGCAACCAGGGCCCGTGGACCGACATCTACTCGCTGGGCGCGGTGATGTACTGGATGACCACCGGGCAAAAACCGCTGGAATCGGCCGCGCGCGTCCAGGACGACGCCATGCCGAGGGCGGTGGACATCGGCAATGCCGCCGTGTTCGGCGACCCCCTGCTACGCGCCATCGACTGGGCGCTGAGCCCGAACGAGGCGCGCCGGCCACAGAACGTTGCCGAGCTGCGGGCCGCGCTGGCGGGAGCGCCGGCCGTGCAGGCCACGCCGGTGACGGCAAGCCGGGTGTCACCCGATACCCGGAGCGGCCCCGACAGTGACGTGCTGGCCTTCGCCGCCAACGCACGCTCCTTCCCCGGCAGCAGCGCCGAAAACCTGCGCAAGAACGTGCTGGGCACGGTGATGTTCCTGGACCTGGTGGCCTATTCGAAACATTCGATCGACCAGCAGGTGGCACTCAAGGAGCGTTTCAACGAGCTGATGACCAAGGCACTCAAGGGCGTGGCCGAGGCCTCGCGCATCGTGATCGACACCGGCGACGGCGCAGCCACCTGCTTCCTCGGCGACCCGGAGGAAGCGCTGCAGTCGGCGCTGCTGCTGCGCGGACTGCTGCTGCAGAAGTACGGGCAGATGCTGTCGGTGCGCATCGGCCTGCACCTGGGGCCCATCCGCATGGTGTTTGACATCAACCAGCGCGTCAACGTGGTTGGAGACGGCATCAACGTGGCGCAGCGCATCATGGATTTCGCCCAGCCCAACCAGATCGTAGTCTCGCGGGCTTATCACGACGTGATCGCCTGTATCACCGACAACGCCGCCACCCTGTTCAGCCCACTGGGGCCGCACCTGGACAAACACCTGCGCTCGCACGACATCTATGCCGTGCTGGACCCAAAGTCGCGGCCGGTGCCGGCCCCGCCGCAGAGCAGCAGCGAATTCGAAAACACGGCTTCTTTTGCGGCACTGGCCACGCTGACACCGGAAACCGCAGCCGAAATCGAGGCGGAACTCGCCCGCAGCATCGGGCCGCTGGCCCGGGTGCTGGTACAGAAAGCGCTGCCGCGCAGCGTCAGCGCCCAGGGCTTGCGCCAGCTGCTGGCGGTGTCGATTCCCGACCCGACGGCGCGTGAACTGTTTGTCACCCCGAAAAACCACAAGACGCAGCCCGCCCCCGATTCCGGCGCGCGCAGCGATTGGGGCGCCCTGAACCCTTTCAGCCGTCCGCGTGCCGACGTCAGCCGGCCCGTCAGCTCACGCTCGGGTCCCAGCTCGCCCCTTTCCTCGCCCTGCTTCAGTGCCGAGCAGCTGGCGCAGATCGACAAAGCCCTGAGCCAGTTCATCGGGCCGCTGGCAAAAATGATCATCAAAAGGGAGGCCGCCCGGCATACCTCGCTGGAAGCGCTGCTGAAAGCGCTCGCCGTCGAGGTGGACCGCCCGGCAGACCGCGCGAAATTCCTGGCGGCGACGCAGAAGCTCCAGTGAGTCGCCCTGCCAGCCTGATTCGCTCCTTTATTGATAGCTGCTTGCGCCCGCCCATCAATGGCTGGAGGCCTGTTTAACCTCAAGAAGCGACCACCTGGCCGGCTTCGATCGTGATGCGCCGCTCGCAACGGGCGGCGATGCCGGGGTCATGCGTCACCAGCACCAGCGTGGTCCCCAGCTCCTGGTTGAGCTCGAACATCAGCGCCATGACTTTTTCGCCGGTGGCAAAGTCCAGGCTGCCGGTCGGCTCGTCGGCCAGCAGGACAGCCGGCTGCACGACAAAGGCCCGGGCCAGCGCCACGCGCTGATGCTCGCCGCCC
>CAZIYA010000068.1:0-13580 GCA_964543355.1 uncultured Polaromonas sp.
CGACGCGCCAGCCGGGCGCCAGGATCGTGGCAAAACCGCTGACGTAAATCGTGCGCTGCAGGCCGTCGAGTGCACACAGGCGCGTCGCGTGTTCGGGCGCCAGGTGGCTGTAGGTGTCGTCCTCGACTATGTGGAAGTTGTGCTGGTTGGCCAGCTGCAGCACGCGGTGCGCGCTGCCCGGCGTGAGGCAATAACCGGTGGGGTTGTGGAACACGCTGACGCTGACAAACAGCTTGGGCTTGTGCAGCGCGCAGTACTGGGCCATGACCTCCAGGTCGGGGCCGTCGGCGCGGCGCGGCACCGGCAGGATGCGCATGCCCAGCGCATCGAGCCGGGCAAACTCCACCGCCCAGCCGGGCTCTTCCACCATCACGCAGTCGCCGGCTTGCAGCAGGGTGCGACTCACGATGTCCAGCGCATGGGTGGCGCCCACGCTGGTGATGATCTGCTCGGGCACCGCATGCACATTGAGCGCATTGAGCTTTTGCGAGAGCGCCCGACGCAGGCCGCTGTCGCCCATGGGCTCGCCATAGCTGAGCGAAAACTCGCGCAAGGCGCTGGAGCTGGTGACCTTGCGCACCGCCGCTGGCATGAAGCTGGTTTCCAGCCACTCGGGCGGGAACACCCCCATGCCGGGCTGGGGCTTGTTGCTGACCTTGTGGAACATGCCGCGAATCAGTGCCGTGGCGTCTACCGGTGCCTGCCGGGTCGCCATCCAGGCGGAGGTGCTCCAGACCGCCGGCGCCTGGCCCTCGGGGCCGTTCCCCGTGGCGGCGGCAGGCATGCGAATGGCGGCGTGTGCAGGAGACACATCACGCACAAAAAAGCCGCGGTTCTTGCGTGCCTCGACCAGGCCCTGGGCCAGCAGCTGGTCGTATGCAGCCACCACGGTGGAAACACTGACGCCCTGCTGCTCGGCGCACAGGCGCACCGAGGGCAGGCGCGCGCCGGGCGCCAGCAGCCGGCTGCGGATGCGCTCGGCAAAGCGGGTGCTGAGCTGCTCGGTGAGGGATTGCGAAGCGGTTTTCATCAACATGGCGGAGACCCCGAATGCCCTGCCGGGCCGGTGTGCTGGCAATTTGACCAGTACAGTTTGAAAATTTGTACCCTTAACTGTATGGGTAGTGTGCTGGTTTGGACTATAGAGTCTGAACCATGAATTGGCAAGAATTTACGGCTTTGCTGGTGCTGGCGACAGCGATGAGCTTTTCACCCGGCCCGAACACCACGCTTTCCACCGCACTGGCGGCCAACCACGGCCTGCGCCGGGCCTTGCCTTTCGTCTGCGCGGTGCCGGTCGGCTGGGGCGTGTTGTTGAGCCTGTGCGCGCTGGGCCTGGGTGCGCTGCTGCTGGCCGTGCCCTTGATGGGCCTTGCCGTCAAGGTCATCGGCGTGGCTTACCTGCTCTGGCTGGCCTCCAAAATCGCGCGCTCACGCCAGCTCAGCGAAGCCGATGCGGAAAAAATGAATGTCGGTTTCTGGCAGGGCGCAGCCCTGCAGTTCGTCAACATCAAGGCCTGGATGCTGGCGCTGGCGATCGTGAGCGGCTGGATTGCCGGGCGCGCCGACCCCGGCCTGCGCTTTGCCGTGGTGCTGCCGGTCATGCTGGCATTTGCCTTCGTGAGCAACCTTACCTATGCGCTGGCCGGCTCGCTGCTGCGCGAGTGGCTGTCCGGGCCCGATGGATCCGGCCGGCGCCTGCGCAGGTTCAACTTCGTGATGGCCGGCGTGCTGGTGGTCACCGCGGCCTGGATGTTGTTCCTGTGAACCCCACACCCGCCAACATCAACAAGGGGCTCTGGCTGGGCCTGCTCGGCATCGTGATTTTTGCAGTCACGCTGCCGATGACACGCCTGGCTGTGGGCACACCCGATGCGCCGCAGATGTCCGGCATGTTCATCGCCCTGGGCCGGGCGGTGGTGGCGGCTGCGCTGTCGGCAGTCTTCCTGGTGGCCACCCGCGCGCCTTTGCCGCAGCGGCGGGACTGGCTGCCCCTGGCCATCACGGCGGGCGGTGTGGTGTTCGGTTTTCCGCTCTTCACCTCCGTCGCCATGCGTTACGTGGAAGCCGTGCATGCGAGCGTGATTGTGGGCGTGCTGCCGCTGGCCACCGCCGCCGTCGGCGCGCTGCTGCACCGCCAGCGGCCCTCCGCCGGCTTCTGGGTCTGTGCCGCCCTCGGCAGCGCGTTGGTGGTGGCGTTTGCCATGCTGCGCTCCGGCAGCACGGCAGGCCTGTCCATTCATTTCGCAGACCTCCTGCTGCTGGCCGCCATGCTCTGCGCAGCCGTGGGCTACGGCTACGGTGCGCGGCTGTCGCAGCACATGCAGGCCGAACACGTGATCTGCTGGGCGCTGGTGTTCTCACTGCCCCTGACGCTGCCGCTGTCCATCCTGAGCTGGCCCTCGGCACCGCTGAAGGCCAGCGCCTGGGCAGGGTTTGCGTATGTCGGCGTGTTTTCCATGTGGCTGGGATTTTTCGCCTGGTACCGCGGCCTGGCGCTGGGCGGCACCGTGCGCGTCAGCCAGGTCCAGCTGGTGCAGCCTTTCCTGTCCATGCTGTTTGCCGTGCCGCTGCTCGGCGAGCGGCTGGATGCCGTCACCGTGGGTTTCGGCCTGGCCGTGATCGCCACCGTTTTCATCGGCAAAAAGATGCCGGTGCATCCCGTTCCCCGGATGCCGGCGGGCGATGCAGGCTCCACATCCCTGCTGAAGGCAAGGAAACCCTGATGTACTCAGCTGCCTTTATCTTTGAACCCGGCACTTACGACGAGCGCTTCCACGCCCTGGACGCGCTCATCGAGGAAGCTGCGCTTGCCACGCCGGGTTACCTGGGATCGGAGTCCTGGCGCTCAGCGGACGGCGTACTGGTCAACGCCACCTATTTCTGGGAGAGCGAAGAATCGCTGCGCGCGTTTTCAACCCACCCCAGGCACCTGGAAGCCAAAAGCCAGTACACCCGCTGGTACAAGGGCTTCCACATCGTCATCTCGCAGGTGTTGCGCTCGTACGGCGACGGCGCGATCGTTCACATCACGCCCAACCAGAGGAAACGCGCATGACAAGCACCCCCGAACAACGCCTGGAGCAACTGGGCCTGGTCCTTCCGCCGGTCACCGCGCCGCGCGGCAATTTCGACGCCTGGGTGCTCGAAGGCTCCACGCTCTATCTGTCGGGCAAGGGCTCGCCACAGCGCCAGGACCTGGCCCTGGTGCCCAAGGTCGGGCGCGAAATCAGTATGGAGGAAGCGCGCGGCCATGCGCATGAAGTCGGCCTGCACCTGATCGCCACCATGCAGGCTGCCCTGGGCGAGCTTTCGCGCGTGCGCCGCGTCATCAAGGTACTGGGCATGGTCAATGCCGTGCCGGACTTCATGGGACACACCGAAGTCATCAACGGCTGCTCCGACCTGCTGGTTCAGGTTTTCGGCGAGGCCGGCCGCCACGCCCGTTCGGCCGTCGGCGTGGGATCGCTGCCGCGCGGCTTCGCCGTGGAAATCGAAGCCATCGTTTCCATCAGGGAGTAAGGCCATGAAAATGGACAACATTCCTTTCGGCACCACCGACTGGTCCAGCGTGGAGCGCACCGAACATTCAGCCCTCGAAGGCAAGGCCTTCTGGCGCACGCAGAAATTTGGCGAGGTGCGGGTGCGCATGGTCGAGTACACGCCCGGTTATGTGTCCGACCACTGGTGCAGCAAGGGCCACATCCTGCTGTGCCTGACAGGTGAATTGCACACCGAGCTGGAAGACGGCAGCCTGCATGTGCTGCGGCCCGGCATGAGTTACCAGGTGGCCGACCAGGCCGAAGCGCACCGCTCCACCGCACCCAAAGGTGCGACACTGTTTATCGTGGATTGATGACGGCATTGCCGACGGAAAAGAGAACAACCATGGAAAGAAACCCTATGCACTGGACCCTGGCCGCACGTGCCGAAAAAATGAACCCTTCGGTGATCCGCGAGATCCTCAAGGTCACCGAAAAGCCCGGCATCATCAGCTTCGCCGGTGGCCTGCCTTCTCCCAGGACCTTTCCGATCAGCGCGTTTGCCGAGGCCTGCGCCAAGGTGCTGCGCGAAGACGGCCAGGCCGCGCTGCAGTACGCCGCCAGTGAGGGTTACGGCCCGCTGCGCGAGATGGTGGCGGCCATGCTGCCCTGGAAGGTGGACCCGGCGCAGGTGCTGATCACCACCGGCTCGCAACAAGGCCTGGACCTTTTGGCCAAGATCCTGATCGACAAGGACAGCCCCGTCCTGGTGGAAACGCCGACCTACCTCGGTGCGCTGCAGGCCTTCACGCCGATGGAGCCGCAAATCGTGAGCGTGGCCAGCGACGACGAGGGCGTGGATGTGGCCGACCTCGCCCGCAAAGCCAAAGGTGCGCGCTTCCTCTACGTACTGCCCAATTTCCAGAACCCGACCGGCCGCACCATGAGCGAAGCCCGCCGCGCCGCGCTGTCGGCCCGTGCCGCCGAACTGGGCCTGCCTATCGTGGAAGACAACCCCTATGGCGACCTCTGGTTCGATGCACCGCCGCCGCTGCCGCTGAGCGCGCGCAACCCGGACGGCTGCCTGTACCTGGGCTCGTTTTCCAAGGTGCTGGCACCCGGCCTGCGGCTGGGCTTTCTGGTGGCACCCAAGGCGCTTTACCCCAAGCTGCTGCAGGCCAAACAGGCGGCCGACCTGCACAGCCCCGGCTTCAACCAGCGCATGGTGGCCGAGGTCATGAAGGACGGCTTTCTGGACCGCCACGTACCGACCATACGCGCGCTCTACAAGTCGCAGCGCGATGCCATGCTGGCCGCGCTCAAACGCGAAATGCCCGGCGACGTCAGCTGGAACACGCCCGACGGCGGCATGTTTTTATGGGCGCGGTTGCCGGCCGGCATGAACGCGGTGGCGCTGCTGCCCAAAGCCGTCGACAAAAACGTGGCCTTTGTGCCGGGTGCCGCGTTTTACGCCGACAACGCCGACGAGCGCACCCTGCGCCTGTCCTTCGTGACGGCCAGCATCGACCAGATCAACACCGGTGTGGCGGCGCTGGCCGCAGCCATCCGGGAAAGCCGGCCCGCCGCCGGGGCTGTGAACGCGGCGCAAGTGGTAGAGGCCAAATAGATGCTGAAAATCTGGGGGCGGATGAGCTCGATCAACGTCAAGAAGGTGGTCTGGACCGCACAGGAACTCGGGCTGGACTTCCAGCGCACAGAGGCCGGCGGCCTGTTCGGCGTGGTCAAGACGCCAGAGTACATGCAGCTCAACCCCAATTCGCTGGTGCCGATGATCGAGGACGAGGGCTACGTGTTGTGGGAGTCCAATGTCATCGTGCGTTACCTCTGCGCCCGGCATTCGGCGGGGGACCTGTACCCGACGGATCTGCGCGAACGTTTTGATGCCGAGCGCTGGATGGACTGGCAGCAGACCACCTTGAACCCGGCCAGCCGCCCCGGCTTCGTGCAGCTGATCCGCACACCGCCCGAGCAGCGCGACACTGCGCTGGTGGCCGGGTCCAATGCCGCCGTCGAAGCGCTGATGGCGATGCTCGATGCCCATCTGGCGCAACGCCATTTCATGGTCGGCGAGCGTTTTACCGTGGCCGACATACCGCTGGCCTGCGAAGTGCACCGCTGGTTTGGCCTGCCGCAGCCACGCCAGAGCCGGCCCCACATCGAACGCTGGTACGACAGCATCCGCGCCCGGCAGGCCAGCAAAGGCGTGCTGGATTTGCCGCTTTCCTGACATTTTTGCTGATAGATCCCAACCATGAAAATCAGGCTCTTCAAACAGATCGATGTGTTCACCAGCCAGCCCTACTTCGGCAACCCGCTGGCCGTGGTGCTGGACAGTAGCGGCCTGGATGGCGCGGCCATGCAGCGTTTTGCGCACTGGACCAACCTGTCGGAAACCACCTTTGTGCTGCCGCCGGAAGACCCGTCCGCCGACTACAGCGTGCGCATCTTCACGCCCGGCGGCGAGCTGCCTTTTGCCGGCCACCCGACCCTGGGCACCTGCCATGCCTGGCTGCAGGCCGGCGGCCAGCCCAAACGCCAGGACCTGATCGTGCAGCAGTGCCAGGTCGGCCTGGTGCCCATCCGACGTGAAGGCATGCGCCTGGCCTTTGCTGCGCCGCCGCTCAAGCGTTCGGCCCCCAGCCCGGTCATGCTGGCGCAAATAGCCGCCGCCCTGGGCCTGAAGGCGCAGCACATCGTTGCGGCGCAGATGCTGGACAACGGTCCGGTCTGGCTGGGCCTGCTGCTGGACAGCGCCGACACGGTGCTGCAGCTCGAGGCGGACCACCTGGCACTCAAGAAAATTGGAATGAAAGTGGGCGTGGCCGGCACCCATGCTGCGCAAGCAGCTCCTGTTTTAATAGCAAGAAAAAATCGTGAAGCCCGGGCTTTCGGCAGCAGCACACAGCCTGCACCCGTTGAAGCCGCCAGCGCCGACTTTGAAGTACGGGCCTTCGCCGCGCCCATAGGCATCAACGAAGACCCGGTCACCGGCAGCCTGAACGCCAGCCTGGCGCAGTGGCTGATGGCCGACGGCCATGCTTCCGACAACTACACCGTGGCGCAAGGCACTTGCCTGGGCCGCGCCGGCCGGGTCCACCTCTCCCGGGAAACCGCAGCCGGCAAGCCGCCCCAGGTGTGGGTCGGCGGCGAGTCGGTCACCTGCATCGCCGGAACGGTCACGCTGTGATCACCGCCCAGGTTGATCATCTGGTCGTCATGGCCGCCAGCCTGGACCAGGGCGTTGAATGGTGTGAAGCCACGCTGGGCATCACCCCGGGGCCGGGCGGCGAGCACCCGCTGATGGGCACGCACAACCGGTTGTTCAGCATCGCAGGCCCGGCCTTCCCGCGCGCTTACTTCGAGATCATCGCCATCCAGCCCGGCGTGACGCCCGCACGCGCGTCCGGCAAACACCGCTGGTTCGACATGGACGACCCGCAATTGCAGTCGCGAGTGAGCGGTGAAGGGCCGCAGCTGATTCATTTTGTCGCGAGCGTGCCGGGCGTGGTTTCCGCCGTCAAGGCGCTGGCTGCGCAGGGCCTGGACCGCGGCGTCGTCGTGCAGGCCTCGCGCCAGACCGCCAGTGCCCAGCTGAGCTGGCGCATCACGGTGCGCGACGACGGCCAGCGGCTTTTCTACGGCGGCCTGCCGACACTGATCCAGTGGGGCCAGGCGTCCGAGGACCCGGCGCACGCAGCCCATCCGCTCGACGCCATGCAGCCATCGGGCGTGACGCTCGAAGCATTGCGGGTCAGCCATCCGCGCCCGGAAAAGCTGCAGGCTGGTTATGACGCCATCGGGCTGGCGGGCGTGACGCTGGCACAGGGCGCGCCCAGCCTGGTCGCCACGCTGCAAACGCCGCGCGGCCTGGTCACACTCGAATCGAAAGGAATCTAGATGTTTACTTCTGTCGAACTCGCCTGGTTTGCCCTGGTTGCGCTGGCGCTGGTGCTCACGCCCGGGCCCAACATGATTTACTGCATCTCGCGCACGTTGTGCCAGGGCCGCGGCGCCGGCATGGTGTCGCTGGGCGGTGTGGCAGCCGGCTTTGTGGTGCATCTGCTGGCCGCATCCTTCGGGCTCACCGCGCTGCTGCTGGCCGTGCCCATGGCCTTTACCGCCATCAAGGTGCTGGGTGCCGCCTACCTGCTGTGGCTGGCCTGGCAGGCGGTCAAGCCGGGTGGGCTGTCGCCCTTTGAAACCCGCCAGTTGCCGAACGACCCGCCGCGCACGCTGTTCCTGATGGGCTTCATGACCAACCTGCTCAACCCCAAGGTGGCAATGTTTTACCTGTCCTTCTTCCCGCAGTTCCTGCACCCGGAGCGCGGCGATCTGCTGCTGCAAAGCCTGACCCTGGGCGCGGCACAGATCAGCGTGAGCATGGCCGTCAACACCCTGATCATTTTCTTTGCCGCCGGCCTGGCTGTTTTCCTGAACCGCAACATCGCCTGGATGCGGGTGCAGCGCTACGTCATGGGCACGGTGCTGGGCCTGCTGGCGCTGCGCCTGCTGACCGAAAAGCGGGCCGCAGCATGAGCGCGGTGCTGCGTGAGGAAGTGCCGCCATCCCTCATGGGGCTGCCGGACCTGCAGGCCATCGAACACGCCGCCCAAGTGGTCTACCGCGAGTTCCAGGCCACGCCGCAATACCGCTGGGGTCTGTCCAGCCAGCGCCTGGGCACCGACTGCTGGATCAAGCACGAGAACCACACGCCCGTCGGCGCCTTCAAGATCCGCGGCGGGCTGACGTATTTCGACGCGCTGAAACAGGCCGGCGAGCTGCCGGCCGAGGTGATCAGCGCCACCCGCGGCAACCACGGCCAGAGCATGGGGTGGGCGGCGCGCGTTCATGGGGTGGCCTGCACCATCGTGGTCCCGCGCGGCAATTCACTGGAGAAAAATGCCGCCATGCGGGCACTCGGCGTGACGCTCATCGAACACGGCGACGACTTCCAGGAAAGCCGCGAGTTCGCCATGCGGCTGGCCGTCGAACGCGGCGCCCACATGGTGCCCAGCTTCCATGCCCATCTGCTCAGCGGCGTCAGCACTTACTGGTGGGAGTTCATGCGGGCCGTTCCGCAGCTCGACGTGGTTTACGTGCCGATCGGCCAGGGCTCGGGCGCGTGTTCGGCGATTGCCGCCAAGCTGGCCCTGAAGCGCAGCCTGCGTGTCGTCGGTGTCGTCAGCGCGCATGCCACCACCTACGCCGACTCGCTGGCGACGGGCCGCGTCGTGGAAGCACCGGTGAGCACGCAACTGGCCGACGGCATGGCCTGCCGCATCGCCGACGCCTGCGCGCTGGACATCCTGCTACCGCACATCGACCACATCGTGAAAGTCACGGACGACGAAGTGGCGCAGGCCATGCGCGACCTGTTCGCCGACACCCACAACGTGGCCGAGGGCGCCGGCGCCGCCAGTTTTGCCGCGGCGATGCAGGAGCGCGCCATGCTCAAGAATCAGGTCGTTGGCACTACCTTGTGCGGCGGAAATGTAGACGGAACTGTGCTTTCGAAGGTCTTGTCCCGGCCTCAATCCTGACTCAACCTTTGTCAGGTTGCTTCGACGGAGACTTTGGAGGCTAGAGTGGCATCATCTGTGGGCGCCGCCCGCTCAGACTGCTTCTTCTAAGCGGTTTTGCGTTGCTTGCCTGCTTTTTTGACCGGCAACATGCCGACGCTGACCCGCACGATAGCCTGCAGTTCCCTGGCGCCCTGCCCGCCTTTGTGCAGGGAAGCCAGCCCTCGCAGCAAAGCGGTGTAGGTGAGCGCCAGTGCGGCGGTATCGGTCTTGTCGGCAAGCTGTCCGGATGCAACGCCCCGATCCAGCGCCGCGCGAAGTGAGGAGCCAATCACCTTTAACTGAAATGCAGTGAACTTGGCGCCGGGCCCCTCCGATCCGCCGGTTTCAAGGCAGGCCATGGCCGCCAAACACCCTGGCGGCGTGGATGTGTCCAGCAGGGCCTGAACTGCCAGCGAAAAAAATTCGCCTATCGCTGCGCGGATGTCTGGCAGTTCCAGCGCCTTCAGGATGGGCCGTGCATAGGTGTCCGCATAACTTTCGAGCGCTCGTTCATAGAGTGCTTCCTTAGACCCGAAGGCGTTGTACAGGCTGGACCGGCCCAGTCCGGTGCCGGCTTCGAGGTCTGACAGCGAAGTGCCCGCGAAACCCTTTTCCCAGAAGGCGTGAGCCGCGCTGAGCACCGCCGCCCCCTCATCAAACTGTTTGGCTCCGCTCATTGAATCTCCACCTTGAAAATTTATCTTGCACCGATCAGTCTAACAAACTATCATGAACCGATCGATACAAAATGGTCGCCCAATCCAGGGTGACCCGGTGCCGATGTCAACAACACAGGAGAAAAGTCATGGTCAGTCGGGATTTGGATTTCAAGGGAAAAACGGCGCTGGTAACGGGAGGTTCATCGGGCATTGGGCTGGCGACCGCCAGGCTTTTGGCAGCGCGGGGCGCGCAGGTTGTCATCACGGGGCGAGACACCACAAGGCTCAACGAAGCCGCCAATTCGCATGGATTTATCGCCCTGCGCAGCGATGCGGCATCGATCACCGATATCGAGGCGCTGGACGGCGCCCTGGCGGACAAGAAGATCCCGCAGATCGATGCACTCGTGCTGAACGCGGGGATCGTTCCGTTCACACCACTCGGAAGCTGGACAGCTCAGGCATTTGACGAAGCCTTCGCAGTGAACACACGCGGCCCCTGGTTCATGGTGCAGGCGCTCAGCAAGCGCCTGGCTGATGGCGGCAACATCACCATGGTGAGCTCCTTCCTGGCTCACCGTGGCGGCGCCGCAACTGCTGTTTACGCCGGCACCAAGGCCGCGCTCGTTTTGATGGCGAAGGGCCTGGTGCCAACGCTGGCCAGCCGCGGCATTCGCGTCAACACGGTCAGTCCGGGCACCATTGCCACCCCTGCCTGGGGGAAAACCGGCCTGCCGCACGATGTGGTGGCAGCCGTGGGCAAGGCCAAGCTCGAGGCGAACCCGCTCAAAAGATTCGGGACTGCTGAAGAAGTCGCCGAGGCCATCGCCTTTCTTGCCTCAGGCGCAGCGTCTTATATCAATGGCGTCGACCTCCAGGTCGACGGCGGCTTGCTGGTGGAATAGCTGCACCAATCTGGCCGGGGCCAGCGGCTTCGGCCCGCCCTCGCGGCGAACGGACCGGTCGCCCGTGTGACTGGCGACCGGCCGGCGCCTGGTCACAATTTGGGCATGGGAACCCTCTATCTCGTGCGCCACGGCCAGGCCTCATTTGGTGCCGATGATTACGATGTGCTGAGCAGCATGGGGCATCAGCAAAGTGTGCGCCTGGGGGAATATTTCAAATACAAGGGCGTGGCGTTCGACGCGGCACTGACCGGCACCCTGAATCGCCAAATCCAGACCTTCGCAGGCATTTGCCAGGGGATGGGCATCGAACTTGATGCCATGCAGCAGCCTGGCCTCAATGAATATGACGCCCAGGCGGTGATAGCCGCCATCCACCCGCACAAGCTCGAAAAGCCGACCTCGCCCGAGATGGTCCGCAGCCACTTCCGCCTGCTCAAGGATGGTCTGGCGCAATGGATGGCCGGTGTGGTGAGCCCGCGCGGCATGCCCAGCTACATTGACTTCGTGGCGGGCATCACCGGCGTGCTGGACCACATCCGCAAAAACCACAGCGGCAATGTGCTGCTGGTCTCCAGCGGCGGGCCGATCTCCACCGCCGTGGGTCATGTGCTGGGCACCGCGCCTGAAACCACCATCGAATTGAACCTGCGCATACGCAATTGTTCGCTGACCGAGTTCGCCTTCACACCCAAGCGCCACATGCTGGTGACTTACAACACGCTGCCGCACCTGGATGCGCCCGAACACGCGAGCTGGATCACCTACGCCTGAGCCGGCGTCATCGCAGTTTGCTATTAATTCAGTAGCTGTCTGCGCCCGTTCCATAAGGGCCGGAGGCAAAAAGTACCCCTAAAACAGCGGCATCAGATGGATGATGCCCATACCGGCCAGCCCCTGCACGGTGACGTAGTGCCAGAGCAGCGCGGTGTTGTCGAGCGAGGCGCGTGCATCGCCGCGCAGTCGACCGCTCCAGGCGCGGGCGCAGACATACAGGCCCATGATCAGCAGCACCGCCACATGAAAACCCTGCCAGGAGAGCATGGCCGCGACGGTAGCGCTCCATGCATCGGCCGTGGGGCGCAGGCCGGCCAGTTGCTGGCCCCGGCCATCCATGCCAAAAGCTGCCAGCACACACACCAGCGCCAGCAGCGCCAGCAGCCAGACCGGCGCGCGGCGGCCACGCGCCAGCAGCGCCTGTGCGCCGACCATCGCGGCCGAACCCGCCAGCAGCAAGGCGGTGGATGCAAGAGGCCAGAAAACGTCCGGCAGGCTGGCGCCGGGCGGCGGGCAGATGTCGGCGGCCATGGACACATGCACATGCGCAAATACCAACGAAGCAAACACCGTGGCATCGACGCACAGCAGGATGATCATGGCCCACCAGGAATGCGAGGCCTTGCCGCGCGCCCCCACCGGCAGGAACACGCCGTCGGCCACCTCGACCGTCTGTGCGTGCGGCGGCTTGTCGGTCTGCCACAGCCAGACAATGATGGCGACGATGGCCGTGATGCCGCAGGCAAAAGCCAGCACCACCTGTGACACCGTCAGCAGCAGGAAAAAACCGGCCGTACCTGCCGCGGCGATGAAGGGCCACCAGCTGTCACCAGGCAAGACCAGCAGGTGCTGCGGTATCGCGTCGCGCCAGCTCGTCACCAGCGTCTCGCGCCCGTCCGAGTGCGTTCCGGGCAGCCAGTGGCGGCCAGCCACCACCTCTTCACGCAGTGAAGGTTGATCCCACAAGGGTTCACGCGAGGAGATTTGCGGAATGCTGCGCATGCCGTAGTCCTGCTGCGGCAACCACTCCAGCGTCGGTGCATTCCACGGATTGCCGTGTTCGACTTTCCTTTTGAACACCACGCGCGCGGCGTCGATGAAAAACAGCAACACACCGAGCGCCAAAATGAAGGCGCCCACGCTGGACAGCAGGTTCAGGAAATTCCAGCCGAGATCGCCCGCATAGGTGTAGACACGCCGTGGCATGCCCAGCAGGCCGCTGATGTGCATGGGAAAAAACGCGAGGTTGAAGCCGCCGAACATCAGGCCGAAGACCCAGCGCGCGCCGCGCTCGGACAGGCGATGCCCATTGAACACCGGTGCCCAGTAATACAGACCCGCAAACACCGGGAACACCATGCCGCCTATCAGCACGTAATGCAAATGGGCCACGATGAAATAGGTGTCGTGCACCTGCCAGTCAAAGGGCAGCACCGCCACCATCACGCCGGTCAGCCCGCCCAGCACGAAGATGAAATGAAAGCCCAGCAAAAACAGCGTGGGCGCCGTCATCTGCACGCGGCCCTTCCAGAAGGTGGCAATCCACGAGAACACCTGAACCGCGCTCGGAATCGCCACGGCAAAACTCGCGGCTGAGACAAATAACATCGCGTGCCGGCCCAGCCCGGCGGTAAACATGTGGTGTGCCCACAGCAGAAAACTGATGAAACCGACCGCCACCAATGCCATCACGATGGCGCGGTGGCCGACCAGAGGCGTGCGCGCCATCGCCGGCACCATCATGGACACCATGCCGGCAGCCGGGAGGAAGATGATGTAAACCTCAGGGTGGCCAAAGAACCAGAACAGGTGCTGCCAGAGCACCGGGTCGCCCCCGCGCGCGGCGATGAAAAATGGCCAGTCAAAAGCCCGCTCCAGCTCTAACAGCAAGGTGCCGGCAATGATGGCCGGGAAGGCAAACACGATCATGAAGGCCGTGACCAGCATGGCCCAGGCATAGACCGGCATCTTGCCCAGGGTCATACCGGGCGCACGCGTGAACAAGATGCCAATGATGAGTTCGATCGCGCCGGCGATCGCCGAAATTTCAATGAAGCCGATGCCCAGCAGCCAGAAGTCGGCGCCCAGGCCGGGTGAGTGTTCCTTGCCGGTCAGCGGCGGGTACATGAACCAGCCGCCGTCGGGCGACGCGCCGAAAAAAATCGTGCAGAAAAA
>CAZIYA010000069.1:0-13556 GCA_964543355.1 uncultured Polaromonas sp.
ATCCAGGACGTGATCGGCGGCCAGGTAGACATGATGTTTGACACCACTGTCGTGGCCGGCCCGCACATCCAGAGCGGCAAGCTGCGCGCCATTGCCGTGAGCTCTGCCAAGCGCCTGGAATCCATGCCGAACGTGCCGACGATTGCGGAGTCGGGGGTGCCCGACTTTGAAGTGGTGTCCTGGCAGGGAATTTTTGTGCCGGCCGGCGTACCCAAGCCCATCATTGACCGGCTGCACGAAGAGATCATGAAGATCCTGCAGACGACCGAAATGCAGGACCGGCTCAAAAGCCTGGGGATGCAGCCTTCCAGCAGGACCCCGGACCAGGTGGCGGCCTTCCAGAAAGCGGAAGTCGAGAAATGGGCGCAAGTCATCAAGGCGGCCGGCATCAAGCTTGAGTAATTGAGTCAAGGACGCGTCCCCAAAATGCGTGTGGCGGTGGTTGGCGCGGGCCTGGCCAGCGCACCGCATTTCCAGAGCCTGCAGGACATGCAGGCGGAACTGGAGCTGGCCTGGGTGATAGGCCGCAGCGCGGAGCGACTTGCGGCGTTGAGCCTGCCGGCTGGCGCACGAACCAGTACACGCCTGGAAGATCTTCTGGACGACCCGACCGTGCAGGCGGTGCTGGTGCTGACACCCCCGAACACGCACCTGGAGATTGTGCGGCGCGTGGCAGGCGCCGGCAAACATGTGCTGGTGGAAAAACCACTGGAGGTCAGCCTGGACAAGGCACGCCAGATGGTGGAGATCTGCGAGCACAGCGGCGTCAGGCTGGCCGTGATGCTGCAGCACAGGATGCGCGATGCGGCCCGCGCGCTGGCGCAGCTGGTGCACAGCGGAGACATGGGGAACCTGGTGGGTGCTTCTGCCAGCATCCGCTGGTGGCGCCCGCAAAGTTATTACGACGAGCCGGGCCGCGGCACCCTGGCGCGTGACGGCGGCGGCGTGCTGATGACGCAGGCCATCCACACGCTGGACCTGCTGCTCTGCCTGACCGGCATGCCGGACCAGGTGAGCGCCATGGCAGGCACCAGCGCCCTGCACCGCATGGAATGTGAAGACACCGTCGCCGCGGCGCTGCACTACCCGAACGGAGCCATTGGCAGCATCGACGCCACCACCGCGGCTTACCCGGGCTTCCCCGAACGTATCGTGCTCCAGTTCACCCAGGGCTCGGCCACGCTTGAGGCCGGGGAGCTCCATGCAGAACTGCTGGACGGCCGGAAAATCCACGCCGGCCAGAAACAGGCCTCAGGGTCGGGCGCGAACATGATGGCGTTTGACCACCATGCGCACCGCGCCGTGCTGCAGGACTTTGTGGCTGCCATCCGCAGCGGCGCGGAGCCAGCGGTCTCGGGGCGCTCCGCCCTGCAGGTGCACCGGTTGATTGCCGCGATGATGAGATCGGCGGGCAGCGGTGCCGCGGTCTCAAGCCTGGCCTAGTCCCAGCAAACGCATCGCGTTGCCCTTGAGGATGCCGGGCATCACCTCGGGCTTGAAGCCGGCGTCTTCAAAATCCTTCATCCAGCGGTCGGGTGTGATCAGCGGGTAGTCGCTGCCGAACAGGATGCGATCTTTCAGCAGCGTGTTGGCGTACTGCACGAGCTGCTTGGGAAAGTACTTGGGGCTCCAGCCGGACAGGTCGATCCAGACATTGGGCTTGTGGGTGGCCACGCTCAGGGCTTCGTCCTGCCACGGGAAACTCGGGTGAGCCATGACGATCTGCATGTCCGGGAAATCGATCGCAACGTCGTCCAGGTGCATGGGGTTGGAGTATTCGAGGCGCAAACCGCCGCCGCAACGCATGCCGCTGCCGATGCCGCTGTGCCCGGTGTGAAAAATCGCCGGGAGCTTGTAGGCGTTGATCACCTCGTAAATCGGCCAGGCCATCTTGTCGTAGGGGTGGTAGCCCTGCACCGTGGGATGAAACTTGAAGCCCTTGACGCCGTGCTCTTCGATCAGCCGGCGTGCCTCGCGTGCGCCCATTTTTCCCTTGTGCGGGTCAATGCTGGCGAAGGCCATCATCATGTCGCTGTTGTTCTTCGCCGCTTCGGCAATCTCCTCGTTCGGAATGCGGCGGCGGCCGAGCTTGGACTCGCTGTCCACCGTGAACATGATCAGCCCGATCTTTCGCTCGCGGTAGTAGGCAATGGTTTCTTCAATCGTCGGCCGCCGGCTGTTCTTGAAGTATTTGTCGGCGGCGCGGTCGTATTCCTCGCCATAGTTGTCAAAGGGGTTCCAGCAGCTCACTTCGGCGTGGGTGTGGATATCGATGGCAATGAGGTTTTTGTGGTCCATGCTGTCTCCTGGGGTTTTGATTTCCCCGCCGGCCAAGGGTTAACACCGATAAAACAGGCCGGGAAATCAATTGAATTGGTTATCATTTATAACAATAATTCACTCACTTTGCAAATACGACCATGACCTACAAAACCTCTTCCACCGACGTCCAGCTCGACATTCGCGGCGACCACCAGGAAGTCGCCGTGATCCGCCTGAGCCGAGGCGCCAAACGCAACGCGCTCAACGACGGACTCATTCTGGCGCTGCGCGACATTTTTGAAAACCTGCCGGAGACCATCGGTGCCGCCGTGATCCACGGTGAAGGCGCGCACTTCTGTGCCGGCCTCGACCTGGGCGAGCTGCAGGAACGTGACGCAGGCCAGGGCATGCACCATTCCCGCATGTGGCATGCGGCCCTGGAGCGCGTGCAGTTCGGCCCGGTACCGGTGATTGCCGCGCTGCACGGTGCCGTGGTCGGCGGCGGGCTGGAGCTGGCCAGTGCCTGCCATATCCGGGTGGCCGACGAATCCGCCTTCTATGCATTGCCGGAAGGTTCACGCGGCATTTTTGTCGGTGGCGGCGGATCGGTGCGCATCCCCAAACTGATCGGCGTTGCGCGCATGACCGACATGATGCTGACCGGTCGGGTTTACAACGCGCAGGACGGCGAACGGGCCGGCTTCGCGCAGTACCTGGTGCCCGAAGGCCAGGCCTTTGAGAAGGCCCTGGAGATCGCCGTACGTGTGGCGCAAAACGCACCCCTGACGAATTACGCATTGATGCACGCCCTGCCCCGGATTGCGGAGCAACCAGCCGATCAGGGCTACCTGACGGAAGCCCTGATGGCGGCCATTGCCCAAAGTGCGCCTGAAGCCAAGCAACGCGTCAAGGCATTCCTCGACGGCAAGGCCAACAAGGTCGCGAAAAGCTGACAACGCAACACACCCTGAAAAATACATGAGCGAGACAAGCACCTCCCCCCGGCCAACAGGCTATCGGCCGCTGACTTTCGGCGTGACGCGCGTCGTGCTGGACGAAGGCAACAACGGCGTGCAGTACCTGAAGGCCGACCAGCCCCTGGGCGAACACGCGCTGCGCATCACCGACCGGCTGGTCCATTGGGCGCAGACCCGGCCGGAACAGACTTTCATGGCGCGGCGCGTCAAAAATGCGGACGGCAGCTCGGGTGACTGGCGCCACATCAGTTATGCCCAGGCACTGGCCAGTGCCCGCAACATCGCGCAGGCGCTGCTGGACCGCGGCCTGAACGCGGAGCGGCCGGTCG
Source organism: uncultured Polaromonas sp. (assembly GCA_964543355.1). GTDB lineage: Bacteria > Pseudomonadota > Gammaproteobacteria > Burkholderiales > Burkholderiaceae_C > Polaromonas. The sequence goes on from CAZIYA010000069.1 coordinate 3,569, forward strand.
TCATCCTCAGCGAGAACGACCTGGAGCATGCGCTGCTGGCCCTCGGCTGCATTTACGCCGGCGTGCCCTTTTGCCCGGTATCGCCCGCCTACTCCATCGTGAGCCAGGACTACGACAAGCTCCGCCATGTGTTGACCACGCTGACACCCGGCCTGGTGTTTGCCAGCGACGCCGCGCGTTACGGCAAGGCGATTGCCGCCACTGTCGCTGACGACGTCGAGATTGCTATTTATTCAGGAGCTGCCGACGCAGGTCTGAAGCGGGCTGCAACCCCATTTGAGCAACTTCTCGCCACAGGGGCAACAGCGGCAGCCGATGCCGCCATGCAGGCCACCGGGCCCGACACGATTGTCAAGTTCCTGTTCACCTCGGGCTCGACCAAGCTGCCCAAGGCCGTGATCAACACGCAGCGCATGTGGTGCGCCAACCAGCAGCAGATGCGCCAGTCGATGCCGGTGCTGGCAGACGAGCCGCCGGTGCTGGTCGACTGGCTGCCCTGGAACCACACGTTTGGCGGCAACCACAACTTCGGCATGACCGTCTACAACGGCGGCACGCTGTATATCGACGACGGCAAGCCGACCCCCGCGCTGATGGAAGAAACGCTGCGCAACCTGCGCGAGATCGCACCGACGGTGTATTTCAATGTGCCCACCGGTTTCGAGGCGATTGCCCACGCGATGAAAGCTGATGCGCAGCTGCGCAAGAACCTGCTGTCGCGCGTGAAGATGTTTTTTTATGCCGGTGCCGCACTGGCCCAGCCGGTCTGGGACAGCCTGCACCAGACGCAGGAAGCGGAAATCGGCGAACGCATTGTGATGGGGACCGGCCTGGGCATGACCGAATCCGGCCCCTTCGGCATTTTTGTCACCAGCCCCGACGTGAAAGCCGGCGACCTCGGCGTGCCGACGCCCGGCCTGGAACTCAAGCTGGTGCCTGTGGATGGCAAGGTCGAAGTGCGTTACCGCGGCCCCAACATCACGCCGGGTTACTGGCGCGCGCCGGAGGCCACGCAGGAATCATTTGACGACGAGGGCTTCTTCGCCACCGGCGATGCGGTCGCCTGGATAGACCCGGCCGACATTCACAAGGGCCTGAAGTTCGACGGCCGCATTGCTGAAGATTTCAAACTCGCCACCGGTACCTTTGTCAGCGTGGGGCCGCTGCGCGCCAGGATCATCGCTGCAGGTGCGCCCTATGTGCAGGACGCCGTTCTGACCGGCATCAACCTGAAAGAAGTCGGTGCGCTGATTTTTCCGACGGGAGCTGTCCGCCAGCTGGCAGGGCTGCCCGCGAATGCCCCGTTGCAGCAGGTGCTCGAAAGCGCGCCCGTTCAGGCGCACTTCCAGAAAGTGGCTGACGAGCTGGCCAGGTCCGGCACTGGCAGTGCCAACCGCATTGCGCGCATGCACCTGATGCATGAACCGCCTTCGATCGACAAAGGCGAAGTGACCGACAAGGGTTCGATCAATCAGCGTGCCGTGCTCAAACACCGGGACGCACTGGTCAACGCCCTGCATGAAGGCACCCTGCCCTTCACCATCCTTCCGAAAGCAAAAGCATGAATATCCAGGGACACGCAGCATTGGTCACAGGCGGCGCCTCGGGTCTGGGCGAAGCTGTCGCACGCGAACTGGCCCGCCTGGGCGCCAGGGTTGCCGTGCTTGACGTCAACACCGCGCTGGCCGAGAAGGTCGCCGCCGAGATAGGCGGCATCGCCTGCCCATGCGACATCACCAACACTGACAGCGTGACGGCGGCGCTCGCCAAAGCCACCGCGGCCCACGGCCCGGCGCGCATCCTGATGAATATCGCCGGCATCGGAACTGCCAAGCGCATTGTCGGCAAGGACGGCAGCGCCGCGCCGCTGGAGGACTTTTCCAAAGTCATCAACGTGAATCTGATCGGAAGCTACAACATCAGCCGCCTGTTCGCGGCGGCCTGCACCAGGCTGGACCCGCTGGAAGACGGCGAGCGCGGCGTCATGATGTTCACGGCGTCGGTCGCTGCATTTGATGGCCAGGTCGGCCAGCAGGCCTACAGCGCGTCCAAAGGCGGGCTGGTGGGCATGACACTGCCGATGGCACGCGACCTCGCGCAATACGGCATCCGCGTCTGCACCATCGCGCCCGGCCTGTTCAGCACGCCGCTGATGAAACAGCTGCCCGAGCCGGTGCAGCAATCACTGGCCGCCTCGATCCCCTTCCCCTCACGCCTGGGAAAACCCGAAGAGTTTGCCCAGCTGGCAGCGCATATCGTCACCAACAGCCACTTGAATGGTGAGGTGATCCGTCTGGACGGCGCGCTGCGCATGGCGCCGCGCTGAAACAGGCGTCCTGCGTTACTCCCCCTTGCAACAACTCGTGATCGCCTGATTTTTGACAGCCCATTTTTACAACCGGAGACCTAGCATGACCTTTACCAAATCCATCCTCGCCATTGCCCTGGCTGGTTCGGCGGCTGGTGCCGCCCTGGCCGACATCAACATCGGCGTCAGCCTGCCGCTGACGGGCCCGACTTCGGCACTGGGCATCCCGATCAAGAATTCGATTGCCCTGTGGCCCACCAGCATTGGCGGCGAAAAGCTCAACGTCATCATTCTTGACGATGCCACCGACCCCACCAACGCCACCAAGAATGCCCGCCGCTTCGTGACGGACGACAAGGTCGACATCCTGATGGGCTCGGCCGCCACGCCACCGGCCAATGCCGTTGCCGCTGTTGCCGCCGAAACCGGCACCATGCACATGACCTTTGCCCCCATCGACGTGTCCACCGGCAAGGCCCCCTGGTCCTACAACACACCGCAGTCCACCCTGGTGATGTCCCACGCCATTGCGGCCCACATGAAGAAAACCGGCGTCAAGACAGTCGGCTTTCTGGGTTATGCCGACGCCTTCGGCGAACTCTTCCTGCGCGACATGAAAGTCAAGATGGCCGGCACCGACATGAAGTTTGTATCCGAAGAGCGTTTTGCCCGCACCGACACCAGCGTCACGGGCCAGGCCCTGAAAGTCACGGCCGGCAACCCCGACGCCATCCTGATCGTTGCCTCCGGCAGCGGTGCCGCCATGCCGCACAAGGCGCTGATCGAGCGGGGCTACAAGGGCAAGATCTACCAGACCCACGGTGCCGCATCGCGCGACCTGATGCGTGTCGGCGGCAAGGACGTGGAAGGTGCATTTGTGGTCGCCGGCCCCGGTGTGGTGGCAGAACAGCTGCCGGCCAACCACCCCAGCAAGAAAGTGGCCCTGGCCCACGTGACCGCCTGGGAAAAACTCTACGGCCCGAACACCCGCAATCCGTTTGCCGGCCATGCCTACGATGCCTCCGTGATCCTGCAGAAGATCATTCCCGTGGCATTGAAAACTGCCAAACCCGGCACCAAGGAATTCCGCGGCGCGCTGAAGGCGGCCCTGGAAAACGCCGGCCCGATCCCGCTGTTCCACGGCACCGTGAACTACACCGCGACCAACCATGCGGGTTACACCGACGACACCGGCGTGATCATGAAAATCGTGGGCGGCGACTGGAAGCTGCAGCCCTGATCCTGCGGGTCAGGCATCACGCCATCGGGCAGGCCGGCCACAACCCGTCCTGTCCGGGCCTTTCACAGTTTCCCTGAAGGTTGATCAATGGACTTTTCAATTGCCAGCATCCTGCTGGTCGACGGCCTCACCAATGGCGCCATTTATGCGCTGCTGGGGCTGGCCACCGTCCTGGTGTTTGCTGTCACCCGGGTGATCTTCATTCCCCAGGGAGAGTTCGTGACCTATGGCGCACTCACCCTCGCCATCCTGCAGACCGGCAAGGTACCGGGAACCATCTGGCTGTTGTTGCTGCTGGCAGGGCTGGCCGCGCTGGCTGAAGCCTGGCAAACCTGGAAGCGCCACCGGCGGCCCGCGCGCGCGATGCTGGCCGGGCTCAAAGTGCTGGTGGTGCCCACCGTGGTGGCACTGATCACCCTCTGGGCCGCGCCCCAGCAGTTTTCATTGCTGATTCAGGCCCTGCTGTCGGTCTGCATCGTCACCTGTTTCGGTCCGCTGGTGTACCGCCTGGCCTACCAGTCGCTGGCCGATGCCAGCTCGCTGGTCCTGCTGATTGTGTCGGTCGGCGTGCATTTTGCGCTGACCGGCCTGGGGCTGCTGTTTTTTGGCGCTGAAGGATTCCGCAACCCCCCTTTCTGGGATGAACGCTTCAGCCTGGGCGCCGTCAACCTGTCCGGCCAGGCCGTGATCATTGCGCTGGCCTCCATGGCACTGATCGTTTTGCTGTGGCTGTTTTTCGAACGCACCCTGTACGGCAAGGCATTACGCGCCACTGCGGTGAACCGCCTTGGCGCGCGGCTCATGGGCATTTCGTCCCAAACCGCCGGGCAACTGACGCTGGCCATGGCGGCGCTGATAGGTGCGCTCTCGGGCCTGCTCATCGGCCCGACCACCACGGTGTTTTATGACTCCGGCTTTCTCATTGGCCTCAAGGGTTTCGTCGCTGCGGTCATCGGTGGCCTGGCCAGTTACCCCGGTGCGGCCGTGGGCGCACTGCTGGTCGGCATCATCGAAGCCTTCGGTTCCTTCTGGGCCAGCGCCTTCAAGGAGGTGATCGTCTTCACGCTGATCCTGCCCGTGCTGTTCTGGCGCTCGCTCAAGGGCGGCCATTCGGACGAGGAGCACTGACATGGTGGCCATTCGAAAATGGGGCCCGTGGGCCCTGGTCGCCGCACTGGTGCTGGTCTGTGTCCTGCCCGTGCCCGAGTTCTGGATCACCCAGCTCAACTACATCGGCATCTCCAGCCTGACCGTGCTGGGCCTGATCCTGCTGACCGGCGTTGGCGGCCTGACCTCCTTCGGGCAGGCTGCCTTTGTCGGCATAGGCGCCTACACCAGCGCCTACCTGACGGTGAACGCCGGGCTCTCGCCCTGGGTCACGCTGCTCGTCGGCCTGGGCCTGACTGCGGCCTGCGCCGTGGTGCTGGGCTGGATCACGCTGCGCATGTCGGGCCATTACCTGCCGCTGGCCACGCTGGCCTGGGGACTCTCGCTGTACTACACCATGGGCAACCTGGAAGCGCTGGGCAAATACGACGGCATCCTGGGTGTGACCGGCCTGTCGGTATTCGGCTGGCAGCTGGGCCAGGGCCGGGTTTACCTGCTGCTGACCTGGGGCCTGGTGTTGCTTGGCACCCTGGCGCTGATTCACCTGCTCGATTCACGTGTGGGCCGCGCCATCCGTTCCCTCAAAACCGGCTCACAGATGGCAGAGTCCATGGGCATCAACACCCTGCGCTTCAAGATCGGCATCTTCCTGATTGCGGCGCTGTTTGCCTCGGTGTCCGGCTGGCTGTACGCGCATTTCCAGCGCTCGGTCAACCCTTCGCCTTTCGGCGTGCATGTGGGCATCGAGTACCTGTTCATGGCCGTGCTCGGCGGCGCAGGCCATGTCTGGGGTGCCATCACCGGCGTGGCCATCACCAAGCTCATGGCCGACCAGTTGCAGGTGCTTCTGCCCATGCTCATAGGCACCAGCGGCAGCTACGAGACCATCGTGTTCGGCGTGTTGCTGGTGCTGACGCTCAAATACGCGCCCGACGGCATCTGAGCCTTTGTGGACCGCAAGCTGCCCAAGCCACCGCGCAAGGTGGACTGGCAGGACGCCGCCCCGCTGCCTCACCGCGCCAAGCCGGCCGCCGGCGAGATCGTGCTGCAGGCCACCGACATCCGCAAGGAGTTCGGCGGACTGGTCGCGGTCAACGACATCAATTTCTCGATCGCGTCGGGCCAGATCGTCGGGCTGATAGGCCCCAACGGCGCCGGAAAATCCACCACCTTCAACCTGATCACCGGCGTGTTGTCGCTGACGCGCGGCAGCGTGAGCTTCCGCGGCGAAACCATCAGCAACCTGCCCTCACGTGAAATCGCCAAACGCGGCATTTCTCGCACCTTCCAGCACGTCAAGATGATTGCCGACATGACAGTGCTCGAGAATGTGGCGCTGGGCGCGCACCTGCGCGGCAGCAAGGGCGCACCGTCGGCCATGCTGCGGCTGGACCGCGCGGAAGAACAGCGCCTGCTGCGCGAAGCCGAGCAGCAGTTGCGCCGCGTCGGCATGGGCCAGCACCTGCATGAGCTGGCCGGCAACCTGGCCATGGGCCAGCAGCGGCTGCTGGAAATTGCGCGCGCGCTGTGCAACGACCCGGCCCTGCTGCTGCTCGACGAACCCGCCGCCGGCTTGCGCTACCTGGAAAAGCAGGCGCTGATCGACGTGCTGCGCCAGCTCAAGGCCGAAGGCATGAGCATCCTGCTGGTCGAACACGACATGGACCTCGTCATGCAGGTCACAGACCGCATCGTGGTCATGGAGTTCGGCACCCGCCTGATCGAAGGCACACCTGAAGAGATCCAGGCCAGCCCGGCTGTGCGCGCGGCTTACCTTGGCACGGAACACTAAAGGCCTGGCACGCATGAGCACTCCCCTTCTCACGGTCAAAAATCTCCACGCCGGCTACGGCAAAGCCGAAGTCCTGCGCGGCATCGACCTGCAGGCCGAAGCCGGCAGCATCATCACGGTCATCGGCCCCAATGGTGCTGGCAAGTCCACCTTGCTCAATGCCCTCATGGGCATCCTGCCCGCAACCGGCGGCATCGAATATGCGGGCCAGTCCATCATCGGCCTGCCGCTGGAAGAGCGTGTGATGCTGGGCATTGCCCTGGTGCCGGAAAAACGCGAGCTGTTTGGCAGCATGTCGGTGGAAGACAACCTTGTGCTCGGCGCCTTCCGACAGGTGAGGCTGCGCAACAAGGCCTGGCGCGACCAGATGGAGGTGGTGTTCGAGCTGTTTCCCCGCCTCAAGGAACGCCGCGCGCAGGAAGCCGGCACCCTGTCGGGCGGCGAACGGCAGATGCTCGCCCTGGGCCGGGCCCTGATGTCGCGGCCTTCGCTGCTGATGCTCGACGAACCCAGCCTGGGCCTGGCACCGCTGATCGTGCGGGAAATCTTCCACACCATCGAGGCGCTGCGCAAAACCGGCGTCACCACCCTGCTGGTCGAGCAGAATGCGCGCGCCGCGCTGGAAGCTGCCGACCATGGTTACGTTCTGGAGATGGGCGAGATCGGGCTGAGCGGCCCGGCCTCCGAACTGGCCCGCGACCCGCGCGTGGTGGACACCTACCTGGGTGCGGCTCGCAAAGCGGCCTGAACATACCCTTCATTCCCGACATGCCTGCAACCCATTCCCTGCCGCACACCATGACCAACATCCGGTTTTGCCGGCCTGCCGGGCAAACCCGAAGTATTCGCATCGTTTTGTCGCTGTCCGCAATCACATGGTCCTGCCACCGCCAGCGACGCACCATTGACGGAGCCCAAGGAGTCTCATGAGCGCGCGCGATCTTCCCAAACCTTCCCGACCCGCAGCCACCACCACCGCCACGGTGGAGCAGGTCGATACCAGCTACCTCGAAGGCCTGCTCGGTTACAACGCCCGCCGCGCGGCACTGGCAGTCATCGAAGTATTCATGGTCCGGATGGCGCCCTATGGCCTGCGACCGGTCGATTTTTCGGTCCTGTCGGTGATCACGCACAACCCCGGCATCACTTCACGACAACTCTGCACGGCGCTGGGCATCCTGCCGCCCAACCTGGTGGCCATGGTCAACACCCTGGAAAAACGCGAGCTGATCGCCCGCAAGCCGCACCCGCGCGATGGCCGCGCCGTGGGCCTGCACCTGACCGCCAGCGGCAAGAAACTCATGCGCGAGGCTGAAAGCACGGCCGTGGGACTGGAAGCCGATGTCGCGTCCCGCCTGTCGGCCAGCGAGGCAAAAACCCTGATCCGGCTGCTGCAGAAGGTCTACCTGTAAGGCCCGGGGCTGCCGCAGACCGGGGTGTGCCCGGATGCTGCAGCCCGAAAATATCGAAACATGAAAGCGCGCCTTCGCGCCCATGGCGCAAAAGACGCGCTTTGATGTCCCAGATGGCGTGCAACACCGCACTAGCCTATCCGGCACAACTTTTCAAGCCTTTTTGGCTGACAGGCTACATCCTGCGGGCGCGGGCAGCTATAAAACTAGTAGCAGTCAGAAATTTGCGCTATATTCCGCTTCAAGCGCATGCTTACCGATTAACTGTGACAAAAACGTGACCAGGAGATGCCCCCCATGAGTGCCAAAGAAAATGCCGCCGTCGGACAACTGTTTGAACTGCTTGAATCGCGCTACGCCCTCCGCGTACTGTGGGCACTCAAGGACGGCCATCCGCAAACTTTCAGGCTGCTGCAGGACAGCATTGGCAGCATCACACCCAACACCCTGAACACCCGCATCAAGGAACTGCGCGCCGCCGGCCTGATGGGTCACGGCAATGACGGCTATATCGTCACCGCGCTCGGCACCGACCTGCTCAAGCGCCTGAACGACGTGCAGGCCTTTGCCGCCAAGTGGTCCGCCAGCCAGACCAAGGTCAGCGCCATCAAGAAAAAATAAGGCGCCGCCACCCCCAGGAGACAGGCCCCGCGCCTGTCTTTTTTGTTGGGGCCGGCGCTTCCGATGCCGGTTTTATGCATAAAATCGGCCTCCCGCCCTTTTCCTGCCTGCGCAGGCAGCTATTTATTTCATAGCATCCGGCCCTCGTGCCGGCCTGCCCTTGTGCGGCGCCTGCCTAGCACTGGCGCCAATCCCTTGTCTTGAAATGGACTTTGCCGCCCCCAGCTAGCGCTCTTGTCTTCCTGAACAACCTGTCTCCGACCATGTCCGACAACAACCAACCTGAACAAAATCAAGAACTTACTGGTGCGCCCAGCCCGGAAGAGCTGGAAGCCGCCCAGGCCGCCAACGAAGCCGACGCGCTGGCAGCCGCCCAGGCCGACCTCGCCGCCCTGCAGGCTAAAAACACCGAGCTCGCCGACAACTTCCTGCGCGCCAAGGCCGAGGCTGAAAATGCCCGCCGCCGCGCCGACGATGAAATTGCCAAAGCGCGCAAGTTCGCCGTCGAAAGTTTTGCGGAAAGCCTGCTGCCGGTCACCGACAGCCTGGAAGCCGGACTGCAACAGCCGGACGCCACGGCCGCGCAGATTCGCGAGGGCACCGAGGCCACGCTCAAGCAGCTCAAGAGCGCGCTGGAGCGCAACAAGGTGATCGAGATCAACCCCGCCACCGGCAGCAAGTTCGACCCGCACCAGCACCAGGCCATCAGCATGGTGCCGCTGCCGCCGGAATCCACCCAGGAAGCCAATACCGTGGTCAGCGTGCTGCAAAAAGGCTACCTGATCGCCGACCGCGTGCTGCGGCCCGCGCTGGTCACGGTGGCGGCCCCGAAATAAGTTCGGCAATTGATGGAGGTGCACTTGAAACACGCAAAGTTATCCACAAGTCATCAACATGGCCTTGGGGCCAAGGGCTGAACCAACAGCCATACCGCATTCAAACAACGTAACCAAGAAATCTAGGAGTGAATCATGGGCAGAATCATCGGCATCGATTTGGGCACCACCAACAGCTGCGTGGCAGTGATGGAGGGCAACGTTCCCCGCGTCATCGAAAACTCGGAAGGCGCACGCACCACCCCGTCGGTGGTGGCTTACCTCGAAAACGGTGAAGTGCTGGTCGGTGCCTCGGCCAAGCGCCAGGCCGTGACCAACCCCAAGAACACGCTGTACGCCGTCAAGCGGCTGATCGGCCGCAAGTTCACTGAAAAAGAAGTGCAAAAGGACATCGACCTGATGCCCTACAAGATCGTGGCCGCCGACAACGGCGACGCCTGGATTGAAGTGCACGGCAAGAAGATGTCACCGCAGCAGGTCAGCGCCGACATCCTGCGCAAGATGAAAAAAACCGCCGAAGACTACCTCGGCGAGCCGGTCACCGAAGCCGTGATTACGGTGCCTGCCTACTTCAACGACGCTCAGCGCCAGGCCACGAAAGACGCCGGCCGCATCGCCGGCCTGGACGTCAAGCGCATCATCAACGAACCCACCGCTGCGGCACTGGCCTTC